>DATBEI010000088.1:0-53012 GCA_036269595.1 Candidatus Sulfotelmatobacter sp.
GGCGTCAGGACGAAGACGCGCGTAAAAATCCATGATGGAGGTGGAAGAGAGAGAATTGAGCGCGGCGCTCAGATTGGACATGGCGGCGGCCAAGATGGCTGCAATCAGGAGTCCCGAGATGCCGTGCGGCATGCGCGTCACAATAAAAGTGGGATAGATGCGGTCGGGCCTGCCAAATGCGGCGGAAGGCATTCGGTAGTAAGCCCACAACATGATGCCGACGGTTAGAAACAGAGCAAATTGAAACAGGACGGCAACGCCACTCGATATGAGCGCGGTCGCTGATTGTTTCTGACCGCGGGCCGCGAGCAGGCGCTGGACGATGAGTTGGTCGGTGCCGTGACTGGCGGTGGTGAAAACGGTTCCGCCGATCAAGCCGGCCCAGAAAGTATAGGGAAGCAAAACGCTGGGGCTGAAATTGAAAACCTGAAGCTTGCCCGCGGCGGCGGCCGCTGCGTGGATTGCGTTCCAACCTCCTGGTACAAGGTGAACAATCGTGGCCAGTCCTACGAGCGTTCCGCCGACGTAAATTGCGGTCTGCACGACATCGGTCCAGATGACGGCAGCGAGGCCGCCCTCGAACGTATAGATGACTGTCAAGGCGGTGATGATGGCAATGGAAGATAACTCGCCAGTCCCTAGTGCAATCGAGACCACGATGGAGACCGCGTAGACACGGACGCCTTCAGCGGCGGCACGAGTCAGCAAAAATAATCCGGCAGTAAGAGAACGGAGGCCGCGCCCGAAGCGGCGTTCGATTAATTCGTACGCGGTATAAAGATCGCCGCGAAAATAATGCGGCAGAAGTAAGAAGCTGATAACCAAGCGGCCGACGCAGTATCCCATGACCACTTGAAGGAATGTGAAATTGGTGTCGTAGGCGAGGCCGGGAATGCTGATGATGGTGAGGGTGCTGGTTTCGGCAGCCACAATGGAAAGCGCAATCGCCCACCAGGGAATATCGCGCCCGGCCAGAAAATAATCGCGAAGAGATCGCTGCTTCTTGCGGAACCGCAAGCCGAACAGAGTGATCCCTGCCAGGTAGAGCGCGATGATCGCGAAATCTAGCGGATTTAAACCCATCTTTTTGACTTACGAACACAGAAAGCTTTTAACCGCGGAGTTCGCAAAGTGAAATCCGCGGAGATCGCAGAGAAAAACTTGTGTGGCTTCTGGCCGCGGCGATGTTCAATTATCAGAGCAATCGCGGTTTTGTGCGAGTGAGACTCTAGGGTCGGGATGGTTCGCAAGTGAGAACTGCCGGCGCCGGCCCGGTCTGTGCTAAAAATAATCTCGTGGCTTACTTTCTTGGGATTGACGGTGGCGGTACCAAGACTACGTGCGCGGTTGGCGATGAATCGCGACTGCTCGCCGCCGCCACGGCGGGGCCAAGCAACATCGTACGAGTGGGAGAAGGGAAGGCGCGCGAATCGCTGCAGCAGTGCGTGCGCCAAGCATGCGCCGCCGCCGGCATTGTTCCTGAGGAAGTGTCGCGAACCTGTGTAGGAGGTTCGGGAGCGGCTCAACCGGAATTGGCAGAGATTGTGCGAAATCTTCTGGCGGAAATTCTACCCAGCCCAATCGAAGTTGTCGGCGACATGCAGATTGCTCTTGAGGCTGCTTTCGACGCGGGACCCGGGGTTGTTGTTATAGCCGGTACGGGTTCAATCGCGTGGGGGCGGGACGAACAGGGTCGGACTGCGCGGGCCGGAGGGTGGGGATTTGCCATTGGCGACGAAGGCTCCGCGCACTGGATTGGGCGGGCAGCCGTGAAAGCCGTGTTGCGCGCCGTGGATCGTTCGGATGAGTGTACGGAAAACGGTGCCAGTTCCGCCTTTGTGAATTCACTTTTCAAAGCCTGGGGAGTGACATCGATCGCAGATTTGGCGCGCGCCGCGAATTCCATTCCGCCCCCGGATTTCGCGGTGCTGTTTCCGGCCGTCGCCGCCAGTTCCGACGATTTGGCCACGCAGGTCTTGACCGACGCGGCAGGCGAACTGGCGAAAGTTGGTGCGGTGGTAATCCGCCGGTTGTTCGCGAAGGAGCGTTCTGAAAAGGTCCCGGTGGCCATGACGGGAGGTGTCTTTCGTCACGCGCCGCTAGTGCGCCAGGTTTTTTACAATGAACTCCGCGCGCTGGATCGCCGGGTAGAAGTCAATCCGCAAGTTACGGAGCCCGTGGAGGGAGCCCTGCGCATGGCGCGCAGAGCAATGGAACGTGGGATGAGCATGGCGCGCCATTGAACGTACTCGATCTTGCTCTCCACTTTCAGAATATGAACTCGGAAAGCGAGAACTCGGGAGAGTCGCGAATTGCGGCTGAGGTTTATGGCGATGGGGGCGGAGGCTTCAGCGCGGCAGTCGAACTTCCCGGCGCGGATCTGGCGCTTGCCGCATTAGAAGACCGCAACCTGGCGATCGAGGTCATTGAACAGATCTGCGGCAATCTAGCCGTCATGAAATCACGCAAGGTTCGTCTTGCGCTAGCAGCCCATCCTCGTGCTCCGCGGCGGATTGTGTTGCGGCTGGTTCGTGAGCTTTATACGTTCGATCTCATGCAGTTCTCACTGCTGCCCGCAGTAGCGGCCGATCTGAAGCGCGTAGCGGAGGAATTGCTGGTGGGCCGACTCAGTTCGGTCAGCCTGGGTGAGCGGGTTTCGCTGGCGCGGCGTTCATCTGCCCGAGTGGCTGCGGCGCTACTGCTCGACCGAGAAGCGAGGGTCTGGCAAACGGCGCTGGAGAATCCGCGCCTGGCTGAATCGGCGGTCGTTGCAGCGTTGCTTCGGCCTGGTGGGTCGCCCGCCTTTGTTAATGCTGTGTGCCACCATTCCAAATGGTCGCTGCGCCCTGAGATTCGAGTGGCCCTGTTGCGCAACGAATATACTCCGCTGACCCGCGCTCTTGAATTCGCACGACGGCTGCCGCCTGCAGTGCTGCGGGACGTACTGCATTCTTCGCGCTTGCCAGAGAAAATCAAGAACTACTTGCGGCGGGATCTGGAAAATAAGGGGCATTGAAGGCATCAAGACGCTCGTGCCTGATGGCCCGCGAAGAACTCAGACCTATTGCTGGACGGTTTCGCGTTTTCCATGCATCAACTGTACGACTGCTTCGTATAGGCGCTTCCGCATTTCATGGCGTTCATAGGCGCGCGTGATGTAGCGGATTTGCACTTCAACGCCGTCGCCGGAGGGCAGTACATTCAGGGCGGGTGCGGCCGAGAAGGCCTGCACGCGATAGTGATTCGTAGTTGCATGCCATTCTTCTTCCGCCTTGCGCGCGCTGGTTTCCGTTTCTTTCGCAACCAGTTTCTGAATGCGATCGATTACTGCATATGGATCTTGGCTAGCCGGAATCGTGACTTTCAGTTCATCCCACATCCACTGGCCCGAAGTGGTGAAGTTGAAGAAGTGACCTTCAATGGCGAAGTTGTTCATGAAGGAAACTTTTCTGCCGGTGGGATGTCCGGCGTCGGTCCAATTGCCGGTCTCGAGCAGAACAGTCTTCATCAATCCGATCTCGACCACTTCACCGGCTACGCCATTAATCTCAACCCAATCGCCGACGTGAATGCCGTTGCGGCCCATCAACGAAAACCATCCGAGGAAAGCCATGATGAAATCTTTCATGGCGACGGTGAGACCCGCGCCGGCAAGGCCGAGAATGGTAGTGGTCTGGCTGGGGAGTCCAAAAATCAGAAAAAGAATTGCGAGGATACCGATGGCCTGGGCGGAAAACTTGAGCACGGCGCGGAGCGTATCGACGCGCTTGTTTTCGGTTTTCAGATTGAGGGTGAAATGCTCAATCGTCCGGTTTGCCAGATATACGATGAGCATCACGAGCAGGATCCAGAACAGAACTTCCAGGATGTTGTGCAATGCCGCCTGCTGGCGAGTTTCGACGAGAACGATCCATTGGCCGTAAATGTCGTTGAGTTTCTTTTCGTCGGCCATCCGGCGGGCGAGATCCGCCAAATTCCTCTGATTCAATCGATGACTTTTGAGCGAGTCGAGCGCCGCCTGGGCCGTCGCCTTCGATTCGTCGCGGCTGCCCGTCTTGCTGCTCGTGGCGAAACCTTTAGCTTGCTGCCTGGCCGACTCACGGCTTTCGCTCTGTTGCTGGGCCGCGGCCGCGAGTGCGTCGTGTTGTTGTGACAGGTTATCCTGCTTAATTCCGGCTTCGCGCTGTGCGTCGGTGAGTTGGACCTTCTTGTCGCTCAGCGCCTTCCACGCGCGGAAGAGGTTCAGCAAAGTGTGAGACTGGTATTCGCCCTCGGCCGGATTCGACGCTGAAGCCGGGTGTGAGGCCATGTAGGTTTCCTCGTCGTCATGCGCCTGCTTTTGATGCTGCACTTCAACCTGGGGGTCGCCTCCGGCCTGCACTAACGCTTCGGTCGCGTCGTCGAGTTCGTCCTGGTCGAGTTCCAATTGGGCCTGGGCGACATTGAGTTGGTCCTGCAGATTCTCCTTCTGCGATTCGGAAGCAGCGGCGATTCGCTTCGTCAGTGCGGCGACATTGGCCTGATCTTCCTGCAGCGCCTGCTGTAATTGTGTTTTTCTGTTGGCTAATTTCTTCAACGCGGGCGTGAGCGGCGGAGGACTATCTTGCGCGGTGCGGAAGGCGTCGAAGAACGCAAGGTCGACTTCGTGGTCGGCGATCTTCTCGGCTTGCTGGGCGAGGTCTTTTTCTTCGCGCGCATAGGCCGTTGCTTCGATTCTACGGGCCGTCTGCAGCGGGCTCTGGTCGACCAGGGCACGGATCACAGCCGGCTTCTGTTTGCCGCCTTTTGAGTCGCGGGGAGAAATTATTTCGATCGAGGCAGTCCTCTGCCGAGTTCGCACCATGCCGACAATGGCTGCGGCCGCTAACAGCAGCAAGACCGCGGCGGTAATCCAGTGCCTAGCCTTCATTTTGTCGCCACCACTGTAACAAGAAAGTGGGGATCCGGCGACCATCGGCTATTCGTAACCTGCGTAGGCAAGCTTGCGGCTTTACTATTTCGTGAAGCGCATGCGGGAATACTTCCAATCGATTTTGGATGCGGCCGGGCTGAACGAGCCATGGAAACCTGTGTCCCGGCCGGCGCTCGTGGCTTGGCTGATTTTCTACGGATGGTTCCTCGCCTACGCCTTTTCGGCCCACGGTGGATTTCTTTTCATTGATAGCGCCAATCTCGTGGTTCATGAAGGCGGCCATAATCTGTTCGGATGGTTCGGATCCACTATTGGCCTGTGGGGTGGCACGCTTTTGCAGTGGCTGGTGCCGTTTCTGCTGGCCGCTTATTTCTTCACGCAGCGCCAGATCGCGGGACTTGTATTCTGCGTATTTTTCTTTTTTGAAAACTGGCTTTATACGGCTACCTACATGGCAGACGCGCGTGCGCAGGTGCTGCCGCTGGTCACGACGGGAGATTCCGATTTCGTGGAACATGACTTCTACGCAATTTTTACCAGCCTCGGAGTCTTGAACTACGACACGAAGATCGCAGCCGTGGTGCGGTTTTTGGGGTGGTGCGGAATGATCGCGGTCGTGGCGTGGCTGGCGCTGCGAACGCTTCGAGCGCAAGAAAGGCGTCACGTCGACACGACGGACTCGCCCATAATGAAGGCGCAAACACCGAAAAGCCCATTTACCGTTTCCAATCTGCGATAGAAGTACTCGCTTCGTCCGGACCTTACCTTGAACCGCTCTAACTACAGCACTGTGAATGGATGAAAGCTTTTAACCGCAGAGGAACGAAGGCTCGCCGAGCGTGCAGAGAAAATAAAAACTCTCCTATTTTCGGAAGTGATTGCGGATCGCCTCAGCCTGGGTTCGAGTTACAACCGCTGACAAGGCTGCGGGATCGGCCTGTTTCACCGCTTGCACGCTGCCAAAGTGCTCGAGCAACCTGCGGGTGGTGCTGGCGCCTACGCCGGGAATTTCCAGCAATTCGGTGGAGCGGTCGCGCATCTGCCGGCGCTTGCGATGAAAGGTCACGGCAAAGCGGTGGGCCTCATCGCGGATCAGTTGAATCAGGTGCAGAACTGGCGAATGATGATCGAGCGCGAGCGGGTCTTTTTCCTGACCGTAAACGTACAGAATTTCTTCCCGCTTGGCGATGGCGGCCAAGGGCTGGTTGATGATCTCCAGGGCCTCTAGCGCTTCGGCAGCGGAATGCAACTGGCCGAGGCCGCCGTCGATCAATACTAAACTGGGCATCGGCTTCTTTTCGTCCTGCAGGCGCCTGTAGCGGCGCGTGACGACTTCTCGCATGGAGGCGAAGTCGTCGACGCCCTCGACCGTGCGGATGATGAATTTGCGGTAGTCCGATTTTTTCATTTTGCCGTCTTCCCACACGACCATTGAAGCCACAGTTTCTGCGCCTTGAATGTGCGAGATATCGAAGCATTCGATGCGCTTGGGAAGCTCCGTCAGACCCATGGCCTCTTGCAGTTCTTCCTGAATTTTTTGGGCGTTCGGTTTGAGTACACGGAAGCGCTGGTCGTAGGACTGCTTGGCATTGTTGCCGGCGAGGTCGATGAGCGACCGCTTGTCTCCGCGTTGGGGAACGAGAAGATGCACGCGTGTGGAGCGGGCGCCCTCGCCCGCGGATTGTTCCGAAAGCAAATCCTCCAGAGCTTCGCGATCCTCGAAATCCACGGGAACGTAGAGATTCCGTGGAACATAGGGCTGGCCGATGTAGAGTTGCTTCAGCAGGGCGGAGAAGAATTCGCCGGGAACAAATTCTCCCGTTGAGACGTTGCCAGCCTCGTCTCTATGAGAAGAACCCTCTGGAATCGCAAATTCCGGTAAGTCTTCCCAGAAGAATTCGCGGCGGTCGACCATTTTGCCGCCGCGCATGTGAAACAGATTCACCGCAATCATGCCGTTCTCGTAGTGATAGCCGAAGACGTCGGCGTCGTCGCCTTCGGCGGCTGCAATGCGCTGGCGCTCCTGCAACTGCTCCACGGTCGAAATGAGATCGCGATAGCGCGCGGCGCGTTCGTACTCCTGGGCTGTGGCGGCTTGTTCCATGCGGGCGTGCAGGGAACGGCTCAGGTCGGTCGGACGGCCTTCCAGAAACAATTTTACGTCGCGCACCGCTTCCTGATACGCGTCAGGGCTGGTCAAATCCTGCACACACGGGCCCAGGCAACGCCGGATGTAATACTGCAGGCAGGGCCGCGGATGAAAGCGGGTTAGGTCGACCTTGCACGATGGGATCAGGAAATTGCGATGAATCAGGTCGACGATCCGGTAGGCGAGGTTCGCAGGGAAATACGGGCCATAGTAGGCGCTACCGTCTTTGCGTAAGCGGCGCGTGACGTAGACCCGCGGCCAGCGCTCGCCCAGCGTGAGCTTCACGTAAGGGTAAGTTTTGTCGTCGCGCAGCAGGATGTTGAAGCGTGGCTTGCGCTGCTTGATCAGGTTATTCTCAAGGGCCAGCGCCTCTTTGTTGTTGGCGACGACGATGTAGTCGACGTCGACGGCTTCCCGCACCAGGGTTCCGGTCTTGGCATCTTCCCAACGGGCCTCGTGGAAGTAGCTGGCGACGCGGCTGCGCAGGTTTTTTGCCTTGCCCACATAGATCACGTCGCCCTCGGCGTTTTTGTAGAGATACACGCCGGGATCGGTCGGAATGGTGCGGATTTTGGCCTGCAAATCCATGGGAAGTTCCTATTCTATTGGATAGGAAATGGAGGCATTGTGTTACAAAAAGGTTAATGAGGCTTCTGCGTGCTTTCCGGCATGATCGATGGATTGGTTTAGTGATTAACGTTTTATTCCTCGCCGGTGTGCGCCCGGCGGGGGCGCAAAGCATTAGCCAGGCCCCGCCGGATCAGGTCAATCAACCTCAAGTCACGAAGTCTCCGCAAGGCAAGCAGGACGAGGCGGCGCGAGCTGTGGCGCGAGCGAGGGCTCGCCACTTCGACCGAGTGGTCAATATTGTTCTCGAAAATGCGGATTACGAAGTCGCCAGCAAAGACAAGAATCTGGCCGACCTGGCAGCTCAAGGCGCTAGTTTCACCAACTTCCATGCCTTATTTCATCCCTCGTATCCAAATTATTTGGCAATGGTCGCCGGGACAGATTTCGGGATCCATCGCCGGGGGCGTTACCTGGCCGACAATCAAGTGAACTTGCCCACTGATGCGTTGCACCGGTCGATCGCCGATCGTCTTATTGGCGCCGGCCTCGACTTCAAGCAGTACGCGGAAGAATTGCCCAACGCGACCTGCCCGTGGAATTATTCGTCGCAGCGTGTTTCAGACAAGCGAGGCAACTACGCTCGGCGGCATGTGCCATTTCTTAGTTTCCGCGAGGTGCAGCAGAAGTGGTGCGATCGAGTGATTCGCGTGGATTCCAGCAAGTCGGATAATTATTTTGTGCAGGACGCAAAGAAGGGGCTGGTCGCCTATTCGTTTTACACGCCGAATCTGAATCATGACGGGCACGACACCAACGTGAAGACTGCCGGCGAATGGGTTAAGAAGTTCTTGAATGACAGCTTCCCGGAAAAGCTACGGCAAGGAACTTTGGTGGTGGTCACCTTCGACGAGTCGGGCGGAAACTCCGATAATCGCATTTATACATTGTTCCTCGGGGACATGGTAAAGCCTGCGAACCAGCAGGATCCTAAGGCGCTGGCCAAGTTCTACAACCACTACAGCGTGCTGCGCACAATCGAGGACAACTTTGGACTAGAGCCTTTGACAGCGAATGACCGTAACGCGGCACCGATTACGGACATCTGGAAGTGAACTACGATTCGCCGGCTGTGTTACAATAATGCCTTATGAGTAACACACTAACAATCCGACTCCCAGACGAGCTTCTGACATGGCTGAAGGAGACGTCGCGCCGAACGGGAATTCCGGTGGGGCGGTTAATTCGTCAGCAACTCGAGACCGCACGGTCGGTAAGGGGCACGCAGCGATTTCTTCGACACGCCGGTGCGATCAGCGGTGGTCCGACCAATGTTTCTTCCCGGAAGGGATTTTCTCGCTCGTGAAAGGCATTGCCGATACGGGTTTTATCGTTGCCTTTGCCAGAGCAAACGATCAGCATCACCGATGGGCCGTAGACATCGCACGAAGAATTACCGAACCGCTATTGACGTGCGAGGCCGTTCTTGCGGAATCGGCCTTCCATTTGGAGTCGAGTTCCTACGTGTTCTCGCTGGTATTGGACGAGATGCTCCAGATCTCCTTTGACTGTGGCCGTAACGTGGAACAGTTAGCGGAACTCGCCGAGCGTTATCGGGATCGTAAGCCTGACCTTGCGGACCTTTGCCTGATTCGAATGAGCGAGCTACACCCGAGGCATTCTGTGATCACGGTTGACTCCGATTTTCGAGTCTACCGGCGCAACAAGCGGGATGCGATACCCGTGATCTGTCCGCCAAAATGAACGGTGTTTACCGATTGCGGTCCCCGAAATCTGAGCCAAACCATATAAAATTTCCACTCTCGTGTGTGCGGTTTGCGTTGCGACCCGGGTGGTGCTATGGTCTAATCCATGATGGTTGTGGCGCAAGCCATTGAAAAGATATGGACTTAACGCGCGTGCCGGAAGTATGGAACACTGGCATGTCCCGTGCAAAAGTAAGCTACGGGAGTTGTAAGCAACAAGCAGTTATTCCCAGGGCATCAAATTTGGTAATCTGCGCGCGGGAGCACCCAGGCGCGCTATAAGATCGAAAGAAGGAGTCTGACTCTATGAACCGCACTTCGTTAATCGTTTGTTTGGCCGCCAGCATGGTCGCCACAGTTGGCTGCGCCAGCAAAAACTATGTCAAATCGCAAACCACTCCGCTCATCAACAAGACCAACGAACTCGATGATCTGGCCGCAAAGAATTCGAAAGACATCAAGGACGTTGACGCTCGTGCACAGTCCGGCATTCAGGCTGTGAACGCGAAGACCGCCGAAGTGGAGCAGAAGGCGCAGGCCGCCGGACAGACTGCAACCTCGGCTCAGCAGATGGCAGACGCGGCAAACGGCCGCGTGGGCGTGCTGACCAATACGGTCGCTAACCTGGACAACTATCATGCGGTCGCAGAGACTTCGGTGAAATTTGGTTTCAATAGAGACAATCTGACGTCAAAGGCGCAAGAAGCGCTCGATCAACTGGCGGCTGGCATCTCCTCGACCAAGGGATACATTATTGCCTTGGAAGGGGGAACTGATTCGGTCGGTTCCGCGGATTACAACTATGATTTGAGCCAGCGCCGCGCCAACTCCGTGATCCAGTACCTGGCTACGAAGTACAACGTACCGGCCCACAAGATTTACGTGATCGGATTGGGCAAAGATAAGCCGGTGGAGTCGAACAAGACTTCCAGCGGCCGCGCAGACAACCGCCGCGTCGATGTGCGCTTGATGACGAATACAGTGGGCGACACGAATCAGCCCGCGCCGCCTGCTACCGGCAGCAATCCGTCGATGTAACTAAAAGTTTACCCTCCTCCCCGGAGGACTTCGCCAACCAGGCCGCTCAATGCCTCCCCCCAGAGCGGCCTGCTTTTTTGTCTGCCGCAGAGGTTGATTTGGATCTCAAAGCTTCAGGATGATCGAAGTGGATGTAGTACGGCCGGGATTAGAAGCGGTCGTTGGTGTCGATGCCGAACCCCAGGATGGCAGTAACTTCCACGGGTTGGGCTCCGCGCATAGCTGGCTGGAACTTCCAACTGCGCAGCGCAGCGATAACGTTTGCGGTCATCTGGGCGGGGCCAGGCTCCAGCACGCGTACGTTCTTCAAGTTGCCGGAGGCGTCGAGAACGCAGGTGAGGACCATGCGGGCATGAGGCAGCCCAGGAGCCAGATCAGTTCTTATGGCCGCAGGGGCAGCGAGAGTTCCACCAAAAGGATGATCGGTAGCACCCTGGTCCGCAAATTCCATCACCACGGTGCCGACGGACGTATCGAAATATGTCGTGTACTTCTCGCCCCGCAATAGATTCTTGTACGGCTCGAATGCTCCGCCGGAAGTCGCGGTGGCCACCACCGTCACGCCGAGAGTTTGGCGCGGCTTGGCGGAGGAACGGTTGGATCTCTGAGGATCGTTGGCCGAAGAATCCGACCCGAAGCCGGGGAGGGTAACAATGCCGCTGCCGCCGCTAATGTCGACCCCGCGGATCGGCGGAGTGCCGGAGGGTGCGCTGCCAGCGCCACCCGGGCCGGCGGTTGGAGAGATGCCGCCTTTCGCGATGGCGTCAGTACCGTTTCCAGCCGCAGCTTTGGCAGCTCCAGATCCTGCGCCATTCATTGCGCTACCGGGACCGTTGCCGCGGCCGATGCCATTTCCGGCGCCTGCGCCGCCGAGGCCAGCTTTTTCTCCGCCCGAGGGCGACATGGCCAGCGAACCCGTGCCGCCGCTGCTGGGTACTCCAACTTTCGAACCGGGCTGACTCGAAATCACGGCTCCTGCGTTTGCACCGCTGCCGCTTTCGGTAGGCGGGGTGAGGTTTGCTCCGGGATCAAGAGCTGGGCCGCGACCTGCGCCGCTGTGGCCCAGGCCGGAACCGGAGAATGCGGAGCCTCCGCTAACCGAGGGCGGCGGCGGAACGACATTGTTTGCCAGCAGCGTTCCGCGCGGGGCACCAGCGCCACCACCCTTGTTGCCCGTGCCACCGCCGGATCCGGCAAGAGACGGTGGCGGAGGCACAACGCTAGGCATGCCCAGTGAGGGCGCGGAGGAAGATGAACGGATTCCCGTTCCGCCGGATATGCCCGTTGAGGGAGGCGGAGCGACTACGTTTCCTGCGAACGTGGCGCCCCTTCCGGCACGCGTCCCGCGCGTACTACCTCCAGTCGTGGCTTCAGAAACGCTAGGCGGCGGTGGGACGATGTTAGTGGAGAGGGACCGGGCCGCATCGCTTGAGCCGTGGGCATCCACCGCAGGAGGTGGCGGCACCACTTCAGTTGCGCCGAAGATTTTTCCCACCAGATTGCTCATGAACGATCCGCTGGTCGTTGGCGTCGGCGGTGGCGGGATTACTGTCCTCGCGGAATCTGAAATTCCGCCGGCAACGCGGTGCACATCTTGTGACAGCTCGGACGATGGGGGAGGCGCGATGACCGAGGGCGCGGGCAAGTTGAGCTTTGAATGGCGCGTGCTGGCTCGTTCGGGGGCGGAGACTGGCGGCGGCACTACTGTTGAACTCATCTGCACCAGCGAGCGCGAGAGATCGTGGCTAAGGGCACCCGGCGCGGGCGGAATTATGTTCGCGGCAAGTGACGGCTTGGAACGTACCTGGTCGCGAGCGATGCTCGGAGCTGGCGCCACCACCGAAGCATCCAAAGACGGCGTCACCGGCCCGCGATCGCGAGAAATTTTGGGCGCTGGCGGAATCACTGATGGTCCCAAAGCAGGAGCGATCAGAGCACGGTCACGCGCAACATTGGGAGCGGGTGGGATTAAGGTCGCACTGAAAGTGGGTGCGGTGATTGCTTGGTCGCGCGCCACAGTGGGAGCAGGGGCAATCACCGACTCAAGCTGAACGCCGTTGCGGGTATAGTCGCGAATCACGTTGGGCGCGGGAGCTACCAAAGCTGCCGACAGATTGGGGGCGGTGCGTGTCGAGCGCAATCCTTGAGACGGCGGAGGACCAGGATCGGGTCGGATCGCCAGAAGATTGGCGACGGCGTCGCGCGAGGAAGGAAGCTTGAGGTTAGGTGCGTCGACGACCTTCGGGACCAGAGATCCGCCGCGTGCGACTTTAATGGTTTGGGTGTGGTGGCGCGCTTCAGCGCCGCCGGCCCGGCCGGCGGTTCCGGTCTGGGCGCCGCCAAGGTCTTCGGTGCGAGGAAGTTCGTCGCCACTGTAATAGATCACATCATGGCTGGAGAATCGTGGCGCCACGAAGGGCTGTATCTCGGCAATCTTTACCTGCACGGCGATTGCGGCAAAAATCAGAAACGCCTCCATCACGTAGGAGGGAATCATGATGCGGAGGGGAATCAATCCAAAGGGCGCTTCGCCCGCCAGGCGGCGCTCGGAGCGCACCAAGGCTGGGCGTATGGACGTGATGAACTCATGCCAGGGCGAGGACCACTCGACCAGCAACTGGGGAGCGTCATAACGTTCGACGCTGCGCTCGAGTTCTAAAGTCTCAATCACGCGTGCGGTACTCCACCATCGTTTGCGATGGTGATTTGAATTTTATCCCCGACCGAAGTTTGCGTATCGGCTGCGGTGCGGCACGGTAGTTCCAGAACCGATGCGGCCCGTGTACGGACGGGCGTAAAACGCCAGGGCTGAACATCGCCCTGAATGTGGATCACCGTGAGGGCCTTGTCCAAATACACTACGTCGATCGGAAATCCCATACCCAGAGTATGGACGCCATGGGAGGGAACAATCCAGAGTCCGGAGCCATTACGGAAGTCGCTGGAACGAATGCCCAGCAGGCCGCGCAAACGGGTCCAGTGCGTGTCGGCCACTGCCAGTGCAGTGGCAAGATACGCCTGTCGCGTCTGGTTGAAGGCCTGTCCCCGTGAAGAAAAAACTGCCATGAAGCCCAACGCCTCGCCCTACACTCTACTGCTCCCCGCTTGCTACTTCCCGCCTGAAACTGGTCCCAGTTGCCGGATCAGTCCGATAACGGCCGGGCCGATCGTGACAAAAATAATCGAGGGCAAAACAAATATCACCAATGGGGGAACCATCTTGATGGTGGTCTTTGCGGCTTGTTCTTCGGCTCGTTGCCGGCGCTCGGTGCGGAGGGAATCGGAATGCACCCGAAGGGCTTGGGCGACGCTGGTGCCGAAGCGATCCGTTTGAATCAGTGTACCAACAAGGGAGCGTAT
The DNA here is from genome assembly GCA_036269595.1 of Candidatus Sulfotelmatobacter sp. GTDB lineage: Bacteria > Acidobacteriota > Terriglobia > Terriglobales > Acidobacteriaceae > Sulfotelmatobacter. Next base: position 13,793 of record DATBEI010000088.1, read on the forward strand.
GTCGTCAACACCTGTTCTATCGACCAGGTTGCGGAGGGCTTCGGCGCGTGGCTTTCCGGCGCGCATCTCGAGATTGACGATATGAAACTCATCGCTCAAGTCGGGATGGGCGTGATGTAGGTCCTGGCCGACGCGCATCAGCGCCTGGTCCAGCGCCAGGCCGGCTTCGACGCAAATCACCGTAAGATCGAGAGCGTCCGGTAAACCGAGGGTGATGCGATGCTGGCGATCTTTAATCATGCGCTTCAAGATGAAGCGCGGCAGAAAGAATCCGAGCCCAGGAACGCCCGCGAGCAGGAAGGGATTGTCGAAGCCGGAAAACAGGGCGACGGCAGCGAAGCCGGCGGCAGCCATCAGAATGCGGGCGCCAAAGTAATAGTTGACGTCGATGGCATCACGGTAGCCGGCTTGGATTAGCCAGGCGTGCGTGCGAGAAACGTCTGCCGGGGATAGAGGAATAGCTTTGCTGAGAGGATCGAGCGCCTGCTCCATTCGTTCGCGGAATGCAGGCTTATTTTCGACAGGCCGCTGCTGTCCACCCAGTGCGCGCAGGCGGGCGCCTAGCATGGACGTCGGAGTCACCACGGCCGCACCGAAGGCGAACACTACCATCACGACAGTGAAGAATACGACGACGATCAGAATTATAGGCAACATGATTTACGGTTCTGGCCTCAAACACTCCTAAACTCGGATCCGGATGATCTTGCGGATCACGAAATATCCAATGGTTTGCAAAATGATGCCGGCGACGAGCAACGTGTGCCCGATCGGATCCGAAAATAGAGGTCGAATGAATCCGGGATTAAGCAAGAGCATGACGATTACGATAATAGGCGGCATGCCCATCAGCAGCGCCATAGTCAGGCGTCCTTGAGCGGTGTAGACCCGCACCTGACGTTGAATTTTGAAGCGCTCGCGGATCACATACGATAAATTGTCGAGGATTTCGGCGAGGTTGCCGCCAGTCTCGCGCTGCAGCATAACTGCGGTAACAAAGAATTTTACGTCGACCAGAGGCATGCGCTCGGTGAGATTGATGAGCGCGTCGCGAACCGGCATACCGAACTTCTGTTCCTCGTAAAGTTGACGAAACTCGCTGGAAACCGGTTCCGCGACTTCGTTGGTAATCATTTCGAGAGCGGTGGTAAAGGCGTGTCCGGCGCGAACCGCGCGGGCCAGAGTGTCGATGGCCTCGGGAAAAAGCTCTTCGAATTTTTCAAAGCGCTGATTGCGTCGAAAGGATGCGTAAGAGTAGGGGAGCATGAAGCCGACCAGCAACGCTACCCATGCGACTTCAACGCGGTTGCTTACGATATAAGCAACCACCGTAGCCACGATGCCTGCGAGTGCGGAGAAGCCGAGAAAGTTGCCGGCGCGCATGGATAGTCCGCCTTGCGTCAGCATTTTCTGGATGTCGGTCACGCGTGAGGAGCGGCGGAGCAGAGTGTCGATAGCAGGAATCCGGCTCAGTTGCTCATCGCGCAGGAGAGCTATTTCTTCCTCGGCTGCGCGTTCCGGAGCCTTGCGCTCATTGGCTAGGCGTTCTTTGATGAGACGCGCCTGGGCGCTGCGCTGGTCCAGCAGCGACACTGCGGCAAAGACCGCAAGCGCGACCAGCAGAAACACTAGAACGGCCATCAAGGCAGCGGGCATAAATCCTCAAACTTCGGTTCTTGTTTCAAAAAGCGCTGGACGTAAGCGTGCTCCCGAAGTCGCAAGCCGCTCGGCGAACTGCGGACAGATGCCAGTCGCACGGAACACTCCGCGAACTTTTCCGCTCTCGTCGGTTCCCGTACGGTCGAAACTGAAAATATCCTGCATGCCGATTGAATCGGTGTCCATGCCAGTAATTTCAGAGATCGTGATCACCTTGCGGGTACCGTCAGAAAGACGTGCGATCTGAATGACAGCATGCACGGCGGAGGCGATCTGATGGCGCACAGCGCGCTCCGGAATATTCAAGTTCGCCATCGAGACCATGTTCTCGACGCGCGCCATGGCGTCGCGCGGAGAGTTCGCGTGAACCGTGGTCAATGATCCTTCGTGACCGGTATTCATGGCCTGCAACATGTCGAAGGCCTCTTCGCCACGCACCTCGCCTACCACAATGCGATCCGGTCGCATACGCAGGCTGTTGATCACCAGTTGGCGCTGGCGGACCGCGCCCTTGCCCTCGATGTTGGGCGGACGCGTTTCGAGACGGACCACGTGTTCCTGTTTGAGTTGCAGTTCGGCAGCATCTTCGATGGTAACGATGCGGTCGGAGTTGGGAATGTATCCAGAGAGGACATTCAGCAAAGAAGTTTTTCCGGCGCCAGTTCCACCAGAGACCAGGATGTTGAGGCGGCCCTTCACCATAGTGGAGAGCAGTTCCAGCATCGATTCGGTGAGAGTTTGATTCTCGATCATTTGCCGCGCCGTGACGGGATCGCGCCCAAATCGACGGATTGACAGGCAGGGGCCGTCAATCGCCAGCGGCGGAATGATCGCATTGACGCGCGATCCGTCGGCCAGGCGGGCATCGACCATGGGGGACGATTCATCGACGCGCCGCCCAACGCGCGACACGATGCGTTCGATGATCTGCATGAGATGCGAATCGTCTTTAAAGGAAAGGGCGGTGCGCTCGAGTTTGCCGGCGCGCTCCACGTAGACGCGGTCGAAGCGGTTGACCAGGATATCGGAGACCGTGGCGTCCTTGAGGAGCGGTTCCAGAGGACCGAGACCGAAAATTTCGTCGAGGATTTCCCGTGACAGCCGTTCGCGTTCCGCGAAGCTCAGCGGAACGCCTTCACTGTTAACGGCATTGCGGATGACGACCAGCACTTCATCGCGCGCGGAATCGCCAGAGGTTTTGCCGAGTTTCTCCAGGTCGAGGCGATCCAGGATCTTGCGATGCAGGTCGGCCTTTACCTGCTGGAAGAAATCAGCGCGTTCGAACGATTGCAGATTTGCCATGTTGCCCTAGTTTCGACCCTTCGCTCTTAAACCGATTTGAACAGTGACCATGCGGCTCTTTTTACGTCGACGTCATTGCGAGTTAATTCCTGCGCCAGCCCAGTGAAACAGCGAGCCATCTCGGAGGTGCGCTGGTCCATCACCGGAGTCCCTCGGTCGATGGCTCCGGATACGGCGAAATATTGATTGGGAATGCGCCATAGAAGCTTAGCCCCGACCGCGGCCTCGGCGTCGGCCTCGCTGAAGCCGGGGACTTTGCGGAAGCGGTTCAGCACCAAACGAACGCGGTCGCGGCTGCCGGTTTCCCCTAGATATTGTTGGACACGGGCGGCGCTCCACAACGACGCAACATCGCTGCAAGCAACCAGCAGAACTGTCTCCGAGAGACTCGCGATAAGGCGACTGACGGCATCGAAGCGCGACGAGCCGTCGACTACGACGTAGCGGAAGTGCGTGACCAGCATGTCAAAGAGGCGAACAAATTCCGCAGTCCCAGGCTCGACGGCCGCAGGCATGCTAGTACCGGCGAGCAACTGCAGTCCTCCACTGTGACGCGTCATGAAGCTTTCGAGCAGGGAAGCGTCCATGCGATGCAGGTTGCGATTGGCGTCAGCCACGTTGAAGACCGGCTTCAGGTTCATGTGCAGCGCCGCGTGTCCGAGGGGCGCCAGATCGACAAGGGCGGTTTGACCATGGGCGGCCTGCAGAGCGAGCGCCAGATTAACGGCGACGGTGGTCGCGCCGTTGCCACCCTTCGCGTTCATGACGGAGAAAACTTTTCCGCGAAGGCCTTCCTGACGGCCGCGACGCTGAGCCGTCGCAAGGCGGACGAAAGCCTCGAGCAGATCCGTGGTCGTGGTGGGGCGCTCAATGAATTCGCGGGCACCGACTCGCATCGCGTTGACGATGATCTGAGGCTGATTCAAATTGCCGATGGCGAAGATTGCCGCGTCAGGCATCTCCTGATGCAACAGTTCAATCGCGCGCAGAGCCAGAGTCGGATTGTCTGCTGGAATATCGACCAGAGTGACATCGGGGTTGGCGGCGCGCACCCGCCGGGTTACAGGATCGGAGGCCGTGACCGGAAAACTTGCGCAGGTATGCACTGTCCGCGCCACACTGGTGCCGTCAACGAGCACCTGCAGCACTGCGCGCTGCTCGCTGTCGGTGGCCACGATGACAACTGAAAGTTCTGCCATATTCGGCCTTTGGTTTCTCGATTCCCTTCGAAGCTTGGTCCAGCCAGGCGCACGTCAATCGCCCGCGGCTTAATTTCTCTTATCAAACTTACCGGTATCCATAAACGGTTTTGGATCTTTGGGCGGTGCCGCTGGCTCCGTGTTCGGGGAAATCCGGTGCACGGTACACAAGACCATAAGTTCCGAATTGCTCTTGCTCAGGCTTTTGCTGCGAAAGAAATTCCCCAAAATTGGAATGTCGCCCAGACCCGGAATTTTGTTATAGATGTCGGTAACGCGGTTGTCCATCAGCCCCGCAATCACAAAACTCTGGCCATCCTGCAATTCAAATTCAGTTTCAGCTTTGCGAGTGCTAAGCGCGGGCACGGTAAATCCCGAGATTGTGAGCGCATTGGCAAAGTCCAGGGTGCTCACTTCTGGCGCGACCTTTAAATGAATATTGCCGTTGGGCATGATTACGGGAGTGAATTGCAGGCGCACGCCGAAATCTTTGAACGAGATGGTCACGGCCGTGAAGCCCGCTCCCGGCTGCACGATCGGGAAAGGGAACTGACCGCCGGCGAGAAAGCTCGCTTCTTTGCCATTCACCGCGATCAGATTGGGCTCGGCCAGGATCTGAAGCAGATTCTTGGTCTCAAGCGCCTGAATGGTCGCCCCGAGATTAATGTCCGATCGAAACAGAAAAAGGTTTAAGACGTTATTAACGGTGGTGGCGGGTGTGGCTGCGGTGGTCGTGGTCCCGCCAGTTGTGACTTGGGTTCCAGGCGTAAGCGTCTGGGGACCGAATCCGCCAAATTGCCCCGTGGTTACGGTCCCGATGGTATTGGCAGCGCCAGTGGAAATAAAATTGACGCCGAGTTGAGTCAAGGCGGTGCGGTCCACTTCCGCAAATTTTACCTGCAGCAAGACTTCCTGGGCGCCCACCGGCCCGAAGGTAAGCACGTTTACGACTCTTGGAGAATAGGCACTCGCCAGTTCTCCGGCGCGCTTGGCGACGTCTTCGGTGGAAACGTGGCCGGAGAGCACGACGGCAGCTCGCGAAGGAGTGACGGAGATCTGCTCGTCGGGGAAGACGCGGTGCTCTTCATCGGCGCAAGCGCTGACGTCGACATCAACGCGCAAGTCAAAGCTCCGCGAACGTTCCAGTTCGTCCCAGATGAGCAGCGAGACTTCTCCCGGAGATTTTCCGTGCACCAGAAGCTGCGTCGGAGTGATGACTTCGACAAAGGCAATTGCCGGATCGGTGACAGATACACGCTTAAGCTTCTCCGTCGTATTAATGAGCAGAGATTTTCCCACCATAACTCGCAATGGGGCGGATCCCTGAGGTTGCGGCTGCGATTCAGGCGGCAGGGTCGTGGTCTGAGTATTGTTAGGCGCCGAACTTTGGGACTGGCCAGCCGTATCTGGCTGCTGCATGATTTCTGCAAACGCGGGAACCGTGAGGACGACCAGTAACAACAAAGCCCAGAGAAATAGCGCGCGAAGTCTCATTTTAAGATTTCTCTCCCCACCATTAAGCTGGACGGAGTGTGACGAGGCATCATGCCGTATCGTAATTTTTCCATCACTTGTTTTCAGAACCCTCGCCTGGGAATGTGACTACGTCGGGTTTCTTATCTCCCTGATAAACCTGAATGCTGACCCCGGTGGAGGGTGGCGGAGCGGCCGGTGCAGGTTTCCTGGGCGCTACGTGATGAACCACCGGCTGCACCGTGGGAGGCGCAGCGACTCCGCGGTACAAACCTCTGGAGTTGGAGGAAGGAAACTCGTCCTGCTTGGTATCCAGGGGATTCCTGAGAGCGAGTTGAATATGGCCTTCGGAACTGGCCAGAGTAAGCCGCTGGGCATCGTCGGGCGAAACCAGCAGGGTAATGACAGCGGTGTTTTGAGCTTCGCCGGTGGCGGTTCTTTCCAGCGTGTGGCCTGAAGCCAAGACGGCAACGTTCTGCAGCACCGTTGTCGTCTGCTCTTCGCCAGTGCCGCCGGGGGTTCCTGTCAATAGGACATCGACACGAGTTCCCGGGGTTACGAACCCGGCAACCGAGACCACCTCATTCACTCTCACCGAAACGGCACGCATTCCGGGAGGGATTAAGGAAGGAAGTCCGGCCCCTGCATTTTCGCCGGCCAGCCGGTTCGGCAGGATAAATTCTCCTTTGGAAATGGGGACAATGACCCCGTGCCCCAGCACGTCGGAACGCCTTCTCGGCGCCCCTGGAGGCAGGTCGGCGGCAGGGATCTTGATGATCTTGATGTCGTGCTCTTCTACCCGAACCCCCACTTGCAGATCGTCGGCAGCGACAATTACATCGACCCCGGAGTCGATGCCCGAGCCATTTTTTGATTGTAAATTGCGGTAGACGTACACACTTGCAACGAAGCCCAGCGCTAGCGCCAGAACCCCAATCATCAACAAACGTGTGCGGTTCATACTGCTCCCTTAAAAACTACAACTCACGAGCAGCCACCGTTAGAGCGGCGCCCTTGTCAGTCGATTTGTTTGCTACTGGATGGAACTGGCTACGGATGAGAATACATTGTTGGCATTGGAACCGATTAGCCTTACCGTGCCAACAACAATAACCAGGATTACCGCCAACATCACAGCATACTCCGCGATATCCTGTCCTTCCTGTTCATGCCATAGTTTGCGCATAAGCCCCATAGACGTACCTCTTTTCTGTGTTCTTAGATCGAGTTGGACGCACCCGCAGTTTGTTGGGACGGAATGGCTTGGATTGGTCTACTCGACTACGTAATCATACCCTGCAATCTAGCAGAAAAGGCGTAATTTGTTGCATACCCCGTAGGAAAACCGATTACTCACTGGGGCACCCGGAAGCTGTGGGACATTAGGGCTTATGTTTCGCGTTTTCGAGGACTGGGGCAGGTCGGAACCTCGTCGTTAGGTTACGGGATGACAACTCCCGTGTTAGTAGGGCGAGAGCAGCCGCCAAGGCTAACGGCAAGAGCGGGCTGGTATACAACGGAACTGCCCAAAACCGCAGCAAAGTGGACAGCGGAACCCATTGTCTAACCAGCAAAAGCGCGAAGGCGGCAACCCATGGCCAGGCGAGTAAAGCCCATGCGGCCATTAGAACCAGCCTCGAAGAGCTTTTGGAAAGCCAAGTCTGACCTTCCAGCACACACAGGAATCCAGGCAACAACAGAAGTTGCGCATGGGGAGCCAGAGTCGGAATGACCAGTAGGGTCACAGCCAACGCAAGGCTGGCGACAATAAAAAACTGCAGCGAATTCGCAGGTTGTGACCGATGCCTCCACCCGAGAGCCAGCGCTGCCACCAGAAAAACACTAGCGACCAGCCATCCCAGACCTGGCGTAAACCAAACGTCGAGCAGGGAGTGACCGTAGGTGTATTGACGATAGGCGCGGACGACGTTGAAGAATTGGCGAATCCAGCCGGGGACGAGCCATTCGCTGACCAAAACGAGCAGCAGCAGCGTGCTCAGGAAACTCCAAGCCAGCGGGCGTCGTCGTCGCCAGTCACTTGCGATCCAAATTGCAAGCCAAAGAAGCAAGCCGATGATGAATTGTGGTTTGAAGCTGGAGAGAGCTAGAAAAATTCCCGCAATAACGAAGTGGTTCTCGGCTAATAGAAACAGCGTGGCCGCAACGAACGCCGCAGCAATCACGCTCAGGTTTCCCAGTTTCATGCCCTGCAACGCGGGGAAACTTCCTAATGTGAAGAGCGCCACAGTAAGCCATCTTAGGGGCGAAAAACGATAGCGAAGCACGCGCAGCCAAAGTATCAAGCTGACCAGGATCGCCACCAGTGAGATCGCTGAAAAAACCTTTTGCGCAGCCGCGAACGACATGCCAACGGTGGGCCAGAGAATCAGGGCTGCGTAGGGAGGATACGCAAACCCTCCGGCAATGTTTGCGGGATCAGCAGGGGAAGTTGAGTTCGCCGGAGCGCCATAAATGACAGATTGAATCTCATGCGCAACGGCGGGAGAATATGGATTGCGACCGTGCAGCAAAAGTTCGTGCGCAGCCCACCAGGGGGCGTAAAAGTCGTTGAAGTACGGAGGCTGGTTGGCGCTCCATATTTGAGCGACGTAGAGAGCCATGCTTCCTGCGGAAAGAACACTCAGTATTAGCCAGAACACAGGCTTCGAGTTGGGCGGATGAATCATCGCAGGGTCAGGGCTGTCGACAAGGTTGTTGGAACTCTTTTACGTCGAAACGAGCCATCCGTGATTACGATGGCGATGGCAGCCACCGGCAATGCAGCCACCATGTCAATCGCATAGTGCATCTCGATCATCAGGATCGCGACAAGAAGCAGTACGTCGTAAGCAGCGAGGGCAATCACAAGTTTTCGCCAGGGCCGCATAAACCATAGGACAACGATGGGTTGCACAAGATGCATGCAGGGAAACCCAATGAAGTAGTCGGCGGAAATTCTTGCGATCGGAGTATGCTGCCAGCGCGCCAATGCGTCTCGGATGAGAGTCTTTTGAATTGTGTAAGACTGTAGGCTTGCGGGGAAGCGCGAGAAGTGGCCGGGGCAGAGGAAGTAAGGTCCTTGCGCGGGCCAAATATCGAAAAGGAGGAGCGCGACATAGTAAGACAGCAGGATCGTTCCAATGAACTGAAGAGCGCGCTTCTGTCCCCTCTGCAGAGCCAAAAAGATCATGGTAGCGCCAATCTGCAGAAACATTCCGAAATAGACAAATTCCGCCGCTTTGAAAAAAGATAGGGGGAACGTCCGCAAAGCCCAATGACTAAATTCCCACACGGTGTGTCCGTGCAGGAGCCAACGATCGATGGCAGCCATCGCGGGATCGTATGCGAAGTTGTAGCGAACCGAGACAATGACATTGTTGTAAGCGAGGACCATCAAAAATCCGAAGAACAAATACGCCGCAGGCGCGAGAACCGCAGCGGCAGTCTGGCGCAGTTCCTGCATCTTCTGCCGACTAAACAGTTCGAGCAGAGCGAGGGCATCCACGGTTAACACCATCGCCTGTAGCCATCCGGTCAACGCAACGAGAATGGCAACGAAAAAAAACAAAGCAATAAGGCGCAGCGGATTTTCTCGATAGCCCGCCACGATGGGCTTGAGCACTTGTTCGATAGGCAAACCGATCAGGCACAAAAGCACGGCCACGAAAATGGATTGCGCCGCCAGCAGAACCCAGTAGGCGACGGCGAGAGTAACCCAATCGAATTTGAGCGGAAGGTTCTCGCGGCGCAGAAGCGGAACCATCGCCAGCAACAGCAGAAGACTGATCCAGTAGTGCCAGTATCGCGGTTTCATCAACGAAGTGCGCCGTGTCATTTTGAGAAGGCCTCACATCCCCGCGCACGGATCAGGATTATCTTCGGCAGCGGCGCTCTTTTGCTCGTTTCGCAGGAGCACCACCGCCAGCATAGGGAGATAGAGGAAGATCACGGTATAGCGCCCGACCTGAGTAAAACTCGACGGGATGTGGTACCAGCGCCAAATTCCTGCGCCCCAACTGAACAGGACAGTCCAGATGATTTCGCGGCGCGACCGCGGAATAAGCCAGAGGATAAAGCTGTCAAAAAACCAGCGTTGCGGCATTACCGCGGAAAGAAAGAGAAGGTTCGCATCGCGATTCCGATATCGGAGCAGGGCGAGAGCGAGTAGCGGGCCGGGAAGAACGAGGATTGGAATGAAGTGCTCATAATTGCGAGCCTGTTGCAGCCAGAGAAAGGGCCACTTCGACATAACGACCAGGCTCAAGAGCGCCACCAAGATGCATGCCAGCAGCCCTCGCCGGCTCAGCCGGGTGAGGAACACAGGCAATCCGACTTGAGGCTTGGCCATGGTTACGGGTAGCAAGAGCGGGAAGAATGCGCTCGCCGCGATGATGGGCGACCACTGCACCGTAAGAAGCCCCGCCCAATAGGGATAGGCAAGAAAAATAAACAGCCGCGTGTAACCGTGACGCGTGAGGCCAAAAGCCAGAAGAAATGAACTGATTCCCCAAAAGAGTGCGGCGGCTATCTCTGGTTGCAGACGCACGAATGGAAGTGCGAAGAATGCGGCGGTGAGCGGGTATTGTTCGAGCGGAGTGTCGTAGGGATTTTGGCGGGCCAGCAGGCGATCGGCGAGATGAAGGGCCCAGTGAAAGTCAGCCGCGTCCTGATGCAGACGTTTCATCAGGAACCAGCAGAATGCGCCGCTGGCAAAGCCGATTCCGGCCGAAACTACGAAGCGCCATCGCATGCGATAGGTTCTTGTCCACACAGTTGTAACATGGAGCGGATCATCTGAAGCTCTGCAGTAAGAAAGGGAAGCCCTCTAATTTTGCGCAAGCGCCCGCTATATCTTGTCGGACTCGCATTGGCGATCGCGGCCTCAGCGAGCATGTGGTTCTACATGGACTGGATTCTTCGGGCGCAGCAATTAGCCGATGCCGCGGCGCACAACCGGCCGCGTGGCAACCTGTCTGATCTCTATCCACGCTGGCTGGGGGCGCGCGAACTGCTGCAACACAGGCGAAATCCCTACAGCGCTGAGATCACGCGCGAGATTCAGCAGGGGTACTACGGCAGACCGTTGGACCCGGCGCGCACTGACGATCCGAGGGATCAGCAAGCTTTCGCCTATCCTGCTTACGTTGTATTCCTTATGGCGCCCACCATTGATTTGCCTTTTCGCGGCGTGCAACTGGGCTTCCGATGGTTGCTGGTCGGGTTGGCGGTAGTCACGGTTTTGCTATGGCTCTACGTCTTGCGATGGAAGCCGTCATGGGCAATCACGGTGATTTTCATTGTCTTGATGCTGGGGTGGCTTCCCATGGTCCAGGGAATGAAGCTTCAGCAACTCAGCTTGCTGGTAGCGGGGTTGCTCGCGGGATGCGCGGCCTGCCTGGCGAGCGGCTGGTTTTTACTCGGCGGAGGACTGCTTGCCCTGGCGACGATCAAACCGCAACTGGCTTGGCCTCTCGTCTTTTGGCTACTGTTTTGGGCAGGCAGCGACTGGCGGTCGCGCCGGCGACTCCTGTTCGGCTTCGGAATCGTCATGCTCCTGTTGCTCGGCGGCGCTCAGTGGATTTTGCCGGGATGGTTACCGATGTTCGTGGCCGGACTTGGGCGGTATCATCAATATACGCAGAGTCAGTCGGTCCTGACTTCGCTTTTCGGGCTCGTATTGGGTCGAATTCTCGTAGCGGTGTGCATCTTAGGCTGCGCTCTTTGCGTTTGGCGGTTGCGACGAAAAACTTCCTCCAGTGCGGAATTCGGAAATGCTGTTGGTCTTGTGCTAGCGCTCACCATCGTAATTGTTCCCATGTCTGCACTTTACAACCAGGTGTTGCTGGCGCCGGCAATCCTGGCTCTGATACGAAGCGACATTTCGGCTGAGACCATCCTGCCTGCCGTCCGCCGGGCTCGTGTCGCCGGCTATTTCGTGCTGGCGTGGCCATGGATTGCGACAATTGGGCTCAGCTTGTTCTACCCGTGGTTGACTCCGGAACTGGGACAGCGACTTTGGCCGATGCCCTTCTATTCCAGTTTCATGGTCCCGGTCTTCGTTTTCGGACTAGCACTGCTCAACACCTGGCCAGGTCAAGCGGATTGCTTGCCCGAGAGTGCGGCGGCAGAGTAGTCTGTTGCTGCAGAGATATTGTTGCGCGAGCGCCGTTGGCCCATTCTGGCTGATAGCATCTTGAATCCATCCATGCCTTTAACTTCTACCAGTTCTCATCATTCCAGTTCGGGGGCTTTGCCCGCGCTGAAGTTCGTGCAAGGCAGCGAGCAGAAAAATCTGTTGATGGACCATACTCCGTTCACGGTAGGACGAAAGGTGGACAAGGATCTGGTAATTGCCGATCCGCGCGTGTCGCGCGATCACGCGCAAATCCTCCAGGAAGGAATGGATTTTTTTCTAGTCGATCTGGGCAGCAAACACGGCACTTTTGTAAATGGAGAGCGCATCCAGCGCCAGAAGCTGGAGCGCGGCGACCGGTTGGAGTTTGGGGCCCGGGATTCAGCGTATCTTCTGTTCAATCCTGGCCGGGACTCCAACACAGCGCGCGAATTCCTAAGCCAGATTTCAGGCATCCAGATCAAACAGGAAGCGACCGATCTGGAAAAGCTAACGCTGTTTCTGGAAGCGGCGCGCAAACTGAATACAGCGGGCGTGCTGGACGAAATCCTGCTGACCATGCTCGACGTTACGCTGCAGCTGACCGGCGCGGAACGAGCTTTTGTTTTCCTTAAGGAAGACGGAAAACTGCGACTGGCCGCTGGCCGCAACTCCAAAAAGGAGCCGCTGCTCGATGACAAGACGATTTCCCATTCGATCCTCGAAGAGTCGCTGCGTTCGAACTCGGAGTTTCTCTTAACTGATACAAGCCGTTCGCTGGACCTGGCGGGCCGGCAGAGCATAGTGGCCTACGATTTGCGGACGGTGATCTGTATTCCCCTGCGCAAGATGCAACTGCAGGCGACACGCGACCTGCAAACCCCGCCGCCAGCGGCGAATGCGGCAGAGGCCATGGGCGTGCTCTATCTCGATTCGCGGTTTGCCTCGCGCGACATCAGCGGAGTGAGCAAGGACATTCTGCACGCGATTGCCAGGGAAGCGGCGTCGCTCATTGAAAACGCGCGACTGGTGCAGGCCGAAGAAGAGGCGCGCCGCTACCAGCAGGAACTGAGCATCGCTGCCCGCATTCAGCAGCGGCTCATGAAAGTGAAAATTCCCGAGGTCCCGTTTGCCCGCATGGACGGTAGAAATCTGCAATGTAAGGAAATAGGTGGAGATTTTTACGATGCGGTGCACACGAAAGAAGGATTGGCCGTTGTGCTGGCTGACGTCAGCGGCAAAGGAGTTTCGGCGGCGCTTCTCGCCTCCACGCTGCAGGGGATGATCTATTCCCAACTCATCGCCGGCATGTCGCTGCTCGAGGTGGTTATTGCCGTCAACCGGTTTTTCACGGAGAAGATGGGCGGCGAGAAGTATGCGACTGTACTGCTCGCGCGCTTGCGCCGCGACGGCGACCTGGAATACGTCAACTGCGGCCATGTGCAACCCCTTCTTGTTTGCGCGGGAGAGGTCATGCGCCCCCCGCACGGAAACGTCCCGGTAGGATTGCTAGCCGACGCCACCTTTGAGAGCGCCCGCTGCCAGATGAAATCCGGCGATCGTTTCATTCTGGTCACCGATGGAGTCACGGAGGCGGAGAATGCAATGGGCGATTTTTTTGAAGACTTTCGCCTGGAAGAAGCCGCTGCCAAGTCGCCCACTCTGGATGGAATTTTCTCGGCAGTGACTGCCTTCTGCAGCGGCAATCCACTTAGCGATGACTGCACCGTGGTCGAGTTGTGCTACACCAGCGTGGATACCTAAGCCGTCTTTCGAGGCTTGGACTAACTGTTCTCGACAGTAACCGTATAGTCTTTGCCTTCCCAGCGATTCTCCTGCGGCCAGAAAAACGTGAACACAGCCTGGCCCCCCGGTGGCAGCGATGCAGTAGGCAGACTAAGAACGTAGATGCCGAGGCCGGTGTCCCGAGTATCGGTATCGTGGGCCGTTTTCCAGCCGTCGATGCTCCAGTGAACGCGGGCGGGGGTGAGTAGCGCAATGCGGAGAGTCTGGTTACGCGGGATACTGCGGGTTTTATTATTAAACCTCCAGCCGAAATGTTGACGCCCATGTCTCTCGATCAAATATCTCTGCACGGTTTGAGGAGGCTGGTCGAAAATCTTGTTGTCGCGAATGGAACGGCGCAACTTTACGTATTCGGAGTGAGCCCACACCAGCGGACAGGCCGACCCGCTGGGCTGACCGCGAAACAATTCGAGGGCGGGAATGTCCGCTGCGTCCCAGACCTGTTCGGGCAGTAGCCGGCTCCTCCCGGCAGGTGAATTTTCCAGCACGGTGAGCAGGGCCTCAGCTTCATCGCGATGACCAGCGGCTAATGCGTAGTGCGCGCGCTCGCCCGCGAGCAAGGGCCAAGGGCGGCCGATGCCCGTACCATCGAAGGCCGAGCCATCTTTATGTTCTCCGTAGCCGTCGCCGTTATAGCGATACCAGCAGGGACCTTGGGGCAACTCGACAGCAAGCAAAGCATCGATGGCGCGCAGCGTATTCAGAATGCGAGGATCGTCGGCCGCGCGTAGACCGAAGCGAACCAGCGCCAAAGCATCGGGACTAATAATGTGGTAGGCAGGCTCGCCGTCCTGGCCCGGCAAGCGGTTCTTGATCGGCACAAATCCTTGGGTCGGCGAGGCGGCGGCGTCGGTCGTCGGCGGGGCGATGCGCACATAATAGCCGTCGATTCCCAGTTGTTGCGCCAGGTCGCCTCCGGTGGCATAGACCCAGCGTTCAACATTGTCGTTCCATGCGTCGGCCGTGTCGCGCATGATTACGGCTTGCTCCGCATGCCCGGTAAGATCGGCGATATCCGCTCCAGCCAGTAGCGCAGAAATTTCCGCGGCCAGCGTGAAGGGCGAGTAGCCGGCGTCTTCTTCCCATCGATCCTGTTGAGTGACCGGGCCGTTGCGCAAGATGAAACTGGCGGCGTTGCGCACCATCGGCCACCAGCGATCGAGTTTGCCCAGGGCTTTCGGGGCTTCACGACGAAGTAAATCGATAAGCAAAACGGGAAAAGCGGTTTCGTCCATCTGGATGCCGCTCCAGTAGGGACGTCCGTCGAGCCAAAGATTTTGCGCCCAGTTGCCTTCTGCTTCCTGAGTTGCTTCGAGATAACGAAGGACGCGCAAGGCATCAGTGACGGCGCCTGCGGCCAGTAGCGCGCCCGCGGTTTCGACCAAGTCACGAGGCCAGACCAGATGGTATCCGCCCAAATCCTCGTCGCCTTTGTTAAATCCCCATGGAATGGAAAGGCTGGCAATGATGCCGCCGAGAAAATCCTTGGACTCGTGTGTGCGCAGCACAACCGTCGAACTGCGATAGAGATCCCTTTCCCGCAATGGTTCATCAAGTTTGATCAAAGTGTTCTGCCAGTTTTGCCACTGCACGACATAAAGCTGGCGGATCTCGGCGGCGTCTTCAAACAGCGCGGATCGCGCCTGTTGCGCGGCTTCCGTCCAAATAGCTCCAAAGCCCAGCGCGAGAATGAACTCGCCGTTGCAGGCGGCAAGATCGACTTCGCCAGTAAGTGCGACGTTCCCATTCTCCGCGCGGGTGTATTCCCATTCCATCTCGAAATGCTGGGACAAATCTTGCCAGCCATCGGAGACGCCAACAAACCCTACCGACCTTTTCTTCCACGGGGCCGACGAAGCGAGCGCCAAAGTGGCGCCGTCACGTTCGGCGAAGTGCATGGGAAAGCCTTTGTAGTCGCCGACCCATCCCGTGTTTCCGTATCCGCAGTTGGCGAGGTGCGGCGAAAGAAGCGCATTCAAATGGTAGTCGGCGAGTTGCCCTTGTAGTGGCTCGAAGCGAACTTTCTGCAGAACGACATTGCGGTAGGGATCGGTAAAAACCTCTTTGTGGATGCGATAGCGCCCGCTATTGCAGGTATTGGTCAATTCGTAGGCGGGAATGCCGGGTTCAAAGGCATGAATCTCGAACTTGCAGTGTCGCTTTTCCTCGGAGAAGAAATCCTCGCCATGTGTGACGATAAAACCCATGTCTCGCGTGCAGGCTTGGTCGACCCGAGGAAAATATACTTCGTTCAGAATGCCGTGACTTAGGGTGAACCAGACCTTGCTGTGCTGGTTGAGGGCTGTGCCGATGCCGGTCTTGGCGCTCGAAGTCCAACGTGGGGGAATTCCGGGCCAGCCCGGAGCATAGTGGGCGGAGAAATCAGGCATCGTAACTCTTGTCCTCTGGCCGCGGAGTTGTCCCCGCTGGGATTGACAAATTTATTACGTCCGATTCGATCTTGCTTTCGAAGTGCATCAGATGGCTAGCGGTCCTGATCCAGCATGAGTGCAACTAAAACACAGTGACCGAACGTAGATTGCCGATAAGTGCCGCCGTGTGTTTAACGTTCCTAAAATACTAGATGCATGAGCGGGACTGATAGTAACAGCGTTATGGCTGGGTTGCGCTGCTGACAGGGCTCCGTCTACGCTTTCCGTCGAACACTCCTTCCCCCGCGCGATTGCTCACCTGCAGGCTGTGCCCAATTACGCCAGTGTCGACTGACCTTGTTCCGCTCTTCAGTCGTTCGCACCGAGTGGGGCATTCATCAGAAATTTACCCGTTTGTAACCCTCCTGTAACACGCCGCCGATAGAACGGTCTTTCGATTACAAGGAGGAATGAGCTAACTATGCGCAAAATTGTGCTTCTGTCGGTGTGTGTCTTTTTGGCCGTGTCAGCTCGAGGGCAGACTACGCTGACCGGGGCAGGTGCCACGTTTCCTTACCCTATCTATTCCAAGTGGTTTAGCGAATACCACAAACTTCACCCCGAGGTGCAGATTAACTATCAGTCGATCGGCAGCGGCGGCGGAATCCGGCAGGTCACAGCGGGAACCGTTGATTTCGGCGCCAGCGATATGCCCATGACCGACAAGCAGCTGCAGGAGTCGAAGACGAAACTCCTCAATCTCCCGACCGTTTTAGGTGCAGATGTGCCGGCATACAATATCCCCGGAGTCACCGGGGAAGTGAAGTTCACTCCCGCTGCACTGGCCGGAATCTTCCTGGGAAAAATTACTAAATGGAATGACAAGGAGATTACGTCGGCGAATCCCGGAGTGAATTTTCCGGACAAAGACATCATCGTCGTCCACCGCTCCGATGGCAGCGGCACCAGCTTCATCTGGACTGATTATCTTTCCAAGATCAGTCCGGAGTGGAAGAGTCAGGTCGGCAGCGATACGTCCGTGAAGTGGCCCGTTGGGATGGGAGGAAAAGGCAACGAAGGCGTGGCCGGATTCGTTCGCCAACTTGCGGGTTCAATCGGATACGTAGAACTGATCTATGCCGTCCAGAACAACATCACCTACGGCAGCGTGCGAAATTCCGCAGGGAACTTCGTTAAAGCGAGTCTAGAGAGCGTGACTGCCGCGGCCGCGTCCGCTCCGAAGATGCCGGCCGATTTCCGAGTATCGATCACGAATCCCCCGGGAAAGGACGCATATCCGATTTCCAGTTTCACATGGCTGCTTATTCCGGCGCAGTCTAAGGACGCGGCGAAGGGTAAAATGCTGGCCGACTTCCTAAACTGGATGGTCACGGATGGCCAAAAGATGACCAAAGAACTCGCCTATGCGCCTTTACCTGACAGCGTGGTGGCAAAGGTTAAAGAGGCTATCAAGCAGGTCAAGTAGTCCCGCAACAGGGAGCGATTTCATTTTATAGGAACACCAAAGGAGAAAGAGCAATGAGTTCTGCGCGGACGTTGTGTGTGATTCTGTTTCTGGCGACGGGTCTGGTGGGGCAAACCAGCACGCCGCCCAAACCGAGGAAGCCGAAGCCGGCAGCCGTGACTGCGGCCGACGTCCAAGCACTAAAGGACGCGATCGCATCGCAGCAGGCGGCTCTGGCGCAGCAGCAACAGCAGATTCAGGACTTGCAGAACCAACTGCGGACCAAAGACCAGACCGCGCAACAGGCGCAGAGCGCCGCCACCGACGCGGCAACCAAAGCGGATGCAGCCCAGGCACAAGCCGCTCAGCAACAACAGGCGGTCACCGAACTAAAGGGCGACGTGACCGACCTGAAGAGCAACCTGGCTAATACCGTGGTGACGGTACAGGAAACGCAGAAGAACGCTTCGGGGCCCCCCACCGCGATTCACGTCAAAGGCATCACGATTACGCCGGGCGGCTTCCTGGCGGCAGAAACCGTTTGGCGCCAGCGTGCTCTGGCGTCGGATATCAACACTCCCTTTAACGCCGTGCCGATGCCCGGCGCCTCGACTTATAACGTCTCCGAGTTCTTCGGTTCCGGACGCCAGTCGCGAGTCTCCATGTTGGCGGAAGGGCGGCTCAAGGGCGCGAAGTTGTCGGGCTATGTAGAGGCGGATTTCCTTTCAGCCGGCATAACATCCAACAACAACGAAAGCAACAGTTACACGATGCGCCAGCGGCAAGCTTGGGGTCAGGCTGCGCTCGACAACGGCTTCAGCATCACGGGCGGGCAGATGTGGAGTCTGGTCACCGAGACCAAGCGTGGCATGGACAATCGCACTGAAGCGCTTCCCATGACCATCGATCCGCAATATACCGTCGGCTTCAGTTGGGCCCGGCAATATGGTCTGCGGGCGGTAAAGAACTTCGGCAACAAGGCCTGGTTCGGCATCTCGATGGAAAACGCCCAGGCGACGGTTAGCTCGCACAGCAACGCCTCCAACTTTCTGATCGGTTCCGCCGGCGCGGGCGGCGGTTTATACAATGGTGCAGTGACCGGCTGCAGCAGCACCACCACGACCAGCAGCACCGGCACAGTCTCGACGACAACCACCTGTTCGCCAGCAGCAAGCTACGCGTTCAACCCGTCTCCCGACATTGTCGCGAAGCTTGCTTTCGAACCGGGTTTCGGGCACTACGAAATTTTCGGCGTGTACAGCCGCTTCCGTGACCGTATTTTTCCCTGCGAAGATGTGTCCGCAACCACTCTTTGCGGCGGCAGCACGAAGCCTGGCCCGAACGCCACGGGGGCATTTAACTCCTCGAAGAACGGCGGCGGCTTTGGCGCCAACGCGCGCTGGTCATTTGCCAACAAGCATATCGATTTCGGATTGCACGGTTTTGGCGGCAGCGGAGTGGGCCGCTACGGTACGGCAGGACTGCCGGACGTTTCCGTGCATGCCGATGGAACGCTTTATCTTGTCAAAAGCTTGCAGGGTCTATCGACTCTTGAATTCCACACCCGCAAAGCGGACATCTACTTCAATGGCGGAGCAGAATACGCTGGTCGAGCGGCGGACTATGACCCGATCACAAAAAAGTATGTCGGTTATGGATCGCCACACTTCAACAATACAGGCTGCTCAACCGAAACCGGACCCGGAGCGGGCGGCTTCTTGCCGGGTGGTCTTTCCAACTGCACGGCCGACACGCGCGTAGTCACAGAAGCAACTGCGGGCGTCTGGTTCAAGGTGTTGGACGGCGCCAAAGAAAAATTGAACTGGGGTCGTATCCAGTTTGGTCCACAATACTCGGTGGTGATTCGCAATGCCTGGTCCGGCGCGGGGTCCCCGAGCGAGGCTCAGGGAGTGGAAAATATGTTTCTCACGTCGTTCCGTTATTACCTGCCGTAAAGACAGGTCGGAACTCACAACATTTCACCGGAACCTGGACGGCAGAAATGCTGCTCAGGTTCCGTTTCCGTTTGCGAGGAATGTCGGTCGTTGATTCCTGCCTCGGAGCTAGCGCCTGTCCTGATTCGGCGGATGCTTTATACTAGTAGTCCCGTACTTGTCCGGAACCGTGCCCGCTGGACGCAAGCTTCGGCAAGAGAGATAAAAACGGACTGAAGTGCTCTTCCCATGGCGCGTGTCTCGCTCGATAATTCCCAGTACTACTTGAACCGCGATACGTCGTGGCTCGCATTTAACCGCCGAGTCTTGGAAGAGGCGTCTGATGAGGGCAATCCGCTGCTGGAGCGCCTGAAATTCCTGGCCATTTCCGCCAGCAATCTCGATGAATTTTTCGAAGTGCGTGTGGCTGCCATGATGCAGCAGATTGAGGACGGTTACAACGAGGTTGGGCCCGACGGCCTCACGCTGACCGAAAAGCGGGACCTGCTGAACCAGTTAACTCACGAGTTCGTCGACGATCAGTACGGTTGTTGGAATTCTCGGCTTCGTCCGGCGCTTGCGGAAAACGGAATCCGCGTTTTGGGAATGCACGAGTTGGACTCGGAAGCTCTCCGCTTCGTGGAAGAATATTGTGAGAAAGAGCTCGATCCTCTGTTGACACCGGTCACTGTAGATCCCGCGCACCCTTTTCCCCGAGTTATCAATAAAGCTTTGTGCCTTGGTTTCCTTTTGCGTCGTCGCAGGCGCTCGGCCTTGACATACACCGGTGTGGTCTCGGTGCCGCGCGCGTTGCCCCGACTAGTGCGGTTGCCCTCCGAGGGCACGACAGACTTTATTTTCCTCGCGGACCTGGTGGCGCACCACGCCGTTCGCATGTATCACGGCTACGACATTGTCTCGTCCGCCCCTTTTCGAGTAACCCGCAAC
Source organism: Candidatus Sulfotelmatobacter sp. (assembly GCA_036269595.1). Lineage (GTDB taxonomy): Bacteria > Acidobacteriota > Terriglobia > Terriglobales > Acidobacteriaceae > Sulfotelmatobacter. The sequence continues at coordinate 34,063 of DATBEI010000088.1, forward strand.
AGCAACCTCTACCTGGCGGAAGAAGAGGCGCGAAGCCTGCTCGAGTCGGTTCGCACCGAACTGCATAATCGGCGCAAGGGTGACGCTGTTCGCATGGAGATTGAAGCCGACGCCGACCCGGAGATCGTCGATCGCTTGCGAACTGTCTTTGAGTTGGATTCCTGGCAGGTTTTTCCCGTGAACGGTCCGGTCAACCTCTCGCGCTTATTCAATGTTTACGAGCAGGTGAACCGTCCGGACTTGAAGTACCGCGCATTTTCACCACGGGAGTTGCGCTTGACTGCAAAGTCAAAGGATCTGTTCGAGGAGTTGCGCGGGCACGACATTCTGCTCCATCATCCGTTTGATTCCTACGATGCGGTAGTTTCTTTTATCGAGTCGGCTGCGGAAGATGATAACGTTCTTTCCATCAAGCAGACTTTGTATCGCACCAGCGAACATTCGCTGATCGTCCCCTCGCTCATGGACGCGGCCTCGCGCAAGGAAGTTACGGCCGTGGTGGAGTTGAAGGCGCGCTTCGATGAAGCCTCAAATATTCGCTGGGCGCGGGATCTGGAAGATGCCGGCGTGCAAGTGTTCCACGGCCTGGTCGGCCTGAAAACGCACTGCAAGTTGTCGCTGCTGGTGCGCCGCGATCCTGACGGCGTGCCCCGCAGTTATGCGCACATTGGAACTGGGAACTACAATGCAACGACCGCGCGGATTTACACCGATCTGAGCTTATTCACGGCCAGTCCGGAGATCACGCGCGCGGTGCACGATGTTTTTAGTTTTCTAACCGCGTATGCGGAGAATCCTAGTTACGAGCCCCTGCTCGTCGCTCCACTCGATCTAGCTGAAAAAACCATAGCATTGATCGATCGGGAGGCGGAGCACGCCCGACAAGGCAAGGATGCTCACGTCATCGCGAAGATGAATGCGTTACTGGATAAGTCCGTGATTCAAGCTCTTTACCGGGCATCGCAGGCCGGTGTGCGCATCGATCTGATCGTGCGCGGAATCTGTGCGCTTCGTCCGGGAGTGCGAGGCGTGAGCGACAATATCCACGTGCGCAGCATCGTGGGCCGATTCCTGGAGCACAGCCGGATTTTCTACTTCGCAAACGGAGGAGAAGAAGAGATTTATATGGGCAGCGCGGACTGGATGCCGCGCAATTTGTACGAGCGCGTGGAAGTGCTGGTTCCGCTGCGCGACGAGATGCTGCGGGAACGGGTGTGGCATGAAATCCTTGATGCGTACTTAGCCGATAACCGGAAGGCAAGAATCCTGTTGAAGGATGCGACGTATATTCCAGCGTGGCAGCCTTTGCACGGCGTACGGAACCGACGGCCGCCGACCGGACCCGCGGCTTTCAGCGCTCAAGATTTCCTCATGGAAGTTGCGGAAGGCAAGGCCGCTGCCCCGGTTCCTCCCCTTCCGGCGCGGAAGCGTAAAGTAAGAACCCTGGCAGGAAAGGAACGATAAGCTTAGATGATCCTCTATTTTCTTCGTCACGCCAGTGCGGGTGAGCACTTCGTGAATCCCAAGAAGGACGAGAAACGTGCTCTCGACAAGGACGGAATTGAGCAATGCGGCTACATTGGACGAGCCCTTGCTGCGCTGGACGCGCAAGTGGACACCATCGTTTCTAGTCCGCTCAAGCGCTGTACCCAGACCGCATCGCTGGTCGGCAATGAGTTGGGCTATGAGGGCAAACTGCAGATCGATACTGGCCTGCGACCTGAGGCTGGACTCGCCGACTTTCGCAAGCTGTTGGAAAAATATTCGCGACAGGAAGCGATCATGGTTGTAGGCCACAACCCAAATTTGAGTCAATTTCTCGGTGCCGTGATCAGTGACTCCGGATGCGAAGCATCACTGGAACTGAAAAAGGGCGCGGTAGCCAAGGTGGAGATGCGCCGCACTTCGGGCACTCTGCAGTGGTGCGTCACGCCAAAAGTCTTGCGTACACTCTACGATGCGGCTGTGGAGAGTTCGCGGCCAAAGACTTCGCGAAAGTAATCGCGCTCTTTTTCAATCGCCCAAAGTTCAAGATCTACTCCCATGCGACGCCGCGGCAGCAGAGTCAATTTCACTTCTGCAGATCGCAGGCTGACGCGAACGCGTTCAACGGCGCGGCTGCGACCCAGGTTTAGAGCGCGCGCCAGACGCAGCAATAGAATCGCCTTCTGCACCTCAGAGCGATCGCCCGGATCCAGCATCTTCATAGGCCCATCTTCCAGCGCCGGGCGCGATTTCCCGAGATAGCGAGCGATGGCTGCAATAATCCGCCGCTGTTGAGGCGTGTAGCCGAGAATTTCAGAGTTGGAAATGATGTAGTGAGTATGGCGGTGGCGTCCATTGCGATTCACGTAGTCGCCCACTTCGTAAAGCATCGCTGCGGCTGAGAGCCACTCGCGATACTCGGGCGGAAGGCGGTGCAGCGAGCGCAGCGCCGAGAATAGCAGCGTGGCGTGTTCTCGAACATCCAGAGCGTGTTTGCGATCAACCCGGTAATGGTTTACCGCAGTCATGATCGATTCCCAGCGTTCAAATTCGACTTGCCGCCCGGAGCGCGTGCTGCGATCGTAGTCAGCGGCCATCTGGGCGAGGATGCCGTCGCGCAACCCAAGCGGTGAATAGCGGAAGCCCTTGAGCCGGAGCTTGTCCAACAGTTCCTGATAAACGATGGCACCAGCTACGATGATCTCCGCACGTCGCGGCCCGATGCCTTCGATCTTGCGCCGTTCCGCAACTGGCAAGCGCGCCAGCCGTTTAGCGATCCGCTTCATTTCGGTAGAGGACACCATGAGCCGCTGCCGGCTCGTGGTGCCTCGACGCAGATGGCTGGCTATAGCCGCCAGAGATGCGGCGGTTCCCGACGTTGCAATTACATTCTTAAGTTTCGCAGTGCTGATGCGGTCGGTGTTGCGATTGATTTCGCGGGTAATGAAACCGCGCAGACGCTTCAATTCGCCTTTTCGAATGGGGTCGTGTCGTAGAAATTCGTCGGTCAGGCGCACCGCTCCCAGGGGAAGGCTGACAGCGTTGCGAATGTGTCCGCCCTGAGAAACTGTCAATTCACAACTCCCGCCGCCAAGATCCATCATGAGCGTGGGCGAGCGGTCCACCCGGCCGCTCGAGATAAGTCCGAGATGAATCAGGCGCGCCTCTTCCACGCCGGAAATGATTTCCACGCGCCAGCCTGTGGCTGATCTCACCCATTCCAGAAAGGCTTGTGAGTTTCTCGCATCCCGCAAGGCGCTCGTGGCAACCACGCGCACGATGTCCGTCACAATCTGTTGCGTCGCACGATGAAATCGCCGCAGTACTTTCACCGTCGTTGCGATGGAGTCAGGAGTTAGAAAGCCGGAGCCGAAAACGCCTTCCCCGAGCCGCGTGACTTCACGATCTTCATGAAGGGAACGGAGGCGTCCCGCTTGCAGGCGCGCGATTTTAAGCCGGACGGAATTGGAACCGATATCGACTGCAGCAAACGTGGGCATGGGGAAGGCAGACAGTTTACATGCCCGCGTCCACTTCGTCACCGCTCGTTTTGGTTATGCGGCAGACTCAATCCGTTCTATCAACGTCGGACTGTTCGCGCTCACTTTACGCGATTGTTTCGTAGCGACGAGAACTGCATTTCCAGGTCGGAGGGTCGGCGAGGCGGACACTGCGGCGACGGCCAGGCGGAATTTGCCTGCTGTCACGTTATGCAGCAGAGCGACAAGAGATGATTGACTCACTTCTCCCAGCCGTTTGGCGGCAGCTTCCGTCAGAATTAACCAGTCGTGCCAATTGCCCAAGGCGTCTTGCAGTTTCTTGACCTCAGCGATGAAATAATCAGCTTCTGCGGAGTTTGGCGCGAATTCGGCAGCGTAACGGGCGCGCTTCATCATTGTCCGGTAAGTATGCAGCACGTCTTCGCGAAGGGGACCGGCGGGGCGTACGACTTGATTCAACATCTCCCGCGCGATTTTCAAAGCGTCTTGTCCGCCTGCTAAGCGTACTTGGTTTGAGCCTCGTTTGAGTCTTTTCTGAAGCTCGCGGATGACGCTGCTGGTCAGCATCTTACGGAGTTTTTTCTCATGTTTTTCGCGAAGCTCAATCAAGCCCTGCACCAACTGGGTTTTCCGTCGCGGCTGCTGCGGCACTTTGAGGCTGCGCAGAGCTGCGAGTTGGACATCCAAGTCACGCACTTTACCCGCTCGCCGCCGGATCTGATTCAGCATTTTCAGCAATTTCTTCTGGTTCCGGTCGCGCTCCCGCAAGAAATGCTCCAACAATGTCTGCAGCCTGCAGCTTGCGGTACGGAAGCGATGGACGACCTCCGCCGTCTGCGTGGATGAAAGTTTCAGTAGCGCTCGCTCTGTTTTCTTGAAGGCAAGTTGGCTGCGACTGGATGAAATCGACATAAAAAGTATTACTTTCCAGCAGGAGGCCCGGTTGAGATGACTCGCTGAAATGCAGTGTTACCGACAAAACGGTTCGTGATTCACTGTGGATTGATGGTCCCGGCGGAAAAGCCCGTCTGATTTTAACATCTTTGTAACACGTCTCTGTTACGTTTAAGCCGAATGGCCAACAAAGCCTTGCCTCGGCCTGATATGCCAGGACCGCAACCTGTTGAAGGGACGAAGGTTACATCGGTAGCGGTGCTGGGGCCAGCGCCTTTGTTGAAGAGCGCAAGAGGCGAGGTTGCCGACCGCATTTTTAAGTCGGCGATGACGCTTTGTGGCCTGGCGGTGTTGGGCGTATTAATTCTTATCGTTTTTGAACTCCTTTCGGGATCCAGGCTTTCCTGGCATGCCTTTGGTTTCAAGTTTTTCGCGGGAAGCGACTGGGACCCGGTCAGCGAAAAATTTGGCGCGTTGCCGTTCATCTACGGAACATTGGTTTCATCTCTTTTGGCATTGGTCATTGCAGTCCCACTGTCAGTGGGAGTCGCTGTCTTCACTACGGAGATGTGTCCCACGAAGCTGCGCGGTTCGCTTTCCTTCTTCGTAGAATTGCTGGCTGCGATTCCAAGCGTTATCTACGGACTGTGGGCCATGTTTGTCCTCGTGCCTCTATTAAGCGGGCACATTCAACCATTCCTGGCTAAGACTATGGGCTGGACAGGGTTGTTCGAAGGCCCGCCCTACGGAATCGGCATGCTGGCTGCAGGAATCATTCTCGCCATCATGATCATTCCCATCATCTCCTCGATTACGCGTGAAGTTCTCATGGTTGTGCCGCAGCACCAGCGTGAGGGTGTCTTGGCTCTGGGCGCAACTCGCTGGGAGATGATTCGCGTGGGCGTTTTGCGTAACGCGCGCGCCGGAATTGTCGGTGGCATCATTCTCGGGCTCGGCCGGGCGCTCGGAGAAACCATGGCGGTCACCATGGTTATCGGCAACCGTCCGCAGATCGCAAAATCCTTGTTCGCGCCCGGATATACCATGGCCAGCGTGCTCGCCAATGAGTTCAGCGAAGCCACTGGCGATGTCTATCTCTCCGCGCTGGTCGAAATTGGGCTCGCCCTATTTCTGGTGACAATCATCGTGAACGCGCTGGCGCAACTCTTGGTGTGGACCGTTACCCGCGGCCAGCCTGCGAGGGGACATGCCTGAACTTGCTCGAGAGTCGACGCCGCGACAGCAGGTCGCCCCCATCAGTTGGCGCCGCCGTATCACCGATCATCTCATGACCGGAGTCGCCGTTCTGACTGTGCTGCTGGTCTTGGCTCCGCTGGTAGCCATCTTCGGATATCTGGTATACCGCGGCTTGGGCTCAATCAATTGGGCATTTTTGACGCAAACTCCGAAGCCCGTGGGCGAGCCCGGCGGCGGCATGGCCAATGCGATCGCGGGATCGATTTTGATCCTGGGCATTGCCAGCGTCATCGGCGTTCCGTTTGGAATTGGCGCCGGCATTTATCTGGCGGAGTTCGGGCGCAACCGATTTGGCAGCGCAATCCGTTTCACTGCCGATGTATTGAACGGTGTGCCTTCCATCGTAATTGGAATTGTCGCCTGGGCCATCCTGGTCCGCGGTAGGGGATTCTCCGCGCTCGCCGGTGGAGTCGCCTTGGCGATCATGATGGTGCCCACGATTTGTAGGACTACCGAAGAGATGCTACTGCTCGTGCCGCAGGCGTTGCGGGAAGCAGCTTATGGACTCGGCGTTCCGCGCTGGCGAACGACGCTGTCAATTACTCTTCGCACCGCAACCTCGGGTGTGATTACCGGTGTAATGCTGGCTTTTGCCAGGGTGGCGGGCGAAACCGCGCCACTCCTTTTCACCGCGCTGGGCAATACTTTTTGGAGCCTTCGCTACAATCAGCCAACGGCCGCGCTGCCACTGCAGATTTACGTGTACGCCAATTCGCCCTATGAGGATTGGCACCGTCAGGCGTGGGCGGGATCGTTTGTGTTGATCCTTCTTATAGTAGGCGCAGTCGCGGCGGTACGCTATGCTGTGCGGCGTGGCAGTTTCGGGACGGCATAATTATGGGTGTCGGAATCAACGTCGAAAATCTGAATGCCTGGTACGGCAAAGGCCAGGCATTGTTCGACATCAATCTGAAGGTGGCAGCCAATCGAGCCACCGCTCTGATTGGACCTTCAGGATGCGGCAAATCGACCTTTATCCGTTGCATCAACAGAATGCACGAGACGATTCCGGAAGCGCGTGTCGAAGGCCGGATTCGCATCGGCGAAATCGATGCCTACAACGGTACCTCAGCGACGCAATTGCGCCGCCGCGTTGGGATGGTGTTTCAAAAAGCGAATCCATTTCCCACTATGTCGATTTACGACAATGTGGCTTCCGGTCTCAAGCTGAACGGTTTTCACGACCGGCGCAAGCTCGACGAAATCGTGCAGCACTCGCTCGAGGTTTCGGCGCTATGGGACGAAGTCAAGGATCATGTTCACAAAAAATCCGGAGCCAGCCTCTCCGGAGGCCAGCAGCAGCGATTGTGCATTGCGCGCGCGTTGGCGGTCGAGCCCGAGGTTCTGCTGATGGACGAGCCCTGCTCGGCCCTCGATCCGATTTCCACTGGAAAGATCGAAGAGTTGATCTTCCAACTCAAAGAACGGTATACCATCGTTATTGTGACCCACAACATGCAGCAGGCCGCGCGTGTCGCCGAGTTTACGGGTTTCTTCCTGCTGGGCAAGATGATCGAGTTCGACAGGACTGAGAAGATTTTCACCAAGCCGTCCGACAAAAAGACGGAAGATTACATCACGGGCCGGTTCGGATAAGCCGGGTCGGATAAGAAAACGTTCGGGATGGAAGCAGGTTCGAACCGGAAAGGTTTTGCGAATGCGTACGCGCTTTCAACAAGGGCTTGACGATCTGCGGGAGCGATTGCTTCGCATGGGCGGATTGGCGGAGCAGGCGGTGGACCGAGCCCGCCAGGCTTATGTGGAGCGCGACCTCACACGCTGCCAGATGGTGCTCGAAGGCGAGAGCATGATCAACACTGCCGAGCGCGAGATTGACGAAGCGGCATTCGACCTGCTCGCCATGCAGCAACCGATGGCTGTAGACCTGCGTTTTATTCTGGCGGTAACCAAGATTAATTCGGATCTGGAGCGCGTCGGCGACCAGGCGGTGAACATTGCCGAGCGAGTTATGGATATGGTCGAACTTCCAGCAGCGGAATTACCGGTCGATATCGCTCGCATGGGGACGGCGGTTAGCGCTATGGTGCGCCGGGCACTGGAGTCGTTCATCGAGGGCAAAGTGGAACTTGCGCAGGCTGTGCTTGAAATGGATAGCGTGATTGACCGCATGCGCGATGACGCTTTTATTCAACTCGTGAAGTCGATGAATGATCGCCCCGAATTTGTGCGGCAGGCCCTGGACGCCCTGCTGGTCGCCCGCAACCTGGAGCGAGTCGCCGATCACGCCACCAACATTGCCGAAGACGTCATCTTCTGGGTACAGGGCGCCGACGTTCGTCACAACGTGCACCCCGAAGACTCAGAGAGCCCGGAGCCGCAGCGGCCGACGACAAGGCTTTCCGGCTTGTAACCAGAATGTAGGGACAGCCACCCTCGGCTGTCCAGTCGAGCGAAGCTCGGCATGTGGGAATCAGACGAGCAACGTTGGGATTGCCTTCGGCACGCGTCGCTTTGACCGCTTGCGCCTGAGTGCATTACGCTCATCATCTCTTCTTTTTCGGATTCAATCGCTTTCTGGAGGCGCCGTGACTCGTTCGTTCTGCCGTCTTTTTATTTTGATGTTGTTGAGCGCCATAGCTTGCTCGCAAACGCCTTCCGCCGATCGCCCGCCAATCCTGCTTCCCACCAGCAAAATGCTCACTGTCCCCTCGCCCGGACGCCTCGGCAGCACCAATAGTTTTCCCTCGACGATGGTGGTTAGTCCCGACGGGCGCTACGCCGCATTGGTCGATGACGGTTATGGCACGCAAGAAACATTGGCGCAGCAATCAATCTCGGTGCTCGATCTGAAGACAAATCAAATTGCCGACTATCCTGACGCCCGATTTAGTGAATCATCCCATCAGAGTTATTTCTTAGGATTGGCATTCAGTTCGGATGGCAAGCACCTGTACGCCTCTGTCGGTTCGCTGAGCGATCCCACCGGCGCGACATCCGGCAACCTGGGAAACGGCATTGCGGTCTATCGTTTTTCTGATGGCAAGGTAGCGCCAGAGCGATTTATTCCGATTCCGCTTCAGCCCCTATCGACGGGCAAGAAGCTCGCAATCGGTCTCACCGCGCCGCCCCAGATGGCAATCCCATATCCGGCGGGGCTCGCCGTGATCTCCGATGCAGGCCGCGACAAACTCCTGGTCGCGAATAATCTCTCGGACAATGTGGTACTGCTTGATCCGGCGACCGGCAAAGTCGTGCAGCATTTCGATCTGAGCACCAGCGATCTGGTGCCGTCTTCGTTCCCCTATTCCTGCGCGGCCACGCGAGACGGCCGGCGCGCCTGGTGCAGCTTGTGGAATGCTTCCCAGATCGCAGAACTCGATTTGACCAGTGGCAAGGTCGCTCGCTGGATCAAGCTAAAGCAGCCGGAAGATCCGGTTGCTCCCGGTTCGCATCCTACTGCGATGTTGTTGAGCCCGGACGAGAAGACTTTGTACGTGACGCTTTCGAACCTGGATCAAGTGGCGGCAGTGACTACCAGTGACGGAAATGTGTTTCAACTTATTTCAACCGCGGCTGCGGCGCAAAACTTTGGGGGAGCATACCCTACCGCTTTGGCGCAGTCCCATGACAACAAGCATCTTTTTGTTGTCGATTCCTCATTGGATGCAATTGCCGTCTACGAAATTTCGCAGTCCAATTCAGAGTCTGGTTCGCAGACTTTGCAGGGACCCACCGGCTTCATTCCCACCGACTGGTACCCCAGCGCGCTCGCGGTTCAAGGGGATGATCTTCTGATTGCCACCGCCAAGGGCGAAGGGACTCGCCCCAACAAAGGCGTGGACAAGACCTCCAATGAGACCAAGCACCGGAGCCATCCGTACATTGCAACCCTGTTGCGTGGATCGATTGCGCGCCTCAACATTCCTTCAACTCTCGAAAAACTGCCGCAGCTGACGCAAATGGCTGAAAATAACAACCTGCTTCACAGCGACCCCGGAACCATCTCCTTTGCCGGTGGCAAGAATCCCATTAAGCACGTGATTTACGTCATCAAAGAGAACCGCACGTTCGACCAGATTCTCGGCGACCTGAAAGTGGGCGACGGCGACCCTTCGCTAACCATGTATGGCGAAGACATCACGCCCAACGAGCACAAACTCGTGCGGCAGTTCGGCGTGCTCGACAACTTCTACGACAGCGGCGAAGTTTCCGGCGACGGCCATCTCTGGTCCACCGCCGCCATTACTTCCGATTACAACGAAAAGACCTGGCAGATCGCCTATCGTGGCAAGGAGCGCACCTACGACTTTCAAGGGCAGGTGGCTGATGAATATCCCCTGGAACACAATCAACCGGACGTCGACGATCCTTCCACGGGATTTCTTTGGGACAACCTGACACGTAATCACGTCAGCTTTCGCGATTATGGCGAATTCGTGAATGCGGAATGGTGCAACGAGAAACGCAAAGCCGTAAATCCGCGGCAGGGAACTCCTTCGGGCCAAGAAGCCGCCTGCCCGAAGACCGTTGTTAAGCTGGGGGAAATGCTTGCGCCGAACGTCGGCAATCCGCACGCGGGGCGCAGTCCGTGGCCGTGGGAGGTTCCTCTGTTCAGCGGAGTGAAGCCGACCAAGGCAGTTCTGCGCGGCCATTTCGACCCACTGTATCCAGATTTCAACACCGACTATCCCGACCAACTTCGTGCCGACGAGTTTATGAACGAATTTACCGCTTTCGTTCGCGCTCGCGATGCGCATGAGGGGCCGGAGTTGGAAATGCCCGCTTTCGTGTTGCTCTATTTGCCGGACGACCACACCGGCGGTACGCGTCCAAATTTTCCCCGTCCGGAAGCCTCTGTGGCCGACAACGATCTCGCCCTCGGCCGTGTTGTGGAAGCTGTTTCACACAGTTCGTATTGGGACGACACCGCCATCTTCGTTCTCGAAGATGACGCGCAGAACGGCGCCGACCACGTTGACGCCCACCGCTCGACCGCATTCGTGATCAGCAAATATTCTCCCGGATCGGCCGCACAGCCAAACGTGGAACATCGCTTCTACACCACAGTGAACGTGATTCACACCATGGAGACGTTGCTCGGCCTTCCGCCGATGAATCAAAACGATGCGCATGCGCCTGTGATGGGGCGTCTTTTCTCCGGACCCGGGGATCAAGCGGCGTATCAGGCGGACTACCGCAATTTGAACAATGGCCTGATTTACGAAACCAACAAGCGCGAAGCGCCGGGCGCGAAGATCTCCTCGCGAATGGATTTTTCGCGTCCCGATGCCGCCGGCGCGGATCGTCTGAACGAAGTGTTGTGGCGCGACCAGAAGGGCTCGGCGCCCCTGCCGGCTCCCAAACACACTGTCTTCCCGGCAGGCGGCGACTGACCTCTTTGAACTCCCTGGAAATTTCTGTCGAGCACTTTGAACGCCTGGCCGCGCAGGTTACTCAACTCGCGGCAGGATACCTTCAATCATTCCAGAAGTGCTGGTGGCCGCAAAGGACATTGGTTAAGTCGCTTGCGCGCCGCCTCTAGTTCAAACTGACAGACTCCTTCAGCGGCAAATCCTGCGACGATCCTCCGACCATGAAGACATAGCCTCCAGGAATCAACTGCCAGCCATTTTTCTCAACGTTAAAGATGGACAGATACTTCGGATCCACTTCGACCTCAACTTCTTTGCTTTCTTCCGCATTGAGCGCGACCTTGCTCCAGCCCACCAGTCGCTTCGGCGGTTCCTCGGCCGAGGCCGGCAGGGAAGCATAGACCTCGGCTATCTCCGTGCCTGCTTTGCTCCCGGTATTGGTAACGGTAAAACTTACCCGAGGATTTCGGCCTGCCGTGACGTTCAGATTGGAGTAGGAATAACTGGTGTAGGAAAGGCCGTATCCAAAGGGAAACAAAACCGTCTTGTTCTCGGCGTCATACCACTTGTAGCCGACCTTGACCCCTTCGTTGTAAGTCACCTGAAATACCGGCAAGCCTGCAGCGATTCTTCTCCAGCCCTGGCTCTCAGCGTCAACGGTCGCCTTCGGGGGTTTGACGATCGTGGGATGCGGCAGGTCGGCTTCACTCTTGGGAAATGTAATGGGCAGTTTTGCGCTTGGATTGACATCTCCAAAAATAACGTTGGCCACCGCTTCTGCGCCGCGGCTGCCCGCAAACCACGCCTCCAAAATTCCGCTCACCTGATCTGCCCACGGCATCGTCACCGGGCCACCCGATTCGATCACGACCACGGTATGTGGATTAGCAGCCGCCACCCTCGCGATCAGGTCATCCTGGTTTTCCGGAAGCGACAGGCTGTCGAGATCCATCCCTTCGCTCTCCCATTGGTAAGCGAAAATAATGGCGACGTCCGAATTCTTGGCCAGGGCCGCGGCTGCGGCGGAATCAGACCCCGAGTCGAACTGAACGGTCGCACCCGCCGCCTTTGCGCGAATTGCCTTCAGTGGAGACGTAGGGAACCAGATCTTGTCTTGCCAGTGTGTCTGTCCTTTACCGGGTGGCATAATCGCGTTTCCGCCCGGAGGATCGACCTGCGCCGAACCGCCGCCGGAAATCATTCCCACATCCGCGTGGGGACCGATTACCGCGATCGTGCGAATCTTCGAAGCATCTAGCGGAAGCTGCGCATGATCATTCTTCAACAGCACAATGCTCTGCTCGGCAATTTTCTGCGCGACCTCGAACCCGCCCATGACATCAACCACGCCTCGCTGCGCCGGATCGTCAATCACCCCGCTGGAGAACATCGATCTCAGGATGCGATGAACGTGATCGTCCACTTCTGCCGTCGGTACCTTGCCCGCCTGTACTGCTTTCTTCAAATCGTCTCCGAAGAAAATCCACCCCGGCTCCTCATGATCGAGCCCCGCGGCCGAAGCCTTTTCCATGCTGTGCGTTCCTCCCCAGTCGGAAAGCACAAAGCCCTTAAAGTTCCAATCCTTCTTCAGCAGATCGGTGAGCAGATATTTATTTTCGCAGGAATAATCGCCATGGAATCGGTTGTAGGAGCACATCACTGCGGCGATATCAGAACCCTGCAAGCCAATCTCGAAGGCAAGCAGGTCGCTCTCGCGAGCGGAGCGCAGGTCAATATTTACATTGACCGCGTTACGCCCGCTTTCCTGATCGTTGAGCGCGTAATGCTTGATGTCGCCCATCACATGCTGCGCCTGCAAACCGTTCATAACCGCCGCAACCAGCTTTCCGGCCAGCACAGGATCCTCTCCCAAATATTCGAAGGTGCGCCCATCGCGTGGCTCGCGCGTCAGGTTCACGCCGCCGCCCAGCGTCATGTTGTATCCTTGCGCTCGCAACTCGCGGCCAATGAGTGCTCCGTATTCTCGGGCGGCGTCCAGATCCCAACTCGCGGCTGCTGCCACATCTGCAGGAAGTGCGGTCGAGTAGCGGCCATTCTCTCCACTGCTCCTCACCCCGTAGGCCGCGTCCGACATTTGAATGGCCGGAATGCCCAACCGCGGAATGCCGGGCACGTACCCAGCCCCACCGTTGGAGTGGACGGCCAGCGGGCTCATCGGACTTAGCCCCACCATCCCCGTCCCATGAAGCAACGCGATTTTTTCGTCCAGTGTCATCTCCTTCACAACCATCGACGCGCGTTGGTCAGGACTGAGGCTCGAATTCGACCAAGGATGTTTGTTTCCGCCGGACTGTGCGCGTGCTAGAGAGCAAATGAGGCCGAAAATCATCACGAAAAAGAAAAATCGATTTTGTGCAGAAAGCCGATACGAAGACATGGTCTTTCCTCGAATGAAATATGAGTTGCCAAATCGTTAATGTTACGCCTTTTTGCAAGATTGTCGCCTTTTAAATTCAAACTGAAATCACGTAGCGGCGGACGCATTCGTCCGCCGAGCGAGCGAAGCGAGCCCCCCGGACGAATGCGTCCGGGGCTACATCCTCACCTGAGTCCGAAAGGCGCAGTGCAACAACCAAGGGAATCGTGACTTGGCCCTCTCACATCGGCAGCCTTACACTAGAAACGTGAAGATAGCGCTCGGCCAAATCAATCCTACCGTCGGAGACTTCTCCGGCAACGCGGCCAAGATCATAGATTTTTCTCGTCAAGCCCAGGCCGGCGGCGCGGGAATGATTCTTTTTCCCGAACTGTCGGTTTGCGGATACCCGCCGCGCGATCTGGTCGAACGTTCTTCGTTCGTTGCGCGCAATCGCGATTCCGCGGAGAAGATTGCCGCCGAAACTCGGGGAATCGCTGTGATCTGTGGTCTGGTGACCCGCGCTCCAGTCGATGCGGGCAGAGCCGCCATGAACTCTGCCGCCCTCCTTGTGGACGGCAAGATCGCTTTCATCCAGTCAAAGATGCTGCTGCCGACATATGACGTATTCGACGAGATGCGCAATTTCGCCGCCGCCAAGAGCCAGGAATTGTTTCCGTTCTGCGGCAATCGCATGGCTCTGACCATCTGCGAAGACGCATGGAACGACAAGCAGTTCTGGCCTCACCGCCTGTACAGTGTCGATCCCGTCGAGTCTCTGATTCGGGCCGGCGGAAACTTTGTGCTCAACATTTCTGCCTCGCCCTTCTGGATCGGCAAGCGCGAACTTCGCCGCGACATGCTGGCCTGCATCGCGCGCCAGCACAAAGTTCCCGTCGTGCTGGTGAACCAGGTCGGTGGCAACGATAGCCTGGTATTCGACGGCTCCAGCCTGGTGCTGAATCGTGAAGGACAAGTCATCGCCCAAGGCCGGTCCTTCGAGGAAGACTTGATCTATTTCGATTCGTCCGACCTCACCGGAGAAATGCACGAGCAGACCGCCGGCGAAGAGGCGAGCGTGTATTCCGCGCTGGTCCTGGGCACACGCGACTACATGCGCAAGTGCGGATTTCAGAAAGCGATTATCGCGTTGAGCGGCGGCATCGACTCGGCGCTTACTGCGGTCGTCGCCGCCGAGGCGGTCGGTCCAGAAAACGTTATTGGCGTCGGCATGCCCGGTCCTTATTCGTCGCAAGGATCAATTGACGATGCCCGGGGCCTGGCGAAAAATCTTGGAATTCGTTTCGAGTTGCTTTCCATCAACCCCGCTTATGAAGCGTATCGAAGTACCTTGAAAGAGGTTTTTAAGGGAACTAAAGAAGACGTCACCGAAGAAAACATCCAGTCGCGAGCCCGGGGCACGCTGCTGATGGCGCTTTCCAACAAGTTTGGCGCGATCGTGCTTTCCACCGGCAACAAAAGCGAGCTCGGCGTGGGCTACTGCACGCTTTACGGCGACATGGTCGGCGGGCTCGCAGTCATTTCCGACGTTCCGAAGACGCTGGTGTATCGGCTCAGCCAGTACGTGAATTCGCGCCGCTCCGTCATTCCCCAAGCCACGCTCGAGAAGCCGCCCTCCGCGGAACTGCGGCCCAACCAGAAAGACAGCGACTCGCTGCCCCCCTACGAAGTACTGGACGCAGTCTTGGAAGACTATGTGGAAGATTCTCACTCTGCGGAACGGATTGCAGAAGACCGCGGATTCGACATTGAACTGGTGAGGCGCGTAATTCGTATGGTCGATCGTGCGGAATACAAGCGACAACAGGCTGCGCCCGGCCTCAAAATTTCTCCGAAGGCTTTCGGCTATGGGCGTCGTCTGCCTATTGCAGCCAAGAGCGAAGCCTGAATCGCCGACTTTGAAGTATCCTGATAGTTCATTTCTCAAAGATCTAAGATTTCGAAAGGGAACCATGCGCCGTTTTCTAAACTCGCTCTGTATCCTTCTGATGGCCGGCACGCTGGCCGTGGCTCAACACAATTCGGCGAAAACAACTTCGGCCAAACCGGCGGAAAAGCCCAGCGCCTCAGACTCTGGGAATTTGCCGTCCGAAGCCACAGTGGATTCCTTTCTTCATGATCAGTTCGGCTATGAAAAAGATTTAACCTGGAAAATTTCCGGCATCAAGCCTTCAACGATCCCGGGGTTGGCGGAAGTCACAGTCGTTCTGGCCGCGCCGCAGGGCCAGCAGTTAACACGCTTTTTCGTATCTCCCGACGGCAAGCAAGCTCTGGTCGGCGAAATTATTCCGTTTGGCGCACACCCGTTCGAGCCGGTGAAACGCACCCTCGATAAGGGCGTCACCGGCCCCGAGCGCGGTCCCAAGGACGCGCCGGTTATGATTGTCGAGTTCGGCGACCTGCAATGCCCGGCCTGCAAAGCCGCACAGCCCACTATTGAGGGACTGGTGGCGGCCGAACCCAACGCCCGCTTCGTATTCCAGAATTTCCCGCTGGAGATGCACAATTGGGCGGCCAAAGGAGCCGAGTATGCCGACTGCGTGGGACGGGCTTCCAATGATGCCTTCTGGAAATTCATTTCCAAGACTTACGAGACTCAGAGTGACATTACCGCCGAAAATGCCGACGCGAAACTGACTGCCATTGCCGACGGAGCCGGAGTGAAGGGCACTGACATCGCAGCCTGCGCCGCGAAGCCGGAGACGAAGGCTCGCGTGGATGCCTCAATTGCCCTGGGCAAGTCGGTGGATGTCACCGGCACCCCCACGCTTTTCGTCAATGGACGCAGGATCTCCAGCTTCGACCCGCACCTCGCCGACATCTACAAAAACTTGGTCGAGTTCGCGGCGAAGC
This sequence comes from Candidatus Sulfotelmatobacter sp., assembly GCA_036269595.1. GTDB lineage: Bacteria > Acidobacteriota > Terriglobia > Terriglobales > Acidobacteriaceae > Sulfotelmatobacter. The sequence goes on from DATBEI010000088.1 coordinate 50,283, forward strand.
AGGGAAAATAAGCGTTGAAGGAAAACCACGCCGTCGTTCGGCCATACCCAATTAGAAGGAGTCAGCATGTCCATCTTCGGCTTTGTTGAATATCAGGACGCCAGCCCGGAAGTTCGCGCCATTTACGACGACATTATGGCGACTCGCAAGACCGACTGGATCAATAATTTCTGGAAAGCCATCGCCCACGACCCTGTGACGCTCAAACGAACGTGGCAGGACATCAAGCAGATCATGGGACCGGGCGAACTCGATCCCGTCACCAAAGAAATGATCTATGTCGCCGTCAGCGTGACCAACCAGTGCAACTATTGCATCGCCTCGCACACGGCATCAGCGCAGAAAAAAGGCATGACCGACGCCATGTTCAAAGAATTGATGGCAATCGTCGGCATGGCCAATGAAACCAACAAAATGGTCACTGGGTATCAAGTGGAGATCGATCCGCAATTCAAAAAATAACTCCGTCACGAAGAGCCAGACAACGCCTGTGCGGAGACAGCCGACCTCGGCTGTCCGGCCGGGCAAGGCCCCGCTTTTTGTGTCAGTATCCCACTCGTTTCGAGCCCCTAGTGCGTCCGAACTTATATTCGCAGGCCCGCATATCCACTTTCTTGCCGCGAAAGCGCACACCCTCGGCCTCGAGTCGCAAACGCTGTTCCACGGCGGAGTCGCCTTGTAGTTTGATCGCACCGCCGGCCCCCAGTACCCGCTGCCAGGGTAGTCCGAACCCACGACGAAGAGTCGCCGCCACCTGCCGCGCTGCGCCCGGAAATCCTGCGGCGCGAGCCACTCCGCCGTAGGTCGACACTTTGCCGCGAGGGATCGCGCGAATCGTTTGCTCGATCCGCACACGCATCTCACCAGCTTGGATCGGGCTATTTTTCTTCGCGCGAGAACCGCGCCGCGCAGACCTCAAGCTTCTTTGCTCCAATCATCTAATTGCCGTAGCCGTATTAGCCGCATTGGTTGCGGCCTAGAGACGCTTTTGATTGCCCGCACATGCCGAAGTTCGACTAACAAATTCAGGCTGCAGTCCGGAAGGATTCCAGCGCTTCATATTCTGAGTTGTGCACGTCAAACACGGTCAACAGCTTGGTTACCTGCAGCAGGTCGCCTACGCGCTTGGTCAGATTCGCCAACTTAATCGTGCCTCCAGCCTTATGCGCTGTAGTATGTAGCCCGACCAACGTGCCCAATCCGCCTGAGTCGATGTAATTCACTTCGCCGAGATTCAACACGATCCGCTGATTGCCGTCCGCAATGACTCTCTTAACCTCGTCGCGCAACAGGGAGGACTCTTCTCCAAATACGATCCGCCCGTTGCACTCGATGGCCACAATGCCATCTACCGTCCGCTTGGTCAGTTTCAACTGCATAATGCTCTCCTTTGTGGCCCGCCACTACCATGCCTAGCCCCAGCCACATCCGCCATTCTTGAGGCACAAGCCTACCGCGTGCCAGCGCCCCGTGCAAGCCTTGCCCGTAATAAGCCGCGGAGCTCCATTTCGAGCCTCTCTCGGCGTTCTCTGCGTCTTCTCTCAGCGTTCTCAGCGGTCAAAAGCTTCTGCCTGGTCCAACCGCAACCCTCGCCACAGATCACGTATAATCGTCTCTTCCGCCCATGAGTTACACCGTCCTGGCTCGCAAATACCGTCCACAGAGGTTCTCCGAGGTGATTGGGCAAGAGCACGTCACCCGCACTCTGCAGAATGCCATTGAGCAGGGACGCTCCGCTCACGGATACATCTTCAGCGGACACCGCGGCATAGGCAAGACCACGGTCGCCCGTATCTTGGCGATGGCTCTAAACTGCCGCTCCAAAGATAGACCGGTACCCGAGCCCTGCGGGGTGTGCGAATCCTGCACCGAAATCCGTGCGGGAAATTCTGTTGACGTCATTGAAATCGACGCCGCCACCAATCGCGGCATCGACGAAATTCGCGAGCTTCGCGAGGCCGCCCGCTACCGTCCGGCGCGCGATCGTTTCAAAATCTACATTCTCGACGAAGCCCATCAGATCACCGACGCCGCGTTCAACGCTCTGCTCAAAACGCTGGAAGAACCACCCGACCATATCGTATTCATGCTGGCGACCACGCAGCCCGAAGATATTCCGCAGACCATTCGCTCCCGCTGCCAGCATTTCAGCTTTCGGGCCGTCAAATTCGACGCCATCGTCGCCCAATTGCGCGATCTGGTCTCGCGGGAAAAGATCGAAGCCGATGACGACGCCTTAGCCCTGCTTGCGGAAGCCGGCGATGGCTCCATGCGCGACGCGCTGTCAATCCTCGATCAAGCCATTGCCTCCTCGAGTGGAAAGATTACCGCGGATTCCGTGCGTAATCTTGTGGGCGCAGCCCCCGCTCATATCCTCGAACAAGTGATGCAGGCGGTCTCCGAGGGCCGGAGCGAGGAGATTCTTCGCCAAGTCGACCATCTCATCGGCGAAGGACACAGCCCTACTCACTTCGCACGCCAAATGGTGCGCTTCCTGCGCAATGCAACGGTCGCGAAAATTGCCGGTAAAGATTCATCTCTTCTGCAGGTCTCGAGTGAAGAGCGCGAGCGCGTGGCCCGCGTCGCCGAAATTTTCGGCGAAGAAGATCTCACTCGCCATTTACAAATCATGCTTCGCACTCACGGCGAACTGGGATACAAGCAGGAACAGCGGTTCCATCTCGAACTTGGCCTGCTCAAAATGGCGCACGCGCAAAAGTTGCTGCCCAT
>DATBEI010000092.1:0-9929 GCA_036269595.1 Candidatus Sulfotelmatobacter sp.
GCCGATCCCTCCGATCCCAGCAAGACTTATCAAAACGCGGCCAGCGCCCTGCTCACGGAACTGCGCAAGCGTGCGGGAATGAACACGGTGCTGGGACCATTCCAACCTTTATCCCACTGAAACGTTGTAAGTCGTTGAGTCGTCGTGCAAGTGATTGAAAAGTCGTAGGAGGCCCCTGCAAGGCTCCGTAACGCTTAGATGTTTCTCGGATGACCTCTGGGTCGGTCGCGATGTCGATCGTCGCAGGAAGGGCCGTTTCCGGCTCCGCAAATGCCATTCCTGTCGACAGCTCGCCAGGTTTTTAAGGCAAGCAGTTGAGGTCCGGTCCAGTGTACGTACAAATATGTAAGAATTCCGGTTGGTGGCAACTCCGCCCTTTTCGGCCTTGATTTCCACCGACTTCTTTCCCGCATAAAGCTTGTAGCCGGAGGCGTCCTCGACCAGTTTCAGCGGGACCGCATGCTGCAGGGCTGCCTCAGTTTGCGAAGGTGCGCTCAGCACGTCGTTGTTGGCGACATCCATCACCATAAACTTGCCGTCGGCGGAGAACCCAAAGCCATATTCACCCGGCTTCAACTCCGACCCCCCAATGTGGAGGGTGATTTCGGTGATGAGCATGCCTTGATATTTCTGCTGGATCGCCGTCGAGTATCCCGAGGCATCGACCAGGGCAGCCAGCATCATCTTGCCGTCGGCCAACTCAAAGCCGACCGAGTTGCGCACCTGTACCGGCGCTTTCTGGCCGCGGAAGAAATATTCCGCTGGAACCGCTTTCTTCAGTTCGTCGCTGCTTAGCATGTGTTTCGAAGCCTGCTGTGCCACCGCCGCTGCCAGCATGACCAGTGTGAGTCCGCCCAGAATCGCCAGACGACTGTTCCTCATGAGAATCCTCGAGAGTTAAGATGGAAAATTGTTTCGAGGAACTGTACTCGTTCCGCGAGCCGGGCGCAAATCAGCGGCTGGGTTAATTCCGTTTGGCCGCAAGATTCGGATAGTCCGGGCGAAGCTCTGGCCGTAGGCTTTTCTTACTATGACGACCAATGCCATACTCACAGCGGAAAACGAAATGCCCGTGCGTCAAACCAAAGCCGAAACAAGATCTGCCGGGACCGAAGATCGGCCGAGCCAAGATTCGCCGAACGCCGATCCGCGCTGGCATGCCGTGCAGCGTCGCGACGCCGCCCACGATGGGGAATTCGTGTTCGCGGTCTCGAGCACGGGCGTCTATTGCCGGCCGTCGTGTCCGGCGCGCCGTCCGCGGCGCGAGAATGTCCAATTTTTTCTCGCGCCCGCGCAGGCCGAACAGGCGGGCTACCGCGCCTGCCTGCGTTGCCGCCCCAAATCATTGACGGGCAATCGCGAGTCGGACGCGGTGAAATCGATTTGCCGCTATATCGAGCAGCATCTCGATGAGCCGCTGACCCTGCAACGCCTGGGCAAGGAATTTCGCCAGAGCCCGTTTCACCTGCAGCGCCGCTTCAAAGCAGTGCTCGGCATTACGCCGCGCGAATACGCCGATTCCTGCCGCTTGCGCCTGCTCAAGCGCAATCTGCAATCCGGGGATTCGGTGACCCGCGCCATGTACGACGCGGGATACGGCTCCAGCAGCCGTCTTTACGAACGCACTGCCTCGCAGTTGGGCATGACCCCCGACAAGTACCGCCGCGGGGCCATTGCCGCGACGATTCGCTATACTTGCGCCGACACGCCGCTGGGGCGAATGCTGATTGCCGCGACCGAACGCGGCATTTGCTCCATCCAATTTGCGAGTTCCGATGGCGAATTGATCGAGGGCCTGAAGCGCGAATTTCCTTTCGCCGCCCGCAAGTTGGATGAAAGCGGCCTGCAGTCGTGGACGCGCTCCCTGTTGCAGCACATGCGCGGCAAACATCCGGATGGTTCACTGCCGCTCGACATTCGCGCCACCGCATTCCAGCGGCGGGTATGGACCTACTTGCAGTCGATTCCCTTCGGAGCCACTCGATCCTACAGCCAGGTAGCCAAGGCAATCGGCCAGCCCAGCGCCTGCCGTGCCGTGGCCCGCGCCTGCGCCACCAACCCGGTTGCCGTTGCCATCCCCTGCCATCGCGTGGTCCGCGAGGACGGCGCCATGGGCGGCTACCGCTGGGGCATTGACCGTAAACAAGCCTTGCTCGAGATGGAGCAGCAAGAGTCGTAACGCGACGAAGCTGCGCTTGACACCTAGTTTCTGATCTCCTACGCTGAAGGCGAGGACTTCACGCCAGAACGCCCATTGCTAGGAGGGGTTCATGCAGATCAACCTGCCTCCCGATCTTGAAGAGCTAGTCAACAAGCGCCTTTGCAGCGGCAGTTACCGCAGTGTGGAGGAAGTGTTCCGCAGCGCCCTCGAGGCTCAAGACGCGGAGGAAAGCTGGACCGAGGACGAACGTAGAGTCTTGATGGCCCACATCGAAGAAGGATTTCTCCAAGCCGAGCGCGGCGAGCTCATTGACGGCACTCAGGTTCGCGATGAAATTCAGAAGATGAAAGACAACTGGCGTAGAACTCGTGCCTCGGAGCCATGAGCGCGTATTCCCTTACGCCGCTTGCCAAAGAAGATATTTTTGAAATCTGGTCGTTCACTAACCCGATACCCAAACTATACGGTTGTCTATAGGCCGGAGACGTCACCTGTGCAGGTCGTGGCCGTCCTTCACGGGAGAAGAAATTTGCGACGCATCCTCAAGAGGCGGGAGTGACACGGCTGAGTAATGGCGACACCAAATCAATCCACGGCCCCTCGACGGGTTACCAGCGCCCAATTCATTAAACCTAGTGCTGTCGTCCCCAACAGAATCAGCGATTGGCCGAAGTCGACGCGCGTCACTAACGCCAAGCACATGATGATTGCAAGTCCGGCCAGGAGATTGCCGGCGGGCAAACGGAATCCCGCATCTCCCACGCGCTTGCGGCGCAGCATCGGCAGCGCCGCGCAGCACACCGCGTAATAGAGCAGGCGCGCCACGGCCGAGAGCGTTACATTCCACTTGAACTCGCCGCTCAGCGCAAAGGCCCATACCAGAGCGGCAAACACCAGAATCGAAACGTACGGCGTGTGAAATCGCGGATGCACCGCGGCGAATGCGCGGGGGAAGTCTCCCTGCTCCGCGAGCGCAAAGGTCACGCGCGGCATGCCGAGAATCTTCGCGCTGAGATATCCATAGAACGAAATGAGCGCGCCCACCGCAACCAGAGCGGCGCCATAAGAGCCGACCGCCACTCGCGCCACATCGGCCAGAGGTCGCTGGCTGCTTGCCGCGGATGGAAGCACGCCGACCACGACCCACTGAATCAAGGCATAGATAACCGTGCACGCGATCAGCGCGGCGAACAGAGCGAACGGGGCGTCGCGGCGGGCATCTTTGGCCTCGCCCATAGGCGCGAGCGCGGTTTCAAATCCTCCGTAGGCGAAGACGAGCAACAACACCGCCTTCAACCACTGACTGGTGGTTAAAGCGGCCGGCGCGGTGGCAGGGATGGTTCCGCGATGCGCGGCCAGCACGAAGACTCCCATGCCGATCACCGCAAACAGCGGCACAAGTTTCGCGGCGGTGAAGAAGTTGCTGACCTGAGTTCCCGCGCGCACGCCGCGCACGTTGATGAACGCCAGCACGCCCACCAGAAAAGTAAGAATGACGGCGCGTGGCACAGGATCGGTGGCGTGCGGCCAAAATTCGCCAAGGTAGATCACAAACAAATTGGCGTTGGCTGCGGGGGCAGCGACCTGCCCGAGCAGCAGCATCCAGCCCATCTGAATGCCCATGCCGCGCCCAAAGGCCGCGCGCGCGTATAAGTAAGGCCCACCCGCCTGCGGAAAGCGCGACGCCACCTCAGCGAAGCAACCGAAGATGCTGCCCATGCCGATTCCCGCCAGCAGCACGGCAATGGGGCTAAATTTTCCAATCAGGCCCGCAACGGTGGAAGGCAGGCCGAAGACGCCGCTGCCGATGACCGAGTTCACTACCAGGGCGGTCAGACTCCAGCGTCCGATCGCGCGCACCAGTTGCTGGCCGCGCGGGGCGGAATTATCTGGGGCGGGCGGCTGCGTTTCTGGCATCGCGTGGTTGTATCACAAACGGGTGCGGGACGAGAGTGCGGAGCGGGGCACGGCGTTGCTGAGCCCGAAGACTCGGCCTCAGAGTTCGGAACTCGGACGGTAGCTGGACTAAATTTCCGCTGACAGCCGAGGCGGCTGTCGCTCGATGATTGTGAGTGACTTTGGAGCAGCCGACGAATGCACTCTTGGCTGCATCGAGAAGAGTTCCGATTGGCCATTATTCATCGTGAATATCCCGCGGCGCGTGAAAATCCGCACCCATCATGGCTTCTCGACGCGGTGACTGTTTGTCGGACCAAAGTAATGCGCAGAATTACCAAAGGCGCATGCCCGTGGGACATCTATTCGCTGACTGGGGCCGATGAGATGTTTGACAGGTAAACCGAAATGGCCAACGACGACATGGACGATCTCCATCTTCGCATCGCGCGCGTCACTGAAGACCTGCGAACCATCCAACAGGAACTCAACTGCGCCGCCATGCAGGCTCCGAGCGATCCCGAACTCATGGAGGCGCTGAACTCCCTGGCGGAGACCGAACCCATTGAAGTGCTGCGCTCGGCACTCGACCAGATGCGCCATTTCCTCTGGTTCTATTCGCAGGTTATGAACAACGAGCCGGAACTGGGGGACAAACTGCGGCAGGCCGGTGTGGCACAAACTGCCCACGATGAAACTCCGAAATCAGGAAGCACCTTTCTGGATCGACTGTCTCGCGCCGACGAGCTTATGCTGCTCCATCACCTGGCCGACGCTCGACGCCGCAAGCCAAACTGATTCACCCTTCCAACTCTTCGTAGAGACGTAGCTGGCTACGTCTTTCTCATCGCCAGCTTCAGTGCTTCTCTAGAAGCCGAGCCCGCCGACAATGGTCTTGCGCACTTCGCCCGCAGGGCTAAGAACTACGAAATCCGCGGCCGCACCTGCCGCCAGCGATCCCATGCCCTGCAATCCCGCTGCGCGCGCAGGATTCAGCGTGGCGGCGCGCACCGCGTCGCGCAGCGTCCAGTCGGAAAATTGGGTCACATTGCGCACCGCGCGATCCATGGTGAGCACACTGCCGGCCAGGCTGCCGCCCGAGGTGCACTTGCCATCTTTGACGTCCACTTCGATGGGGCCGAGCTGGTAGCGGCCGTCCGGCATACCGGTCGCGGAAATCGCATCGGTAATGAGCACGGCGCGCTCGCGGCCCTTGGCACGCAAAAAAAGTTTCACGACGTGCGGCTCTACGTGAATTCCATCGACGATGATGTCGGCGCTGATGCGATCGTCGCTAAGCACTTCGCCGACGATGCCAGGATCGCGATGGTCGAGCGGGCGCATGGCGTTGAACGTGTGCGTGGCATGGCGCGCTCCGTTCTTGACGGCATCCTGAGCGGCCGGCATCTGGGCGTCGGAATGGCCGATGCTGACGCAAACTTTTCGGCGAGCCGCCTCTGCAATCACTTCCATCGCGCCGTCAATTTCAGGCGCAATCGTCATCATGCGCACATGCCCGCGCGCCGCCTGCCACAGGCGATCGAAAATTTCCAGCGTCGGCGTCAGCAGATTCTCCGGCGGATGTACTCCGCGCCGCTTGTGGCTGAGAAACGGCCCCTCGAGATGAATGCCCAGCGGCCGCGCCTGCACGGATTTGTCGTTGGCGGCGACTTCAATGGCGTCGGCCAATCGCCCCAGCGCCGCGCAAGTCGCGTCCAGCGGCGCGGCGACCGTGGTTGGAAAATATCCCGTAACTCCATGGCTGGCCAAGAACTTGCCAAGGCGAGGCAGGTCCGCTGGCGAGGCCCGCATGAGATCGATTCCAGTTCCGCCGTGCATGTGGATGTCGATAAATCCCGGCGCGAGCACCGCGTCACCGAAATCGACGAGCGAAGCGTTGCCCGGCGCCTCCTTCGCCGATTGCGAGCTGATCTCGGAAATCTTGCCGTCTTCCACCAGCAGCAGGGCATCGTGAATCTCTTCGAGCGGAGTGTAGAGCCGGCGCGCAGTAAATGCGGTTTTCATGGGTTCGTCAGGAGGCGAAAACCTATCGTAGCCGCCGTTCACGTTTCGGACAACTGCGATCGGAACGAAGATGGAAGGAAGCGTTTGGTTTGCGGGAATCGAATTGCGCCTGGAAGCTCGCCTCTCGTGGCGCCCGGCAGCTCGCCCCTCGTGGCGCGCGGCAGCTACAACCGGCGTTGGTGATCCAGTTGATGAGGGAGTGTTCAGTTTCGTCAAATCAAACAGCCCATCAGGTAGCGACTACTTTCGTTCAGGCAGTTCCTACCCACCATTACCATTGATCAAGGGGTGTAGTGACCCGGTGTTATAATTTTCAAGTATCCAGGAGTTTGGCAGCGGCGTCGTAGTTCCTCAGCGCCCACACACGTCGGGGAGTGGCTCAGCCTGGTAGAGCACCTGGTTCGGGACCAGGGGGTCGGAGGTTCAAATCCTCTCTCCCCGACCAATCTTTTCCTTGTCCGACCCGGACACATGGGTAACAGAATGTACCGGCTACATCGCCAGATAAAGATTTTTCGCCAATAATCGCCGTGGATATTCGTTCTCTTGCCCAATGAGATTTCCGATTTTCACGTAGACTGTCTCGGCCATGAACATGCTTACCGCATTCGGCCTTCTTGCAGTCACAGCAATGGTTGTTTGCTACGCATTGGAAGCCCGCCACCGTTCCTTCACCCTCCTATTCGCATTCTCTTGCGTTCTTGGCTCGGTTTACGGCTTCCTGCAAGGTGCGTGGCCCTTCGGACTGGTCGAACTGATATGGTCGGGTATTGCAGTATCAAAGTGGCTAGGTCAGAGACCGAAACCAAGCTCTGAGGGTAAATGAGCTGTATTCGGCGATCATAGGTAGGATCTGTTTCGATTCAGTCGCTGATATCACCGATCGACCATGCTGACGGGAAGATTGTTGAAATTCGCCCACCTTGGCGGAGGAGGCCGCGGCGGCAAAGCTATGGATTTCTTTGGTTGCTTCGGGAACCTGAACTCTGATTATCTCCGATCAAAGCTTGTCAAAACCGGCTCGCGTGTCGCCTCCCGCGGGTCAGAGAAAAAACGGCGTTGAAAAAAGAAGGCCACATTGACCAAAGCGATCATCACGGGCACTTCCACTAGCGGCCCAATGACCGCCGCGAATGCAGCGCCGGAGTTGATGCCAAATACCGAGACCGCCACCGCAATCGCCAGTTCGAAATTATTGGAGGCGGCCGTGAATGCCAACGTGGTTGTCTTGGAATAGTCCGCGCCCACTTTCTTGCCCATATAAAACGACACTAAAAACATCAGCACGAAGTAGATGAGTAGGGGCACAGCGATGCGCAGGACGTCGAAGGGAAGGCGGACAATGTATCCGCCCTTGAGGGAAAACATCACCACAATTGTGAACAACAGGGCAATCAGCGTCAGGGGACTTATGCGAGGAATGAAGTTCCGGTTGTACCAATCGTTGCCTTTGGCGCGAACCAGCGCAGTACGAGTTAGAAATCCCGCCAGAAAAGGGATTCCCAAGTAAATGAAGACACTCTTTGCAATTTCTGCGATCGACACGTTGACGACCGCACCGCGAAGCCCAAGCTTGGCGGGAAGAACGGTAATAAAAACCCAGGCGTAGAGTGAATAGAAAAAAACCTGGAAGAGAGAATTGAAGGCGACCAGCCCAGCCGCATAATCGGTATCCCCTTTGGCCAGTTCGTTCCAAACGATGACCATGGCGATGCATCGAGCCAGGCCGATCATGATCAGCCCCGCCATATATTCGGGATATCCGCGCAAAAAAACAATCGCCAGAACAAACATCAGAATCGGCCCGACAAGCCAGTTCTGCACAAGCGAAAGTCCAAGGACGCGCTTGTTGCTAAAAACCCGATGCAGTTCCTCATATCGCACCTTGGTAAAGGGCGGATACATCATCAGGATGAGTCCTACCGCGATCGGAATGGAGGTCGTACCGACGTTGAAGCGATTCAAGAAAGGCACGACTCCGGGCACCAGCCAACCCAATACAACGCCACTGAACATGGCCGCGAAAATCCATGCTGTCAAATAGCGGTCGAGAAAACGGAGACGACCAGTTGCCTTCATGATGAGTCCTATGGGGCGAATGCCGCTAAGAAAGTTCGGTTGAAACGTGCTGCTACTCGTGGGTGACCGGGTTCATCGCATGACCAATGCTGTCGAGTTCGTTCTTCAAAGCCAGGCCAGAGAGAGTTTTCAGCGGGAGGCAGAGAAATAAGCTAATTCTGCGATCGAGGATAAAAAATGCCTCGCGGAATGCTCGTTCCACATCGGCCGCACTTCCGTGAACTGCCGCTGGATCTGGAACGCCCCAGTGGGCTGTCACCGGCTGTCCGGGCCACACCGGGCAGACCTCATTCGCGGCGTTGTCACAAACGGTAAAGACGAAGTCGAGCTTGGGAGCGCCTGGCAGTGAGTATTCGTCCCAAGCCTTGCTGCGCAGACCGCTGACTGGGATATGCGCCGTCTCGAGCTGCCTCAACGCCTCGGGACGAACCTTTCCTGTCGGATGGCTTCCCGCACTGTAGGCCGTGAAATTAGGCCGGCCCTTGAAGTTCAGAATAGCCTCCGCCATGATCGAGCGCGCCGAATTACCCGTGCACAGGAATAAAACGTTGTAGTTCTCTTGCATACGCTGTTCTCCTAGTTGCAGCAGGTCGGTCCGCAACAAGGCGTCGCCCCGGCGTTCGCCGGCTTCACGGCGCGAACGAAGGCGCTGAGGATCTTGCCATCCACCTTTGGCGCAACGGCGTCCACATCGACGCCAGCCGCGGAGAGAAACTCGCGAGCATCTGCTGCGCGATAGACCCGAGTCGGTTCGATATCAATTTGCTCAAAACCTGCCGCGGAGAGTTTGCTGCGATATTGGTCGTCGGCGAGCGCGCCCGCAACGCAACCGACCCAGAGAAGCACGCTTTGGCGGATCTCGGGTGTGATCTCCCCTCGGGTCACAACGTCGGAGACCGCGAAGCGGCCGCCCGGTTTCAGAACTCGAAAAGCTTCTTTCAGCACACGGTCCTTGTCCGCTGAGAGGTTGATCACGCAATTCGAAATAATCACATCAACCGAATTGTCCGGCAAAGGGATATGCTCGATCTCGCCTTTTAGGAATTCGACATTCTCAGCGCCCGCCTTGCGCTTGTTCTGGTTGGCGAGGGCGAGCATCTCGTCCGTCATATCGAGACCGTATGCCTTGCCGGTCGGGCCGACCCGCTTCGCGGAAAGCAGGACATCGACGCCCCCGCCCGAGCCCAGATCGAGTACGACTTCTCCTGGATTTAAGTTCGCCAATGCAGTCGGATTTCCGCATCCCAAGGAGGCGAGCATAGCCTCTTCAGGCACTTGTCCCGTTTGAAAAGCGTCGTACAGATTGGAAGTGATTGGGTCGCAGCCCAAACCAGTGGCTGCGGTGGCTCCGCAGCAACTGCTTCCGCCAGACTTCACCCGCAAGGCTGCCTGGCCATATTTTTCCTTAACTACTTCCTTGATGTCGGTGGCGCTCATAATGGCTTCTCCTATTTACAAAGCTGGACGATCTCTTGCGGTTTAACCGCCTTATTTCGAGTACAGCATTCGGCATACAGGAATTGCAGAAGTTCCTGAAGCGCGCCCGTGTTGGCCGTGTAGCGTAAAAAAGTTCCTTCCCGGCGAACGTTCACGAGATCTTCATTTTTTAGTTTGTCGAGGTGATGCGAAAGGGTGGAATTCGGAATGTCCAATTCAGACTGGATATCGCTCACGACCAGGCCGTCGGGATGCGCGGAGAGCAGAAGTTGCATAATTCTGAGGCGTGGTTCGGTGCCCATGGCGGAAAGCATGTCGGCATATTTGGCAA
>DATBEI010000139.1:0-14532 GCA_036269595.1 Candidatus Sulfotelmatobacter sp.
TCTACTCGTCGCCCTCCGATGAGGTCCTTCTAACCGTCAAGCGAGCGTGGAAGAGAATATGCGGAACACGAAATTAGATCAGTCCCCGTGGCATGCGGTTTTCACTCAAACCCCGATGACGATGAGTGTAATCGGGAGTGGCTGTTGAAAAACTCAGTCACGAGAAAATGGCAAAAAAGACTTTGCACTAGGAAGCTCTAAAAACGACGTTCCTGTTTTTGCTAGACATTTTCTATCCCCCAAAATTTTGGCGGTTTGGAGGAAAACGGAGTTTTTCAACAGCCACGGGATGTTTCACCAGTTGTCCATTGGCCCCCGTGTAGCCCAACGCCGAGTGCGGCCCGCCACGTGTTGTATTCCCCGGCGCAAGGAAAATCGATACCGCACAAGTTGACAAGTGCCTTGTTGCGCAGGCCGTCTTTCCTGCAAGGACCTGACAGATTTGACAGTTTCGTTGATGATCAGTAGCGACTACCGTGAGAGTCTCTCATCGTTGTACGCCCTCACGTTCATCTTGCGTCCGCACAGTTGAAAATTCGTGCGGGCCAATTTCAGCAATGCGAATGTGAACGCGAACCGTCACTGTAGTATCCAGCCTAGAAAAGAAAGAAGGAGCACACTATGACTCTTACCCCCGAGCAACGTGAGTCCGTAGCCGGTGAACTGAAGAAACTCGCAGGTACTCTGAATCTAACGGATGACCAGAAACAGAAATTAAGTACCTTCATGTCGGAGGCCCGCGAAAAGGTCGAGGAATACAAGAAGCAGAACCCCAACGCGACTCAAGATGATGTAATCAATAAAATCAAGTCCAACCGCACAGCACTTCGTGAGCGACTGGTAAACTTCCTCACCCCGGAGCAGCTGACCAAGTGGGATGCCGGAGTGGCGGATATGAAAGAGGTTTGGGGTCAGAAAGTGGCCGCATAGCGGGTAACGGGTGGCTGGCGGTGATATTCCAACGCCAGCCACCGCAATTCTTTGGGCAGCAACTAATTCTCGCACAATGCTGATGGCTGACGAGAACAGATAGGATGAGAAGGCCGGTCTCCGGCGGGATGCTGTACGCTCCCAAGTTATCGACGTGCTCGAAGCACAGATAAAAAGGAGACCGGCAATGAAGAAGGTTAGCACCAGAGCAGCAGCGCAGAGCAGGAATATTTCGCAGCAGAAACTGACCATTGGATTGGATCTGGGAGATCGCAACTGCGCTGCACGAAGCCTCTTTCTTGCCATCTGCACGATGGTCGATGGAATGCGCCTTCGGTCGTTGCGCGAGGTGCCGTTTGCGGAACGGCATCACCTTTCACAAGCCCAATGGAAAACAGCGCGACGTTTCTACATTACTCCCGCTATTCCCTTGTTCTGAAGTATCCGAACTACGACGCGGCGGTTCGCGGCCTCGTTATCTGCCGTTTTGTCCTTTTCTATCTGGTGACTCTCGCCCATTGCGCCTGGGGCCAGCATGTTGGTCAGTGGGATATGACCTTGCTGCAGCAGGATGGTTGTGACATTGCCGGCGCGATCTTCGCTTAGCTTCTGGTTTAGCGCAGTACTGCCGGAGGCCGAAGCGTACCCCTTCACATGGATTACGTAACCGTCGACGGTCTTGGCTTTCTCCGCCAATGCTGTCAACTGAGGGACGTACTGGGGATCGACCTTGACCTTGCCGTTGGCAAACAGAATCGTCACTTCATCAAAGATGTAGTAATCATCGAGCTGGCCAAAACGAGCAGTATTAGCCGCAATGGCAGCTTTGTTCGCTTCGATCTGTTTCTGGTGTTCGGTCAATGCCTCGTTCTGCTTTTTCAGCTCTGCATTCTGCTCTTCCAGTTCCTTTGCATTCTGCTGGGCTTGCGCCTTGGTTTCGTGTAAACCGGCCTGGATCGCCTGGGCTTGTTCCAGATCGTTGCCCTTGAACCTGACGGTGGCCGCAACTAGCTGGTCGTGTGCGTCGTAGCTTCCCTCGACCTTAATGGGAAGACCTGGAACGAGCGCAGCCATGGACATTGTTTTCTTGCGAGCCTTGAGTACGCCCTGTACCTGCGCAACGTCAGTGCTGTCGGTCAGAAGGACGATTACCTTCGGCGAATCCGCCGTCTGCAAAATGATTTTCGATCCGTCGCGGCCTTTAATCACTCCCTCGACCTTGGTCTGGGCAACGACGATCGTGGTTGGTAGCGCGACAGACACGAACAGCACGAAGATGGTGGATACGATTCTAGGTTTGATACGAGTCATAGGCTCTCTCTATCCCTCTCCGGCTTCAGTTGTAAAAGAAGCTACTTCACGTGAATAACTGTCAAGAATGGCAGGTGTTTAATGCGTTTTAAATCAGACAGATGCAGCAGGCATCAAAGACGGGAATGTAGATAGGTGCTGTAATCAGGCCACAGCGCTCAACACCGCTCGCCGCGGCCCCGGCTTACCCGCATTTTTCTTCGCGGCTACTGTAGGGATTTCCCCGACAGACAAATCGCACTTCTCCCGACTACGCGGGCGCAACGCTCGATGCTAGACTCTCGCGCAAAAGAGGCCGAACGTCATGACCCCCGAAGAGAGCGACCGCATGAAGTGGCTGTGCGAACGGATCAAGGAAGAGAAGCATCCCGAAACATTTAACAGCCTAATCCGGGAACTGAACGACCTCCTCGGAGCAAAGCACCAGCGGATTCATCCCCAACAGAAGACCAACCCAAAGCCAACTAGCAGGAGCGGGGACATCAAGCCGGGCACTGCATCGTAAGCCGCCTGGCGTGCGGCACAACGTCAAACTGGCGAAAGCAGGCCATTGACTCGTTGACAGGAGCTACGAGGGCTTTTGCTTTAGGGGAGAAACCGTATTGGGCGCGGGTACGGCGCTCGCAACTCTCCGAATCGAGCGTTGCCTTAGATTGAGCAACTGCCGTTCTTAAATGGCTGATCTAGCGCAAAGGAAAGCACGTCGGTGCTCACTCCCCGATACATTTCTGCATCTAAGCTCCAAAATGTCACCCTGTCGCGCTGTTGCAATCACTTTAGTTTTATTTTTCACTGCAGTCTCGGTCGGATGTAGCGCTCGCCACAATCAAACTCATACGGTGAGCCCGCCCGCATCTGCGCAGAAGATGTATGTGCCGGGCATTTCAGATTTCGGGAAGGTTAACGATTATCTCTATCGAGGCGCACAGCCAAAGGATGACGGGGTGAAAGAGCTGCAAAAGTTTGGCGTCGATACTATTGTTGATTTGCGCGGCGAATTGCCTGGAGTGATCGAGAGTGAGCGGGAGCGCGCAGAATCGTTGGGCATTCGCTTTATCAATTTGCCCGGCTCGGGCTGGGCTACGCCGACCGATGACGAAATCGCGCAATTCTTTTCGCTCGTGCGGGAGCAGCCCCAGAGAAGAATTTTCATCCACTGCTGGCTGGGCGGCGACCGCAGCGGGATGTTCATCGCTGCTTACCGCATTGCGTTCGAGGGCTGGTCGCCTCAGCAGGCCATCCAGGAAATGCGCGCATTCCATTACTTACATTTTTGGCATCCAAATATGGCACGCTGGGTGAAGCGATTCCCAGACCACTTGGCGAAATCTCCGCAGCTCGCACCTTTTCGTCGAATCGGTGCGCAGCCCTAGCATCGGGCCTGGCCTTGTTTAGAGTCGTCTGCTGGTTTGACTCCGGCCTTGCTTTCGAAGTGATTGTTGGTGATGACGCAGGTGGTCTGGGCGCGCTCGGCGACGTCTTTCCAGCCTGCCAGTTCCCTTCCTCCGTTTTCGGTTTAGGTCTTTCCGCTGGGCACAGCACGGCCTACGGCGTGCGATCTGCAATGCTCCCCGGCCTTTTAAGCCGCTAACGATGTCGGCGGCGATATCGACGCGGTGGCCTTGCGGACCGTCAACGACACCATCACGCGCGTAATGCCGCTGAAGATGAGGCTCACGCCGACTAAAGTACCGATCGCCCAGGCTGAACTCGACGGCCACTGCATGTAGATCATCAATCCCAAGAGCAGCGTCACAATCCCGTCGACAAGAAACCAGCTGGATCGCAGGACGGTGGGAGCCCGGAAGAACAAGACGATATTAAAGATTCCCTCCACCAGAAACAGCGATGCGAGCAACAAGGTAAGCGACGCCACACCCAAAGCGGGACGAGCAATCAGATACCCACCAAAGCATATATAGGCGAGCCCAACCAGAAGTCTCCAAATCACGCTGCCGGCTTCACGAGAGTGAAAGGCGACAATGAGATGGACTACGCCCGCAAACATGATCAGCCAGGCGATGATGGCGCTGACAGCGACCGCCGCAAACAGCGGCGCTGCGAGAGCGAGCATGCCTAAGCAGATTAGCGAGACGCCCCAGAGGATGGTTAAGGTGGAAGCACGCCGGACAAGGCTAGAGGAATTCAGCGCCATAGAGGCCTCCTCAACGGACCGGGGGAGTTTATCGCAACCGATCAGAGGATGCAATTTTCGCAG
Organism: Candidatus Sulfotelmatobacter sp.; assembly: GCA_036269595.1. GTDB lineage: Bacteria > Acidobacteriota > Terriglobia > Terriglobales > Acidobacteriaceae > Sulfotelmatobacter. The sequence continues at coordinate 4,460 of DATBEI010000139.1, forward strand.
GCAAGCAGCCAGGATTCAGGCTGGTAGGGTTGGTTCCAACATCTGTGACGTACTCAGGCGAGCAGTGGCAATTGCGGGTTGGCCGGACCGCCAAAATCTTCGGCGGCATCGGCAAACTTCCTTAGCTCTGGATATTTCTGCAGCAGGGTGGGCGGGGCTGCGACTCGCTTGCCGGTCACCATGGCCTTCAACTCCAGCGCGTTGACTCCGGCCTTGCTCTCGAAGTGATTGTTGGTGATGACGTAGGTGGTCTGGGCGCGCTCGGCGACGTTTGCGATGCGGTCTTTCCAGCCTGTCAGTTCCCTTTCGTTGTAGAGATAGTTGTAGCGGTCGTTGCGGTTGTCGGAGTCGAACCATTGGTCGTAGTTGCGTCCGTGGAGGCGCACGTAGCCGATGGGCGCGGTCACATGTTCGGTCGGGGCCAGCGACTTTCCCATCACTGGCTGATCGATGTTGCAGAAGCCGACGCTTTTGTGGGTGAAGGCGGCCAGGGTTTCCGCGTTGTTCCAGCTGGAGTCGCGCACCTCGACGACGCGTGGATACTCGATGAACTGGCGCAGGAGGCGGTCCAGATATTCACGGTTGAGCGAAGTGTTTTTGAACGAAACCGGGAACTGGATGAGGAGCGCGCCGAGACGGCCTTCACCGGCGAGGACGTCGAGGCCTTCGCGGGTGCGGGCTTCGTCTTCGTCGGTGGGACGAATGCTGGCGGCGGAAGTAGGCTCCATCATGGCGTTGGGAGAGTGAGTGAAGGCGCGGTAGAGCTTGGCGGTGAACAGAAAGTCTGGATTCACGGCGGCGACTTTGCGGCACCATACTTTGGCGAGTTGGGCCTTGATCGGGCCGTAGAAAGAAGTGTTGATTTCGGTAGTATCGAAAAAACGCGCCAGGTATTCGAGAGGATGCACCTTGCGGTGCTGCATTCCGGAAGGATAAAAAACGCCTTCCCAATCTTTATAGGACCAGCCTGCGGTGCCGAAGCGGAAGCGGACGCGGTTGGGCTGAGTCTGAGGCAGGCGGACTTGGGCAGTGGATCCCATGCGTGGAACGCTGGACGAGGGCTGCCTCAGGGTAGCACAGAGGATGCAGTAACAATGAGTAAGGATCGGCTAGCGCGGCGCGGTTTGTTGGGCTGAAAGGGCCTGATTCAGCTGAGTGGCGAGCTGACTTGCCTGCTGGTTCGACATTTCGATTTCGCCATTGAGAAAGAGGATGAGATTTCCGGCGCCCGTATCCTGAAAGCGAGCGCTCTGGATTACTGCGGAAGTGCGCGCGGCCGGCGGGAGGGCGACATTGAGATCCGAAGCGGATTGAGCCGCGGACAGAACAGTTTGAGCGATCGTGGCGCGCATGTCGTCGCCTAGGGAGCCGGAACGCAGGGCTTCCGCCATCATGCCGGTGGCATTGATGCGGCCGAAGGTGGCGACGATCTTTAAGGCGTTCGGCTTATCGATGGATGCGGTTAATTTGACCTCGACGCTGCCATCCTCTTCCGCGAGCTCGGTCGGCGTCTGGTGGGCGAGAGCGCCCGAGCAAGTCCAGCGCTCGAAATGTAATTGCACCACGAGGAGGCCTGCGGGAGAAAAAGGCGTGAGCATGGCGCGCTGAATGGCGACGCGCTGTCCGCAACCGTCGAGAGTGTTGAGCTGGGCCCGGAGCACCTCAGTAATATTCTGCTGCAGGTCGGTAAGATCGGCGGCGAGTTGCAGTCTGAATGTGCGCTGGCCCGCGCGGGCTGCAGTCTGCTCGAGTGCTCCCGACACTCCGATTGCGAGGGTGCGGTCGGCGATTTTGACAGGATGATTCACGGCGGGAAGGGTGAACGCCACATCCTGGCCATTGGCCAGGGTGATGCTCATCTCCCTGCCCAGCGCGAGTTGCTGATTGGAGAATTCTGTCAAAGACTTGCTGAGATTTTCGGCGCGGGCGGCAAGGTCTGGGGACGACGCTTTTGCTTGCAGCCCTTCATCCAGTTTCCTCTGTTCTTGTTCGAGGTCGGAGTCGGCTTTCGCCAGGCGCTTGTCAATTTCTTTCAAGCCGGACTTTTGTGCGGAAGAAAATCCTTGTTCAAATTTTTTGGTCTCGTTTCTCGCGTCTTCGAGCGATTGGTCGATGGTCTCGCGGGAGGACTGAACCGCGATTCTTTTCTGCGCCTGCTGCAATAGAGTTTGCAGGGCGGTCTGGGCGGCCTCCGTGGTTTTGATCAGAGCCTGGAACTCGGCAGTCTGTTGGCTAGTGGCCTGCACGGCCATGGCCTGATGAAAGTCTTTGAGCGTGTCTTCCTCTTTGACTCCGCTGGGACGCGTGATCGCAGAAATGCCGCCGCCTCCAGAGCTCGCACCGCCGTGGCGCTGGGCGCTTGCGGTCAGCGGGAAAGCCAGCAGGGTCAGAGCCAGCGCGGTTGAATGGAAGAGAGAAGGTCGCTTCATGAAAAAACTCTTGGAACGCTTATTAGAATTCTTAAAGGTGGAAATTGCGGCGAAACTGCCAGTTGGAGAGACCTCGGGGGACGAACCTTGGGACTGCACGTCAATCGGGCCAACCCTAGGCATCTGACCAAACTGGCGACGCCGCTTTTAGCTTGGCTTATCTGCGGGAAAAAAGCCAGAAGATTTACAGTTCTTTGCGAAGCATTTATGAGAACAAGTCGATTCACACTTGCGCAAGTAGAGAAAGTGATTTCTTGCGGCATGGAGAAGTCGAATCAATTTCAGGACCTTGGGTGCCTTCCACATCCTTTCTACGACATGGCCCTTCCACAACGTCCGGTCGTGAGCGGTAGGTGGCTGGCAGCGTTCCCTTATTCCAGCGCCAGGACGATCCAGTAGGTGCCGGTGGGATAAGTGTGGGTGCGGGCGTAGCAGGCGCCGACGGAATAACTGCGGAGGTTGCGGCCGGCAACGACGCGCATCGCTTCTGCAGGCAAAGATTCCGGACGCAGGCTGGTGAAGGTAAGAACGTTGTAGCTTTCGGCGAGGCGGCGAACCGGGGCCGTTCCTAACTTATCGGCGCCGGCCATGGAACAAGCGGCGTCATCCGCGCCCAGCCAGTCACGGCGCTGCAAGCCGGAGCGGCTGGCAGCGCGACGCAATTGGTTTACGGCGGTGGCGACGCGGTCTTTCACTTCCGTGGAGGAGTATTTGGGGAGGGCGGAGCCGAAGTCTTGCACGATGTAGAGCCGATCTCCGTTGCGAACCACGCCGAGGCCGACCACGTTGTAGGCTGGGTTGAGCAAGTTCGCGCGGTGAGGCGGGGAAAGCATGAGATGTTCGTGGCCGTGCTCGGCGTCATAATCGAGCGCAACGTTCTCGCCTTCTTGCTCGAGTTGGAGATTTGTTGTGGCTGCGAGACGCTGGGGCAGAGCGGGCTCGCCATCGAATTGATGAGAAAGGCGACGCGCTTCGAGCATGGCCTGTGCGTGAACGCGGGCGGCTTGCGAAAGGCCTGCATCCACGACGAGCGGAGGCGCTCCGGCTTGCCGGCGAGACTGATTCGCCAAGACCAGCAATTGCTCTTCGACCTGAAAGTCATAGGCTTCGAAGGGGATGTTGGGTGCATTCGCGGAGGCTTTGAGAATTCGCGGATCGCCGGGCTGAGCCGCGGGAGAGGCCAGGAGCCGAGCGGCTGACGGGAGAGTGGCAGAGCTTACACCGATCAGAAATGCCAACAACCATCTGGATGTTCTTGCCATGTTCTGGGCCTATCTACCGAACCGTGGGGAAACCTTAGCTTCCACTTTGAGCGCCTAAGGTCAACAGCTAGTGCCCCCTGACGAATGCGTCAGGGGCTACGTGTGCGGCGCAAAGTTTGTTGCTGGTGCTAGGCTAGGGGTTGGCGTTGCGGTCTAGAAGTTACAGGGGTCTATGGGACTAGAGATCAGTGGGGGCATTGGCCTGTTGTTTGGCGTTGTGCTTGCGTGGCTGGCCTTGCGTTCGCACTCGGCCGCGACGCAGGCTCGCTTGTCATTGACGGAGAAGGAATTAGCGGCTGCAAAGGCCGACCTGGCGCGGCTTTTGCAGGATCAGCGAACGTTGCTGGAGAGCCGTGCCCGATTGGAATCGGCACTGGAATCGGAACGAAAGACCAGCAACGAGAAGATCGAATTGCTGACCAAAGCGGGCGATCGCGCCGCGACGGACTTGCAAAATGCGTTTAAGGCGCTGGCCGCCGACGCTCTCAAGAGCAACAATTCTTCGTTCCTGCAGATTGCGCAGGAAACCTTGAAGCGCTTTCAAAGCGAAGCCAAGGGCGATCTCGACGCGCGCCAGAAGGCGGTCGCCGATCTGGTCACGCCGGTGCGCGAATCGCTGAGCAAAGTGGACGCACAGATTCAGCAAATGGAAATCGCGCGCGGCGAGGCTTATGGCGATCTCAGGGCGCAGGTGCAGTCGCTTATTACCACGCAAAAGGAGTTGCAGTCGGAGACTGGGAATCTGGTGCGCGCGTTGCGGACTCCGAATGTGCGCGGGCGGTGGGGAGAGATCCAGTTGCGGCGTGTGGTGGAAATTGCCGGAATGCTGTCGTACTGCGATTTCGCCGAACAGGAAACGGTGACGGGCGAGAGCGGGCGGCTGCGGCCCGATCTGGTGGTGAAGTTGCCGGGAGGCAAGAATGTAGTGGTCGACGCCAAGACACCGCTGCAGGCTTTTCTCGACGCCTTCGAAACTACCGACGAAGAACAGCGCCGCGCCTGCCTGGCGAATCATGCGCGCCAGGTTCGCGACCACATGAAGACGCTGAGCGGGAAGAATTATTGGGAGCAATTCGAGGCTACGCCGGAATTTGTAGTGATGTTTCTGCCGGGCGAAACTTTTTTCAGCGCCGCGCTCGAACAGGATCCCGGCCTTATTGAGCAAGGCGTTCTGCAGCGCGTGATTCCGGCGTCGCCGACTACGCTGATTGCCCTGCTGAAGGCCGTCGCTTACGGATGGAACCAGGAAAAACTAGCCCGCAATGCGCAACAGATTAGCGCGCTCGGCAAGGAACTCCACGACCGTCTGCGGCGGCTAGCGGGACACGTCACGGCGGTCGGCGCTAATCTCGACCGGGCGGTCGAAGCCTACAATCAGGCGGTGGGCTCGCTGGAGAACCGCGTTTTAGTATCCGCTCGCAAGTTCGCGGAGTTGGGAGCTGCAGTGGCCGAGGACATTCCAGAGTTACAACCGATTGAAACGACTTCCCGCGCCCTTTCCTTTGAATGGGACGAGGAACCACTTGAGCCTACAAAAAACAGGGCCAAAGCAGTATAAAAGCGTGACGGCCTCGAGCTGTATATTCTATACGGAATCTCACATAAACCTCCATAAATACATAGCCGCTGTTCGAAAATGTATCTATAATTTTGGAACTCGCTTGAATTGCGGGACTTAGCCGTTCAGGAATGGGAACCAACGTGGCAGCGAAGTTGCTAACTCCGAATCAGTGGGAAGTCTCTCCCACGCCTCTGCCGCATCCTATGGGTCCGGGGCCTGTACCGAAACCCATGAATCGGGAAAGCCAAGCTCGGTTTGTCGCCATCCTATTGTTTTTGCTGACCGTGGCTGCGGTAGTTTTTGCCGGATTTAATTTCCAAAAAGAACGCGAGTCGGCCGTCCCAGACGACGGCGTGTGGTGGATCGAACATAACGGACGGCTGGTGGCCGATCGTGTGGATCCGAACGGGCCCGGAGCGAAAGCCGGGATCAAGCGCGACGACCAACTGGTTTCGGTCAACGGCCAGGAAATTAAAAGCACGCCGGGCTTGGTACGGCAGCTCTACAACACGGGCGTGTGGTCGAAGGCGACGTATTCACTCATGCGCCAGTCGGTGCTGCTCGATTCCAACGTGATTCTGGCGCCGGTCGATCGCTCGTTGAATATTTCGCTGCGCTTAATTGCGCTGATTTATCTGGGCATCGGAATTTACGTTTTGCTGCGGCGCTGGACCGCGCCCGGATCTACGCACTTTTACGTTTTTTGCCTGGTCTCATTCATTGCCTACTCCTTCAAGTACACGGGAAAGCTGAATGACTTTGATTGGGTGATTTACTGGAGCAACATTGTCGCGTGGGTTTTGCAGCCCGCGCTGTTTTTGCATTTTGTTTTGACGTTTCCGGAGAAGCGGCAATTTGTCCGGCAGCGGCCGTGGGTACTGGCGCTGGCGTATTTGCCTGCGGCGGCGCTTTTGGGACGGCACATTCTGGCGCTGCGCATGGCGCAGGCAAGCGGCTACTTACGCTGGGATATGGATCGTCAGGAGATGGCATACGGAGCGATCCTTTTTGTGTGTGCGGCGGCAGTGCTCTGGTATAGCTACCGGCGGGCCAGCACCACGATCCTGCGTCAGCAGTTGAAGTGGGTGACGCGCGGAACGATTCTGGCAATTGTTCCTTACACATTGTTCTACGTGGTGCCCTACCTGATGGGGTCGCTGCCCGGCACGTGGATGAAGCTGTCGGTGCTGCTGCTGGGATTGCTGCCGCTGACGTTTGGCTACGCCATCTTCCGCTACCGCCTGATGGATGTAGACCTGATCTTCAAGCGCGGCGTGGTTTATACGTTGGCGGCCGCTGCGGTGGTCGGAATGTACTTCGCGATGGTCGCGGGAGTGGCCACGCTGGTCCACATGCGGCAACCGGGCTCCGGGCCGGTGGGCTATATTCTCGCCATCGTCGTAACTGCGTTGCTGTTTGACCCGGTGCGCAAGTGGATTCAGGATCGGGTCGACCAGACGTTTTATCGCACGGTCTACGATTACCGCCGGACGCTGATTGAATTCGGGCGCGAGCTTGGGTCGGAGACGGATTTGAACGCGCTGCTATCGTCGGTGCTCGACCGGCTGTCGCGCACCCTGGCGGTGGATCGCATTGCGATTTTCTTGCGAGCCGACGAAGAGGCCGAACCGTTTGTTATGTCGAAATCGATTGGGATGAATCCCATCGGGAAGCTCGATCTGACGTTTTTGAGCGCACCGCGTCCCGAGCCTGCGGGCCACATGTTCTTTGAGAACACGCACCAGGTGCCGCGCGAGACGGCAGGATCGCAGGATGCCATCGCGCGTCTCGATCTTAACTATTACATTCCCTGCCGGGCGCAGCAGAAAACGGTTGCGGTGCTGGGTCTGGGGAAGACGACGAAGGGTGACTACCTCTCCAGCGAAGACATGGAATTGCTTGAGACTCTTGGAGGCTACCTCGGGATTGCCATTCAGAACGGGCGATTGTATGCATCGCTGCAACAGAAAGTAGCGGAGTACGAACGTCTGAAGGATTTCAACGAAAACATCGTGGAGTCGATCAACATCGGCGTCATGGCGCTCGACATGGAAGACCGCATCGAGAGCTGGAATGCGCAAATGGAAGTGATGTATGCGCTTCCGCGGTGGCAGACGCTCACTCAACCGGTGCGCGCCATCTTTCCTGCGGAGTTTGTCGAGGAGTTCTACCGGGTACGGCAAAACGCCGGGATCAATAATCTGTACAAGTTCCGCTTGCAGACGCCGGCGGGGGAAACTCGCACCGTAAATGTGGCGATCGCGCCGCTGGTTACGCGAACTTTCCAGGTGATCGGGCGCCTCGTCATTATGGATGACATTACCGAGCGCATTGAACTCGAGGGCCAACTTTCGCAGGCGGACAAGCTCTCGTCGATTGGCCTGCTGGCGGCCGGAGTGGCGCACGAAGTGAACACGCCGCTGGCGGTGATTTCGTCGTATACGCAGATGCTGGCCAAGCAATTGCAGGGCGATCCGCAAAAATCAGGATTGCTCGAAAAGATTACGCGGCAAACTTTTCGGGCTTCGGAGATCGTGAACAACCTGCTGAACTTCTCCCGGACGAGCGGCACCGAGTTCGCCGACGTCGACATCAACAAAGTCATCACCGACACACTGGCGTTGCTGGAACATCAGTTCAAGGTGGCGAAGATTCAAGTGCAATCCGAATTGACCTTGGGAATTTCTCCGATTCAGGGCAATCCTGGGCGCTTACAGCAAGTATTCCTGAATTTATTTCTCAACGCCAAGGACGCCATGCCTGGAGGCGGCAAACTGAATGTGGCCACTTCCAATGGAGACATAGTCAGCGTACGCGTGAGCGATACCGGCTCGGGCATTGCGCCTGAGCATATTCAGCGCATCTACGATCCATTTTTCACCACGAAGGCAGCGGCGAAAGAAGGCCAGAAGCGCGGCACGGGGCTGGGACTTTCCGTCACCTACGGAATCATCCAGGAACATGCCGGGAAGATTCGCGTAGAAAGCAATCCGGGATCGGGGACGACCTTTGCTCTCGACTTTCCGCTAAGCAGGAAGGGCGTTCATGTCTGAAGCAGCAATCATTGGCGGCGGCAGGCTAAGTGGCAATCTTTCGGCGAGCAATGCTTCACCCACCGGGTCGGTGCTCATCGTTGACGACGAGGCCGAGATTCGCGAATCTCTGCAAACGCTGCTCGAGTTGGAAGGCTTTTCGGTTGAAACCGCGGTCAGCGGAGAAGACGGACTGGCGCAAATGGCCGATCATCCCTTTGATCTGGTCTTGCTCGACCTGACTTTACCCGGCCGTAACGGAATGGAAGTACTTTCCGAGATTCGCTCTCACGACTCGCGCCTACCGGTCATCATGATCACCGCTTACGGCACCGTGGAAAATGCGGTGCGCGCCATGCAATCGGGCGCGGCCAATTTCGTGCAGAAGCCGTGGGACAACGAAAAACTTCTCGCCGACGTGCGTGCGGCGGTTGGCTGGCGGCGCGCCGAAGAAGAAAACGTTCAGCTCAAGCGTGCCCTTAAACAGCGTTACAACTTTGAAAACATCGTGGGCAAGAGCGAGCCCATGCTCAAGATATTCGACTTGGTCGCGCAGGTGGCGAACAGCCGCTCGACCGTGCTGCTACAGGGAGAAAGCGGAACCGGCAAGGAAGTGATTGCGAAAGCGATCCACCTTAATTCTCCAAGACGAGACAAGCCCTTCGTGCCGGTCAACACCGGGTCAATGCCGAACGATCTGCTGGAGTCGACGCTCTTCGGTCATCTGAAGGGGGCCTTCACCAGCGCGATCGCTTCGAAGAAAGGGTTGTTTGAGGTAGCGGATAAGGGCACGCTATTCCTGGACGAAATTGCCACCATGGGCCTGGAAACGCAGGCCAAGATTTTGCGTGTGCTGCAAGACCGGCGATTCATGCATCTTGGTGGAATTTCAGAGATTCAGGTGGACGTGCGCATCATCGCAGCGACCAACATCGATTTGCGCCAGATGGTGCGCGAAGGACGCTTCCGCGAAGATCTTTTCTACCGGCTCAACGTGATCACAGTCGAACTGCCGCCGCTGCGGCAGCGCAAAGAGGATATACCGCTACTGGTGGAATTTTTCCTGAAAAGGTACGCGGAAGAAAACGGGCGTCCCGCGCCGCGAATCACGCCCGAGGCGCTGCGGCCGCTGATGGCTTACTCGTGGCCGGGAAACGTTCGCGAACTTGAAAATGTCATTGAACGAGCCGTGGTGCTTTCTTCCGGGCCCGAGATCAGCATGGACTTGCTGCCTGATTCCATGATGGGGCGCGGCTCATCGCTGTCGCTGCACGAGCCGCCGTCGGATGCTTCCCTGTTCGAAATCGTGGAAGATGTGGAGCGCCGCGTGATTGTCGACATGCTGGAACGCAGCAACTGGAATCAGACCGAGGCTGCCGAGCGTTTCCGCGTTCCGCTGTCGACCCTGAACCAGAAAATCCGACGGTTGAATATTGAGATTAAGAAGAAGGGGCGAGGCTAGCGGGTCGGCCCTGGGTCATTCGTCGTTGGTCATTCGTCGTTGGTCATTCGTCGTTGGTCATTCGTCGTTGGTCACTGGCGAACGCCGAAGGACAAGAATACAACGACGGCGAGTTACTTTGCCTCCGGCTCTTCACTCGCTGAACTTTTCTCCGGGCGCAGCAACGGGAACAAGATCACATCGCGAATAGTGTGGGAATCGGTCAGCAGCATACAGACCCGATCGATGCCAATGCCCACGCCTCCGGCTGGAGGCATGCCGTACGACAGTGCGCGGATGTAGTCTTCGTCCATCTGATGGGCTTCGTCGTCTCCGCGCTCGCGTTCT
>DATBEI010000152.1:0-11621 GCA_036269595.1 Candidatus Sulfotelmatobacter sp.
CGGCCCAGCGCGACCAGGAAAATCGCGCTCTTCCCCCGCGCGTGCGGCGAGAAGAAGCTCGCTACATCGTCGTCATAAAACGTCAGCCCGCTGGCGCCCAGCTTTTGCGCGTACGCGCCCAGATAAAGTTTCCCGCCCAGGATCCCGGCTTCAAGCTGGGCGGCGCGATATCCGCGGTTCCCGAAGCGCTGCATGATTTTTTTTAAATCGGCCAAGAAGAATACGTCGACTGAAGCGTCCCGCGGAATCTGCTGCTCCAGCCCCAGGTAGCCCGCCTTCTCGCGGAAGTCTCCCGCCTTCAACAATTCGAGAGCTTTCTTCTCCCAGTGATACGCGTAGGCTCCCGGCGCCACGCCCAGCACATTGTTCACGATCAGATATAAATCGTTGAGGTGGCTTCCCGCAGGCTCGAGGAAATCGGCGGGAATGCCGCGCGTGGCGCGATCGAGCATCGTCGAAAGCTGCGGCAGGGTAATCGGATCGCGCGCGAACTTCCGCGCCGAGCCCCGCCGCGAAATCACTTGCTCAATCGAATCTTTGGCAATGGCAGAGTCATCGGGCGGCTTCAGCAGGATTGTGTCGCCCTTCGTCGGAGACTGTTGCCGCGCCGGAGTCTTCCCCCGCCACGCCGCCACTTCCGCCGCGGAATCAAGCGACGAAGCCTCGTGCATCTTCCGCATCGACGGATACTCGACTTCCGTCGCAGAATATGGAACGGTCGGCAGCGTGAGCGGCTCGATCTCCGGTGAACTGGGAAACGCCGCCTGCTGATAGCCAATCGGAACCAGCGAAAACGAGACCTCCCGCTTGCTGTCGAGTCCTAACAGGGAATCCACTTGCGAATCGATAAAGCCCGCGACAACTCTAGCCGGAAGATTCGCCGCCGCCGACATCGCCAGCAGATTCGCCAGGATCGTTCCGTTGTCCCATCCAAAATGGCGGTATGTGCGCGAGCGGTATTTCCACGCATTGCGCCAGTACGTGCCGGTGCAGACGATCGTCACCGGCGCGTGCGCTACCGAAGGCTCGTTGCCCGTCGCGTCCGCCAGTGCCTGCCGGAAATCTCCCGCACGCAACTGTCGCAAGCCAAACTCCGCCGCGCCGAAATGGTAGATCCCCGCCGTCAGTCCCGGCGGATTTTTCACTCCAGGCACCGCTCTTCCCGGTAGATCGCCGCACATCACGTAGAGTTCAATTTCATACAGCGCCCCAGTGCAGGCCGCGGCGCGAAAAAAGGTTTCGCCCTGCGCGTGCTTCCGGCTGCGAATCACTCCCGCTGTGAAAAAAAGCAACTCCGCCAGCAGTTCGAGATCGGGCACGCTCTCCGCTTGCGTCGCCGCCCCCGAGTCCGCAATCGCCGACAGCGCCGGCCGGCCCGTATCGTGAAAATCCCGCGGAAGCCGCGTCACCTCCAGCGTGGGATAAATCTTGAACAGCAACGGTTTATTGTCCCAATCGAGCGTATGGGGATTGAATCGCACGCTCTGGTAGGAGTGCTTGCTGCCGCTGTGATACTGCAAGCCCGCGTCGAGGTTCCCGTTCTCGCTCAAAAAATTCGCTCCTCAGCCATGGGAATGAAGATCATGGGAATGAAAATCAGCGATAAGCGCTCGGTGGCAGGCCCGTGATGCGGATTCCCGCGTGGCCTTTGGTGCGGAAGTTCATGCCGATCAGCAAGGCGGTGATCTGCTCGACGATGCGAGCGTTCTCGAGTTTTCCGCCGTCTACGCCGCGCACTCCGGGAATTTTCGCCGCCAGTTCGCGCGTCAGTTGCGCCGCGTCCGGATCGTCGCTGCACACAATCACGTCGCAATCGAGCGGCGTGTCGGTGCCCAGCAGTTCGGCGGAAACATTGTGAAATGCCGCCACCACGCTCACTTCCTCCGACACCAGTTCGGCTGCCTGCTGCGCCGCCGATCCTTGCCACACGCCCAGCGTCCGCGAAGCCCGGCCGCCCACGCCGCTGGCCAGCGGCACCGTGGCGTCGATCAGGATGCTGCCTGCCGTGATTGAAGATTTCAGTTTCTTGAGCAGCGAGGCTTGTCCCTCGAATGGCACCGTCAGCATCAGAATGTCGGAAACCGCGCAGGCTGCGCTGTTTTCCATGCCCGAAATTTTTGCCTCGCCTCCCAGCCTTTTCTGAATCGATGCCGCCGCCTGCTGCGCGCGCTTTTCCTCGCGCGAGCCGATGATCACCGTTTCTCCTGCGCGCGCCCAGCGCAGCGCCAATCCCATGCCCGCCGGCCCCGTGCCCCCAATCACCGCGATCGGCCGGATGCCTGCCTGGCTCGTGCTCATGCGAACTCCGCCTCCAGCGATTGTTCCGCCACACATTCGGCGACTGGAAGTTTAATGTGAATGCGCGAGTAGGTCGTATTGCGTTCCGCGGGAATTCGTCCCATCTCTAAGATCAGCGCCTGAAAATCCTCTGGGCTGGTATATTGCCCGGCAGTCGCGCCCGCTTCCCGCGAAATATTTTCTTCCATCAGCGTGCCGCCGTAATCATTTGCCCCCGCGTGCAGGCAGAGTTGCGACAGCCGCCGGTTCAGCTTCACCCACGAAACTTGAATGTTGTTGATCGACCCCGCCAGCAGCAGCCGCGCCACCGCGTGAACTTTCAAATGCTCCGCCAGCGTCGGACCCGTGCGCGCCAGTCCCTGCTGAAACAGCAGCGTGTTCTGGTGTACGAAGCCCAAGGGCACAAACTCAGTGAAGCCGCCAGTTTCAGATTGAATCTCGCGCAGCAGCCGCATCTGCCTCACCCAGTGTTCCGGCCACTCCGCGTGCCCGTACATGAGAGTCGAAGTGGTGCGAATACCGCATTGATGCGCGGTGCGAATGACCTCGACCCACTGCGCCGTCGAAAGCTTGTTGGCCGAAAGAATGTGGCGAATCTGGTCGTCGAGAATTTCAGCGGCGGTGCCGGGCAGCGTGCCTAGGCCATTGTCGCGCAGCATGGAAAGATAATCGGCCAGCGGCATGCCCGTGAGTTCCACGCCGTAAACAATTTCCATCGGCGAAAACGCATGGATGTGCATGCGCGGAACCGCCTGCTTGATCGCGCGCAGAATGTCGCGATAATAAAACTTCGAGAGCTCGCGCGGCAGCCCGCCCTGAATGCAGACTTCGGTCGCGCCGAGTTCCCAGGCCTCGACCGCCTTGCGCGCCATGTCGTCCAGCGAGTGAAAGTAAGCGTCCGCCTCGCGCGGACCGCGGCTGAAGGCGCAGAACTTGCATCCCACAAAACAAATGTTAGTGAAATTGATGTTGCGATTGACAACATAAGTAACGATGTTCCCCGCAAGCTCCGCCCGCAGCAGGTTCGCCGCCGCCAGCACGCCCAGGAGATCGTCGCCCCCGGCGTTGGCCAGCGCGTACGATTCTTCCAGCGACAAGTCGCCGCCGTTCTGCGTCTCCAGAATTTTTTCCAGAGATGATCGCAGCGCCGGCGTAACGCGAGCGGCCGCGTCCGACCACTCCAGCGAAGGAAAAGCTTCCAGTTCCGTCCGTGTAAGTTCGCGCATGTTGATTTTTCGTAGAGACGTAGCTGGCTACGTCTCCGCTTGCAGCGGCAACTATGCCGGTTTCGGCCAGACGTTGCAAGCAACGTCTCTACAGTGTAGCGGAAGTTTTGGGGCGAAAGTGTAGCGGCAGATTCGTCGAAACAAATAGCGTAAGTTTTCGAGGAAGCGCGCTCAACGAAACAGGTCGGTGGATGCAGGCCGCAGCAGGTCGCTCGCTTTCCCAGGTCCGGGCTCATAACGAAATCCGCGCACGATACACGCGGGCGCGCGATTCAGTTTGCCGCAAACCAGCCCCGCCGCGCAGGCCAGCTCGTCGGCGACGGCCTCAACGCTGGCGCGCAACTTGTAGCCGTGAGAGTCGCGCCGCCCGCGATCGTCGCGCAGCGGCTTCATCCCGGCAATCCCGATCGCAAACTCGGTCAAACCTTCGCGCCACGGCCGCCCAAAACTATCGGTAATGATCACCGGAACCGTAATGCTCATACGGCGTTTAAGCGCGCGCCGCAAATTGGCCGCAGACCGGTCCGGATCCTCCGGCAGCAGCAGCGCGTGCGTGCCGCCGTCGACGTTGGAGACGTCCACGCCGCTGTTGGCGCAGAGAAATCCGTGATGCGTCTCGGTGATGAGCACGCCGTTCTTGCGCCGAATCACGCTGCGGCTCTCGCGCAGCGCCACTTCGATCACCCGCGCGTCGAGCGCATATTGTTTCGCCCACGAGATTGACTCAGGCGAAGGTTCAATGGTCGCCAGATCGATGATGCGCCCTTCCGCCTTGGAAACAATTTTATGTTTCACCACAAGAATATCGCCCGCCTGCAGCCGCAGCTTCGCCCGCCGCAACGCGTCGACAAGCTTGTCAGCCAGCGAATCTCCAGCACGAATTTCGTCCGCGAGCTGAACCGGAATCAGCCGAAGTTCCGCGGGTTTTATATTTCTTCGCGTAATTCGAGCGCTTGGCATAAAAAAAGAAGAAGAAGAAAGTTTATGCGGCGACAGCCGCCTCCGGCTGTCAGTCGAGCGACCCACGTAGGGGCGGACGCATTCGTCCGCCCCGCGAGCGAAGCGAGCGTTTTTGAACTGTGCCCACGACCGCGCAACCCATCCCCCGGACGAGCGCCCTACTGCGCCAGCCTTCGCGCACCCCCGTCCCCGGACGAATGCGTCCGAGGCTACGTGTGATACTCGCCGGTGGACGCATACTCCCGCAGTTTTTGAACTGTGCCCACGACCGCGCACCCCATCCCCGGACGAGCGCCCTACTGCGCCAGCCTTCGCGCACCCCCATCCCCCGAACGAATGCGTCCGGGCTACGTGCGCAACTTGCCCATCGAAACATACTCCCGCAGCAACCTCTGCGCCCGGCTTTCCCCCGGCAGCGCCATCAACTGCTGCAAATCCGCCGGATTATCCACGTCCACCGCAATTCCCGGAAGCTGCAGCACTACGCACGGTTTGCCTGTAGCCTGCGCGGCGGCGTGATGCGGCTTAAAGCTGTCATTGCCAAAGCGCAGCGGAAACAAATTTGGCGGACGCCGATACGCCGCGTTCGTCCCGCGCCCGTCGCCCGCAGGCACCAGCACGCTGCCTTCAGCGGGCGCATGCTTCAGAACTTCTTCCAATTCCCACGCCTGAATCACCGGAATGTCCGCCGGAATCACCAGCGTGCTGTCCGCGCCGCGCTCCACGCACAGCCGCGTAGCCATCTCGATCGCTCCCGTCTCGCCGGGATTCTCCTGGTCGGGAATGATTTCGAATTCATATTCCGCCGCCAGCGCCTTCGCGTAAGGATCGCTCGTGACCACCGCGACCGGCGGCCGCGTCTTCCACCCGTGCAGCGCCGTCAGCACGTCATGCAGCATGGCCTGCGCCAAAGCAGTGCGCGATGGCTGGTCGAGAACCGCCGCCAGCCGCTGCTTCGCCCCAGACAGGTTTTTGACAGGAACGAGAATCACGGCTGCTGATCCAACCGCCGAAAGGCGCCGTGCGCCTGAGGCTCGTCGCCACTGCGCGCCGCGTCCGCGATGAACGAGAGCACATCGCGAGCCAGCGCCATCTTGTCTTCCGCGGTGCGCATGATGGTCTGCGTGCACTGCGCGTTCAGACCGTTGGCGCGAAGCAGTTCCGCGGCGCGCGTGTCGCGGTGATCGCAAACCAACAGGTCGATGAAATCCTCATAGGCATGCGCCACGCCCACAATCGAGCAGGGTAGCCCTTGCGCGGCCATCAGAATTCCTGCCGGTCCCGCCACCGGCGCGCTGCCTACAATCGGGCTGATGGCAGCAACTTTCCCTCGGCAGCGCAGCAGCGCCTCGCGAATTCCCGGCACCGCGAGGATCGGGCCAATGCTGGTGATGGGATTGCTCGGCGCGATGATCACCGCCTCCGCCGACTCGATGGCTTCGATCACTCCCGGCGCCGGTTCGGCGTCGGAGGCTCCGGCAAAGCGCACCGCATTCACCGGATCCTGATACCAGCGCTGCACGAAATATTCTTCGAAGCTCAATTCTCCGACGGGCGTATCCACGCGGGTTTCCACGCGCGAATCGCTCATGGGCAGCACCCGCGCCTTCACTCCAAGTTTTTCCGAGATGACGGCGGTCGCGTCAGATAAAGTCTTGCCCTCGGCCAGCAGTCGCGAGCGCAGCAGGTGCATCGCCAGGTCGCGGTCGCCGGTATGAAACCATGTGGGCTCGCCGAGTTGCCCCATGGCCTGCAGGCAAAGGAAAGTGTCGCCTTTCACGCCCCATCCGCGCTCGCGGCTCAACATCCCCGAGAGCACGTAGGCGATCGAGTCAATGTCGGGCGAAACGTACAGGCCCCACCACAGCAAGTCGTCGCCCGTATTGACCACGACCGTAATTTCTTCCGGCGCCATGACCTGCTTGAGCCCGTCGATGAATTTAGCGCCGCCGGTTCCGCCGCTGAGCACGCAGATCATGCGGCCCGCTCCGTTTTGGCCAGGCCGCGGTGATCCACGGCGGCGCGTAATTTTTCCGACAAAAGTCCGGGCTTGGCTAAGACAGCGGGAATAAATTCGGGATACACCGGCAAGCGCTGCTGCAGTTGCATTCCCTTGGCCTTGGTGCGCAGGCGCAGTTGTTCCAGGTGCGGCCAGGGCTTTTCCGGATTGATGTAGTCGGGGGTCAGCGGCGAAATCCCTCCCCAGTCGTTGATGCCGGCATCCACCAGCTCTTCATAGTAAGGCGCAGAGAGATTGGGCGGAGCCTGAATATTCATGTTGGGGAGTAACAAGCGAGCTACTGCCACGGCGCGCAGCATCTCGCCGCGGCCGGGTTCAGGCCAATGCGCCATCGGGATCGCCGGCTTCACGCGGAAGTTTTGCACGATCACTTCCTGAATGTGCCCGTAGCGCTGGTGTAGATCGCGAATGGCAAGCAGCGTGTCGACGCGGTCTTCCAGCGATTCGCCGATTCCGATCAGCAGGCCTGTCGTAAAGGGAACACTTTGTTTACCCGCATCTTCGATGGTGCGCAGGCGCTTGGACGGAAGTTTGTCGGGAGCATTGTCGTGCGCGGCGCCGGGAGCCAGCAGCGAAGCATTCGTGGTCTCGAGCATCAGGCCCATGCTGGGCGAGACGGCAGCTAGGCGCGTAATCCACTCCGCGCTGAGCAGGCCGGGATTGGGATGCGGCAGAAGGTTGGTCTCGCGCAGCACCAGTTCGCACATGGCTTCCAGATAATGCAACGTCGACTTGTAACCGAGATGGCGCAGAGTCTCGCGCATTTCGGGGAAGAGCAATTCGGGCTTGTCGCCCAAAGAGAAGAGGGCTTCGGTGCAACCCATCTTTTCGCCGGCGCGGGCGACCGCCAGCACTTCGTCGGGCGTCATGGTGTGCGCGCCCGGGTCTCCGGGATCGCGGCGGAAGGTGCAATATCCGCAGTAGTCGCGGCAAAGATTGGTTAGCGGCAGAAAGACTTTGCGCGAATAAGTGATCGTGCCGGGCTTGAATCGTTCTTTAGCGGCCCGGGCGGCCGCCAGCAGTTCGGGAAGGTCGTTGTCGGCGCACGCAATCAACTGCAGCGCGGCTTCACGCGAAATGCCCACGCCGCATTGCGCCTCGGTCAGCGCGGAAGCGCAAGCCGTGCGGCTTGCAAGCGGATTGGAGACGATGGCCACGTTGACCGAATCATACAACGATGCGGCATGGTAATGTAGGCGGTTGCGTAACCGTAACGCATTGCGTAGCCCCGGACGCATTCGTCCGGGGTGGGGTGAGCGGCCGGTGAGTTGAGCCACGAAACCCCGGGGACGCGGCCTGTGGGCCGAGCAATTGGCTCATCCGAGATTTGAACACTCACGCTCGCTTCGCTTCGCGGGGCGGACGAATGCGTCCGCCCCTACATGTTATGAGTCTGACTACTGCCGAATTTCGCAAGGCAATGGGGCGTTTCACCACCGGGGTGACGATTGTGACCGTCGACCTCGACGGCGAGGTGCATGGCATGACCGCCAATGCATTCGCTTCGGTCTCGCTCGATCCCATGCTGGTGCTGGTCTGCGTGGATCACACCACGCGCACGCATGCGCATCTGCACGCCAAGAAGCGATTCGGGATCAATGTGCTCTGCGAGAATCAGCGGGCGATCTCGGAATACTACGCTCGTCCCGAGCGCGATCATGAACATGCCGAGCAGGAGGCCGGGGCGCGATTTGAGCGCACCAAACACGGAACTCCCATGTTGCTCGGTTCGCTGGCATACCTCGAGTGCCGCCTGCATTCCGCGCAAGATGCCGGGGACCATACAATTTTTATTGCTGAGGTCGAAGACGTGGTCGCGCGCGAGGGCGAGCCGTTGCTGTTTTTCCGCGGGAAGTATCACAAAGTCGGCGACGAGATCGAGAAGTAGCATTGTCACTTTTGACGTGTTTCGCCATCTAATTGTTGGGAAACAAATCCAGAATGGAGTGAACCTATGGCCGAACAAACGGCAGAGAAAGTTACCAAGACGGAAGCGGAGTGGAAGCAGAAGCTGACGCCTGAGCAGTATCACGTGGCCCGCGAGGCGGGTACCGAGTGCGCCTTTACCGGCAAGTACTGGGACAAGAAGGATGCGGGGACGTACAACTGCGTGTGCTGCGGCACGCCGCTGTTCGACTCGCAGACGAAGTTTAATTCCGGCACAGGTTGGCCAAGCTTCTACAAGCCGGGCGAGTCCAGCAACGTGGTCGAGCACCGCGACACGCAATATGGCATGGTGCGAACCGAAGTGCGCTGCGCTAAATGCGACGCACACCTGGGACACGTATTCGAAGACGGTCCAGCCCCGACCGGCCTGCGCTATTGCATGAATTCCGCCTCGCTGGATTTCAAGCCTGCAGAAAAAAAGTAAATCCCAATCGAGGCAATCGAACCCGGTTAATCGAATCGTAGAGACGTAGCTTGCTACGTCTCTGCCTACAGCAAGAATGGGACTGGCGGGAAGAAGGCAGAGCGACAAGCTTCGGCGCTCGGGCGAGTTTTCGTAAGTCGCTGAGCCTAGGTGTAAGTGATTGAAAAGTCGTAGAAGGCCTCTGGCGCTTCGCAGGACGCATTATTTCCGTGCGCATGAACTCTCACTCGCCTCGATGTGAGATCGTCGCAGCAAGGGCCCTTTCCGGCCCCGCAAAGAGCATTCTGGGCGAAGAGCCGGACCGGTTTTCGCGATAGCCCGGTGGCCGCCGGCGCAATATACTTACCCGATTGTACGTACAATAAACCACAACTCCATGCAGCTAAAAAAGATACGGGGCACGCGCAGGCGTGCCCTCGTCTTTTCCGCGGAGAACCCTCCACCAACTACGCGCTGGCGGTGGCAGCCATGGCTTTGGGAGCCTCGGCCTGCTTGGAGTGGCTCGGCTGATCTTTGTGCTTGGCTTCGCTGCTGCGGACCTGAATCCCGCCTTTCAGCGCGGCGCCATCTTCAACGCTGATGCGCGAGCAGGAGATGTCTCCATGCACGGAGCCTTCGGCGCGAATGTCGACGCGATCGCTGCACTCGATGTTGCCGGTCACTTTGCCCATGACCACAACTTCGCGAGCCTGCACGCTGGCATCGATCTTGCCATTGCGGCCAATGGTGACGCGGCTTTCCGGCATGTTGATCTTGCCTTCGATGCGGCCGTCAATATAAAGCGCTTCGGAGCCGCTCACTTCGCCCTTGATGTAAAGGGTGCGGCCGATGGTGGCCTGGTCCACGGGAGCGGTAACGGTCTTGATGGGGTTGTAGGCGTTAGGGTTGGAAGCCGGCGTGCCGGCCTTGGGGTTAAAGGAGTCCGACGATTGAAGCATGTGACCTTCCTTGGGTCTCCGCGTGGCGCCTAGCCCGGCTGACGCCTGACACCTGGTCATGCGGGTGATCGTTGAAATTTTTGGTGGCCTTCGGCAGGTGCTGACCTAGTGGCCAATCTGAATATCGCACAGAGGTAAGCGCCGGCGAGAGATTACGGAAGATGGTGTACGGCTGCGGAAGGGACACAAGGCACTAACTGAGATCGTGAGTTATGCTGCGAGAGTGGCGTTTAGCGCAGTCGCGCAAAAGTGAACTTTCGCCCAAACTATCTCATACCCTCTTAAGACTCACATAGCATCTGAGTTACTCCACATTCACTTGTATGAAGCCGAGGGACGGATGTCCGTTGATTGTGGCTGGTTCGTACTCCCAGTTCATGAGGGCTGCGCGGATGGGTTTGACGACGGACTCGTCCGCATTACCCTTCACGTCTACATCACGAACGTGGCCATGCTCGTCGATTGTCACGGCACAGTTGACGCGTCCATGCCAACCGGGAATCGAAGGTTTGACGGTATAAACAGGGACCGGCTGAGTGAAGCGCTCATCTAACGCGTCTGCGGTGTAAACTGGCTTCACTCCGGCAAGCGTGAAAGCCCCTTCGCTGATTTTTGTCGCCGCCTCCAACTTATCAATCGCGATTTCTATCTTCCCAGTGCTGCCGGCGAGCGTCAGTTTGCGGGCGACTGTCTTCCCTCCAAACGGCTCCAGGTCGTTAAAAACAGTGACCGTCGAGTAACGGTAGCGGCCTCGCAAAAACGCGGTCTTGTCCTCAACGAAGTACAAAGACGCGAGCGCATCGGCTTTCCCTTGCGGGCTGATATAGCCATTTGACAGCCTCAACACGGGTAGACTCCCAAGCTTCGTGTCCGTGATGCTCCAATCGAGATCGCGAAAGTCCGCTCCGTTATCACCCGGCAAATTGAAAGAGATCGCGTCCATCACATCGTCAGCCAGTCGCGGTGCGTATTTCCCGGGAAATAGTCGATAGAAGGCATCTTCGGTCCGCATTTCGACAACCGTCGCACCGTCCACGTTAACTTCTCTGCGCCATTTCTTGGGACCGACCCAGGTCTCCTCGTACGTGCCTTTCGCGGAGCCATCTGCCGAATGGAAACTTGCGTTCATGTGGAAAGCGGGAGCGCCGTCGACTCGTAAATCGCCGGTCGCACGCATCCGGTCGAACATTGGACGGACCTGCGGTTGGTTTACATCCACTTTTTGATAGTCCGCCGGAAAAGGAAGCGTGATGCTGGTCGAGATTTGCGCGGGAACTCCATCGACGTTTTGGGGTTGAAACGTCCACTTCTCTACGGCGGTCAGTGCAGCGTCCTCGATCTTGTTTTCCACCGGACTATGAGTTCGAGCCTCCTTTACGCGTCCGTCGCGACCGACCACAATATTTACAGTCATGCTTTTCTCACGCGGATTCTTGCTGACCTGAGGCCATTGAACCTCCGTCTTGCTAATTAGAAACGTCCGGACCTCCGTCTCGCTCAGATTTTCTGTCACGACTCTCTTACTCGCCGGCGTGAGTTGAGAGATCGCAAAGAGCGACTCGTCTGGAGAATCGAGATCTTTCAACGTATCAATCCGGATATTGATGGGATTGTCCTTGGTCGCATAGGCGATCATCTTATTGTGAAACTTCCGATAGTCTGTCATCACTCCGTAGCAGCAACTTGGCGACCACAGATAGATCAACCGGCCAGAATTACAGTCGTAGGCAAGGAGCACCCTGGTTTCGCGCCCTTCCGAATTGTTGAAGTACTTCTCGGCCATGCACTGGCCTTGGCCCGAACCGGGC
>DATBEI010000157.1:0-8898 GCA_036269595.1 Candidatus Sulfotelmatobacter sp.
TTCACGCTCCACGGCAGATGGCTGATCACATAGTTATGGGTTCCTACCACCATCTTCGCATCCACATAGTTGGGATCGAGTTCCAGCACGTGCTCATGGTCGCGTCTTGCACCTACGGCATTGCGCAGCGCCGAAAACCACGCCCGCTCCACCAGGCCGGTATATACCGAAAACTGCGCTCGCGTGACTCCCCGGCAATAAAGGGCGTCCACGTTTTTCGGATTGGCCTCCAATTGCCGAGCTTCTATATCTTCCGCCCGCCGCACCAGTTCCTTAATCCGCTCCTTCACCGCCGGAGGAGTTGGCCGCGGCTGCCGGCCGATGAAACTATCATTGCTGTAATCCCCGGTATTCATCGCTCCCGTCTCGTAAAGGTCGTGCATCAGCACCGAAGTCAGCACATGATTCACCGCAAACGCGTCCTCCGGGTGCTTCTCCGCGATCTTCTCGAACTCCTGCGTGGCGCGGTCGTAGTCCATGTTGTAAAAGTGATCGAAGGCGGCCTCAGTTTGCGCATCCCGCCCCGCTCCCGGCGCCCCTCCTGACGGATTGCGTACCTGGCCGGCAGCCCCAAGCCCCAGAGCCAGCAACCCGCAGAACTGGATAAACCTAACGGCACTCCGCCGAGCTATCGTCGAATGTTTTCTGTTTTCTCCAATCATGGCTCGATTGCCCCAGTTTAATCGAACCGCCGCCGAAGCGCTCCGGATTCCGCAGCCTTCCCAAACTTGTACTCGAACCAAGAACGTCATCTACGTTCTCCCGACGCTATCTCGCAGTCTTAGCCAAGCACCTTATAATCCGCAGCAGTGGCACTCATTCGCGATCTGGACTTTGATTGTTCAACGGTATCGCGGCTTTCGTAACCGGGGCATCTTTACGCACTTGCGCGCGTAATTATTGCCTGCGAGCGTCTCACAAGAAATTTTTGAAATTGCGCAAGTATTTGGCTTTGCGGCTCTTAGTAGGAGCTGACTTTTGGCTGTTGGAATGCCCTTGTCCTTACGGATAACGCTGTAGGAAATCTCATGGCAGAAGTAATTCAAGAAACGCGCAACGAGTTCTGGCGGCCGCCCTCCCCACTAGTTCCGGAAGAACTCGTCATTGACGAAACCATCCCGACGATGGCGGAAGCCTGCTCCAACTGCAGCACCGAATTTTTGCTGGGATCCCGTTTTTGCCACTCCTGCGGCCGGCGTCGGCCGGAAGTGGCCGGCGCCTCTTCAAACGACGCCGCGGCTGCCTTGGCTGGAACCAGGCAGCGCATCGCCCGGCGGATCCACTTGCTCGTTTCCGACGCCAAGTTTTTCTGGTCCCATCTGGAGTTTCCTGCCTGGCTGCGCTACTTACACTTTCACGAAATCCAAAGCCGGATTGGCCTTTCTACCGCGTCGCTCGTCGCCTTCATCATCGGAATAGCCTGCATCGCAGGCGCGCTGCTGGTGGGACTTCTTACCGTCAGGACTTTCGTGGATTGGCAGGCGATTCAGTTCTATCGCGCGGAGTGGCTGCTGGCGGCGACCGCCTCCTTCGTGGCCGGCATTCTTCTCAAGAAACGCTCAGGCAATTAACCCACGATAGATTGCTGCCTTGGGTTCACTGCACTAGCCTTCGTTCCCCGATCCAGCCGCTCTTCTCTGCTGGCTCATCCGATAAAGGTGATGAACCGGCCCGGTTCCGCGCCCCAGAGGGTGCCCATAAGAAATCGCCGCGGTGACGTAAGTCTTCGCCAGCAGGGCAGCCTCCGCCAGTCCTCGATCCATTGCTAAGTGGCAGGCCATCGCCGTTGAGAACGCGCATCCTGTGCCGTGGGTTGAGTTCGAACGCTGTCGCTCTGCCTTGAAGATTTCCTGCGCGATTCCCCGCTTCGTTTTGAAACTCAACAGGTCGATGGCTTTGTCTAAGTGACCTCCGGTAATCACCACCGCGGCTGACCCCATTTCGTGCAGTTTGGCGGCGGCCGCCTTCATCCCTTCCAGATCCTTGACTTGCACACCAGTCAGGGCCGCTGCCTCGTCCACATTCGGCGTTACCACGTCGGCTAGGGGGATGAGCCTCTCCATCATCAATTTGCTTCCGGCTGCATCGAGCAGGTCTGCCCCCGAAGAGGACTTCAAAATCGGGTCCAGCACAACATTGGATAACCTGTTCTTCCCGGCGCGGTCGGCCAGGAAGTCCGCCACCACCTTGACCACCTTCGCTGTTCCTAGCATCCCAACGTGCACTGCCGCAATATCCAGGTCCGCCGCCAACTCCTCCAAGGTTTCGGATAGCATCGCCGGATCAACTGCTTCCACGCGCCTCACGCCCCGCGTCGACTGCACCGTCATGGCAGTAATGCAAGCCACGCCGTAGCAGCCATGAGCGGCAATGGTTTTGATGTCGGCCGTTACTCCAGCCCCGGAGGACGGATCGAACCCCGCAATGGTGAGAATGATAGGTGGTTTTTCGGCCATGGACTTCGGTTCCGCTGCGTCCGATAGTAACGCGGTTCGGCCACAGCGTCTCACCCCGTTTGCTAGAGAAAGTTACTTTGGGACCTTACTTCGGGAAAAAGAATTCTCCCTGCGCCCGCCTCACCGATCGCCCTAAGTACATGATTCTACGTATATTGATAAATAACTTCCTGTAAGCCATTGATTCCAGTGATCTTGTAATTTCTACCTTGCTTTCTCTTCCGTGCTATTTACTTTTTAATAAATACGCAACTTGCCGAGAATAAAGGGTCTTCCTCGCATCTTCCTAAAATTACAATAGGTTACGTAAGATATCTATTACTAGGAGGTCATCCATCTACCCCCTTATTCGCATTGACAGGGGTTTGGCATGCCGCTAGCATCACTGAACTGCAGGTACGAAAGCCTTAAGGCCAAAAGCACTTTTGAGTATGCGAGGAGAACTGAATGCGACGATTTTTAGCTCATGGACTGACGATTGCCTTTTTCATCGTCTGCCTGGGAGCGGCTCAGGGACCGAACATCTCGGAGGCGTCAGCGGCACCAGTTAGTCCAACTCCGAAACCCGTAGTCCGCCGGCAGGCTAAGACGAAACCGTATCAAGTGGGGACAGCCTCCTGGTATGGCCAGATTTTTGACGGAAAGCCGACCGCCAGTGGCGAACCGTACGATATGTACGACATGACCGCCGCTCACCTTACGCTTCCCATGGGAAGCTACGTGCGGGTCACCAACCTGCGTAACGGCCGGGCTGTCATTGTCCGGGTCAACGACCGTGGGCCAATCGTCCCCGGCCGGATCATCGACTTGTCCTACGGCGCCGCCCAAGCCCTTGAATTCAAGCATCGCGGGCTGCAGCGCGTCCGTCTGGACTTGGTCAACCCGCGCGACGTAACGCCGTCTTATCAGACCGTCGCCGTCAACCATCCTCCTCTGGCGAAACTCCCGTAAAGTCATTACACTGGCTGGGATGCCGACAACATCGTCCAGCATTCCAAAGGGTGGCGTAAGCCATCCGGGCCACAACTTTCGCCACGATGATCCGCGCCAGCGGCTCATCGTGGCGCTTGATGTTTCGACCGGTGCCGCCGCGCAAAAAATCGTTGCCGCCATCGGCGACTCTGCCCTCACTTTCAAAGTCGGCATGCAGCTCTATACCGCCGTCGGACCACAAGTGGTCCGCGACCTCGTCAGCTCCGGACGCCGCGTCTTTCTCGACCTCAAGTATCACGACATTCCCAATACCGTAGGCGCCGCCGTGGCAGAAGCCGCGAAGCTCGGCGTCAGCATGCTCACCGTGCACGCCTCCGGCAGCGCCAAAATGCTGCGCGCCGCCGCGGATGCCGCCAAACCTTATCCGGAATTAACCGTGCTCGCCGTCACTGTGCTTACCAGCATGGACGCAGCCGATCTCGATCAAATCGGCGTTCACGAGTCCATGCAAGACAGCGTGCTCCGCCTCGCCCAACTCGCACTGTCGAACGGCTGCCAAGGCATCGTCACCTCCGCCCACGAGGCCCCTCTATTGCGTGCCCAACTCGGCGACACATTCGCCATCGTCACTCCCGGAATCCGCCCCGCCGGCAGCAGCAAGGGCGATCAAGCCCGCATCGTCACTCCTGCCCAGGCGATCGCCGCAGGCGCTACTCACATCGTAGTCGGCCGTCCCATCACCGAAGCCTCCGATCCTTCCGCGGCTGCTCGCGACATTCTCGCCGAGTTCACCACCTAACGGCCCCCACCATTCGATCCAGGCGTTTTTTCACCCGCTCGTTACGTTGGTTATCTATCCCGTATTACGCCCATCGATAACAGTGAAGGCATGACGCTTTCCTCGATGGTGGTTTCGCGCGATTGGCAGGAAGTCAGTGTTCTGGAATGCATCCTCGGTGGCCTGCAAATGGATGTTGCCGTCGAAAAAGAGCCGCAGCGGGCGCTGACGCGTCTCGCCAAGTCCAAGATCGATGCCCTCATCGTGGATTGCGATCTCAACGGCAGCTCCCAATTTCTGCGCGAACTGCAAAGCGTAGATCGCCAGCCAAACTCCATTCCGCTCGTGATCATGGGCGGCAAACACAGCCAGTCCACCCTGGATCAGACGGGCGCGCTATTCGCGTTTCAGAAGCCGATCTCGGTCGAGCAGGCGGTCCGAACCCTTTCCGCCGCCCGCAACCTGATCCTCGATGGACGCCTTCGCTACCACCGCACCGGCATCCAACTCCCGGTCTCGGTCAAATGCAACGGCCGCAAAAATATGGACGCCATCTTGATCAACCTGAGCCAAGGGGGAATGCAGATTCGCACCGACGATCCCCTCGACAGCCCAAAGTCCCTGCAGGTCTCATTTGACCTGCCCGGCGCTCGCACCGGCTTAAAGGCTAGGGCCGAAATCGCGTGGCAGGACAAGCGTGGCAATCTCGGTATTCGTTTCGTGAAGCTCGCCAAACAACAGCACCGCACGCTGCAACTCTGGCTGGCGCAGCAGTATTTCGCCAACTAACGCGGCCGGTCGGAATCCTACCACTTCAACGAAAGCGACTGTCCCTCGCTTCTTCTTCCTCAACATCCCATCCGGCCAAGCGCGCCAATCTCACGCCCGGGCTGGTTCCTCCGAACAGTCGGAAGAATCCCCAATACAGCGCGCCCACAAAAATCGCTGACCCGATTGCGGTAGCCACCGGCCACTTCGGCGGCTCGCCGGCAATCGACAGAAACACTACTGCGAAGAGCAGCATCGCCGCCACAATCACAAGCGAGTTGATCGTCCAGATGAGGCCGCGTCCTGTAAGCGCCTGCGACAGCCAGCCCAATCCAATCGACGTCGCCGACACACTCTGCGTCGCCGCACCCGCACCGCCGTTCACATGAACCGGCTGCAAGGGATCCACCCACTTCGGCACTTCGATGACGAGGACCGGCGTTGCCGAAGTCATCAAGCCATCATCCTCTTCTTCCGCGCCTTGAAAGATCGACGCCGTTCGTGGAAACAGAAACCCCGCACGCTCCGAATGCGCACACGCGCCTTCCAGCATGTTTCCCAGAATCCACTCATCAATCTGTCGTGCAGTTTTTGGAGGTAGATCGACAAAGCGAACGCCGCACTGTCCCGAGCGCGTCGACCACGAGACCTCGCCCAGCGTTTCGATACGCAGCCGCGGATGGTTCAACTCGAAACGCACGCGCACCTGCTGCTGCGAAACGACTGCCGCCACCACCTGCAGTCCGATCCCGCTATGATTGATGTTGCGAACGATCCCGCCGTTCGCCTGCTCCACCGAGGCGTAGCTCAGCGTACGCAGTTCGTGCCTGTGCTGGCCTCGCGTTTGCCGCGCGAGTGCTACTCCAACTTCCATACCCCACCGCCCAATGAATTCGTCTCCGGCCAGCCCAGTGCCGTCAATCTTACCGCTCTCAGGAAGTGCCTTTTGAGTAACCAGGCTGGTTCGCAGCAAAGATGCCATTCGTAGAGGCGTAGCTAACTACGTCTCTGGCGTCGCCAGTCGTCCCGAAGCTGAGCAAAAAATTACAATCACGCTGCCGCGCCATCGCGTGAGAAGATGCCTTACCAAAGTACATGGCCAAAGGGTCATGCCTGGGTAATTGAAACTAGCCGCAAACCCCGATAACTTACAAGTGAACTATCCTTAATGGCAACGACCACCAGTAAGCCGGACATGGACGTAACCACTCCGTTCAACGGGAGCGGTGCGCCGGCGTGGCCGCGCGACGAGAGCGCGCACGCGCTTTCCGATTACCGCGCGCAAGATTCCTCCAAGCCCTCGCAGCGCGACGCGTTGCAGGCGCTCCTGGCATTCTCGGCGCTGCACGAGCAGGTTCGCCGCAGGAAAGCTCTCGCCAACCGACATCCCAATTTCGATGCGGGCACTCCTGTTACTGAGTTCGAGAAGGACGAACAATTCGTTCTCAGCGAAGTGCTGCAGCTGGTCGCCGAGCGCGCCATCGCCATCACTGGCGCGGATGGTCTGGCCATCGCGCTCGCGGAGAATAACGAAATCGTTCTGCGCGCCGCCGCCGGTACCGTGCGCCCCGATATCGGCGCGCGGATCGACCGCGACTCCGCTTTCTCCGGAGCCTGCTTTCGCACCGCGCAAACCGTCAACTGCGACGACACCGAAACCGATCCGCGCGTGAACGTGGAAGCTTGCCGCAAGCTGGGAGCGCGCTCCATGGTCGCCGTGCCGCTGTGCGGTCGCCGCCGCGTGATTGGCGTGCTGGAAGCCTTTTCCGCGTGGCCCTTCGGATTCAACGACACCGACGTTCGCAACCTGACGTTGCTCGCCGAACTGGTATTAGGCGCGCTCAAGCCCGAAGACGAAGACCGCTTCGCCGAGTCTGCACAAGCCGCCGCCACCAAACTGGATCCGGCTGGGTCCCCTGCAAAGACTTCTGCCAAAATCGAAGCGCCTCAAGCCGCTCGCGTCCCACCGCCAGTTCCTGCTGTAACCACTGTCCCCGCGCCGGCTGCATCAATCGTTCCAGTTGCCGCCACGCCAGCAACGGCTGCGTTAACCTCGGCCGCTGCTCGCGCCGTTCCAGTCGTTGAAAAAGCGGATAAGAAACCGCTTGAAGCGAAGCCCGCCGCCGCTCCTGCGAAACCCATTCTGGAAAAACCGGCAGCCGAACCGACGCCAAAGCTTGAGAAAGTTATCGCGCCGGCAGTCGCTCCCGAAGTAAAAGTCGCGAAACCACAGGCCGAGCGTCGCAAATCCGAAGCAGAGCCTCGCAAGCCGATCGCGCTGATCCTTTTGATCGCCATCGTGATCGTCACCGCCTTCGCCGGCGGAGTCTGGTGGAAGCTGAAGTCTGATCAACTGGGCAGCGCCATCGTTCACAACGACGACATTCCTCTCAAGCCCGCCGAGTCTGCCGCGACCGCGACAAGCAACGTTCCTGTTGCGGCTCCAGCCGTGCTTGCTCCCACAAATCCCATCACCGCCGGCAACCCGTCTTCCGACTCAACGACCGAGCCCGACGAACCATCCAACTCCGCTGCGAGTTCGCAGGAGCTATCGAAGTTTCCGCGCGTCACCGGAGTCCGCCACTGGACCTCAGCCGACGCCAGCACCGTGGTGCTCGATCTCCAGGACCAGGTGCAATACGAAGCGCACCGATTGGCCAGCCCCGACCGCATCTATTTCGACTTGCGCGACACCCAACTCGCTCCCGACCTTCTTGCCAAGTCGATCGACGTCGGCGACAGCTTTGTCAATCGCATTCGCATGGCGCAGCCCGTCGCCGGCATGACGCGCATTGTCCTCGAAACCAAGGCGAACTCCACCTTCTCCGTGAGCCTGGAGCCGAATCCTTATCGACTCGTAGTCGAAGTGCGCAAGGTCGGCGCCACTCCCAAAGCCGCGGTCAATCTCTTTCCGAATACGACTGAGGCGGAGAAAAATAAACTCGCCATCGTCATTCCTCCGCCCACCAAAGAAGATTTGCAACTGCGCGCCCGCGTCCCCAAGCTTCGCATTGTGGTCGATGCTGGCCACGGTGGCTGGGACCTCGGCACCGTCGGCCGTCGCGGCTTGCTCGAAAAAGATCTGGTCCTCGAAATCTCGCAGCGCCTCGGCAAGCTGCTCGAAAGCCGCCTGGGAATGGAAGTGATCTACACTCGGCAAGACGACAACTACATTCCACTCGATGAGCGCGCCAGCATCGCCAACTCGTCGCAAGCCGACCTGTTCGTCTCGGTGCACGCCAACTATAGCGACCTGCCGTCGGCGCGCGGCGTCGAAACTTACTACACCAACTTCTTCACCGCGCCCGGCTCCAAAGAGGCTGGTTCGAAAGAGCCTGGGTTAAAAGAGCCTGGGAAAGACGTGGACGCCCATCTGACTGCGGCCAGCGTGAAGCCGGCGATGACTCCGACGCTTTCTCCCGCCGACTTGCATGACCGCATCGAGCAATCGCGGCACCTGGCGGCCAGTGTGCAGCGTTCGCTCTATGGCACGCTCTCTGCACAGAATCCCGGCCTGCGCGATCGCGGCGTGAAAGAAGCTGGATTCGTGGTGCTCACCGAAAGCGCCATGCCCGGAATCCTGGCTGAAGTTTCCTTCGTCAGCAGTCCCACCGACGAACAGAAACTTCGCAGCGACGGCTACCGCGAACAAATCGCCGAAGCCCTCTATCGCGGCATCGCCCGCTACGCCGCCGCCTCTCACGCGGTGAAGATGGCCGCTAAGTAAGTACACAGTCGTGGTTCGCGACTATTGAGAACTGGGAACTAAGAACTCGGACCTGAGAAGTGAGAACTCGGACCCTAGAACTCCCGTCGTCCTTAGAGGCGAGAACCCAAAAACAATTTCGTTGTCATCCTGAGCAACGCGAAGGACCTCTGCAACTGCCGCACCATCGGCCCCTCCAGCAAATTGCACAGATCCTTCGGCCGCAAAAGCGCGGCCTCAGGATGACAATCAATCGA
>DATBEI010000158.1:0-32196 GCA_036269595.1 Candidatus Sulfotelmatobacter sp.
GTCGATTGATCCCGAGCTGCTGCTGCGCATTCTGCTGATCGGCTATTTGTACGGCGTCACCAGCGAACGCAAACTGGTGGAGGAACTGCGCATGCACCTGGCGTGGCGCTGGTTCACGGGCTTGGGTTTCGATCAGGAGATTCCGCATCACTCAACATTTTCCAAGAATCGGCACGGACGGTTTCAAGAATCGAAGTTATTTGAGGAGTTGTTTGAACAGATCGTGCGGCAGTGTGTGGAAGTGGGATTGGTGCAGGGCAAGCACCTGTCGGTCGATGGCAGTTTTGTAGAGGCGAATGCGGCGAAAGAGAGCCGCATTCCGCGCGAGCAGTTGGGGGAAGCGGCGCAAGTGAACCAAACCGTGCGCCAGTACTTGGTCGAACTGGAGCAACAAAACCCGTTGGAGGAACCGGTGCATCAGCAGGATCAGGTTTCGACCACCGATCCGGATTCTACCTACGCCACCAAGGGCGGTACCCCGGCCCGACTGGGCTACTACGATAACTATCTCATCGACAACCACAGTTGCGTAATCGTGGGAGTCCAAGCGACGGCGGCACGGATGAGTCAAGAGACGGTGGCCGCGCAGGACATGCTCACTCGCTTCACGCAATGGCAAGGACGAGAACCAGAATCGGTAGCGGCCGACACGACCTACGGGAACGGGGAGTTCTTGCAATGGTTGGCGGATCGGAGCATCACTCCTTATATGCGAACCCGCGACAGTGCTCTGAGAAAGAACAATCCCGGCTATGGCCCTGAGCGATTTACTTATCAGCCCGAGAGCAACACCTACCGTTGTCCTGCAGGAGAGCAACTGAACTACGTGGGGCTAAACGTTCGCAATCGAGCCCATGCCTACATCGGCAGCGCGAAACGCTGCGGAGCATGCTCACAAAAAGCACAATGCACGACTGGACGATACAAGTATCTTGCCATTCACATGCACGAGTCGGTACGACAACGCGCACGGGAGTTGGCGCAAACGCCCGAGTTCGCGAAGGCACAACGACAAAGAAAGAAGGTGGAAGCGTTATTCGCGGAACTCAAGAACCAGATCGGGCTGCGGCGCCTGCGGCTACGACGCATGAAGTTCGTGCGGGAGCAGTTCTTCCTGGCAGCGGTGGCCCAGAACATCAAGCGACTGGTGCGCTTCCTAAGCCAACCGGCAGCACCGCTGGCGGTCAGCAACTAGAACCCAGAGAGGAACCCGCCAGTCCCTACACCACACCGCAACAGAACCGTGCGAGCAGACACTTTTTCAACACCCACAGGCCATTACACAAGTGAGCGTCAAGAAACCAGTTTTAACTCACGGTTTAACCTTCCTGCCGAACCTGGCGGGATTACGAGGCGGCGTAAACCGGGATCGTTCTGCCGAAGGTTTATTCATTACCTGATCCTGGCGGTCTCGTCTATAAGTACGTTATTAAACACAGACTCGCGGCTGCTGCTGGGGCATAGCGCTGGGTTGCGGGCGTGGTGGATTCCCAGTACAAGTTCTCGATTGTAGAGGAGCCCAAGCGAGATGGCGGATGATTCAGAACTGGTTAAAGCGGGCGTCGAGGGTTTCAGTTCGGCGGCATTCAAAGGAGTAAATGCGTTGCTTCAGTCCCTTTTGGGCCCTGCTGCCGAGGAAGCTGGTCTGATGCTTAAAGACCACGTACGAGTCTTCCGGGCAGAACGACAACTATGTTTGTACCGGCGCACTATTGAGCGTCTTCAGAAAATGGATGTTCGCCCGCAGCGAGTACCGTTGAAGCTCTTGTTCCCCATCGTGGAGAACGCATCGATGGAAGAGAGCGATGAACTTCAGGACCGATGGGCGAATCTGCTAGCGCACGCCGCTGAACAGAAGAATCGAGAAAATCTCTCCCAACTTCACGAGCATCTTTGTCTACGACGGACACCCCTGCGCCTTGCCCACTGGAGAGCATTGTCCAAAAGGATTGATCTGCCTCGGCTGTGCGCACGCGCAGCCGAAGAAAAGCGCTGTACCGATCTTTCGGCGGATGCTGGCCAGCCACGAGCGCAGCCTCGTGGCTGCGCGAGGTCACAGCGAACCTGCCGGGCAGATGGCGGCACGCGAGATGGAAATTATCAGGATCAAGGGAGCCTTGCAGAGAGCGGATGAATTGAGCGATGACGTGGCCTCTGCTATCGAACGGGCTCTCTGAAGTCGGACAACTGTGAGCTGCGAGCATCAGAGAATCTACACTGTTGACGAACGTCCCGATCGTTCGTCCGAAGCTCGTTAATCCACGCCCGCGACCCGGTTGATCGTGAGTGCTTAGGCGATATTTTCGCCAACAATAATCGCTCCCTTGATATGCACCGCTTTGGGTGTAGACTTACGTCCTCAGCTGTATCTTGTCCTTCGCAATGGTCCGACTGAGCCGGGCCGCTCCGACTCCGACTCGCACAAACCCGAGGAGGCAGGCATGAAATGCAGAACAAAGCAAAGTTTAATGAAGCGAGTGAACGGTCAAAGCTCATGCACCACTACTTGTGAGCCTTCTGATAAAGGCGCTTCCTACCAACCGTTGCACAGGACTATTTGGTGGCACCTCTCAGTCGTATCGTTCCTCATGCTCTCAATGGCAGTAGGATTAGGCACAACGACGGCACGGGCCCAGACACGAGCCTACGTGACGAATAACGGCTCGTTGACCGTCTCGGTCATCGACACCGCGACCAATACGTTGGTCGTGACCATTCCTGTTGGCTTAGACCCTATTGCGGTAGCCATCACGCCTGATGGAACCCGAGCCTACGTGGCTAATGGCGGCACCTCGACCGTCTCGGTCATCGACACCGTGACCAATACGGTGGTCGTGAGCATTCCTGTTGGCTCGATTCCTATAGCGGTAGCCATCACACCGGGTGGAACCCGAGCCTACGTGACGACGTTTGAGAATAACACCGTCTCGGTCATCAACATCGCGACCAACACCATAGTTACGACCATTCCTGTTGGCGTAAGTCCTTCTGGGGTAGCGATCACGCCGGATGGAACCCTGGCGTACGTAGGGAATTTCTTGGACAACACCGTCTCGGTCATCGACACCGCGACCGACAACGTAGTTACGACCATTCCTGTTGGGGAACGTCCTTATGGGGTAGGGATCACACCGGATGGAACCCGTGTCTACGTGACGAATAGTGGGGACAACACCGTCTCGGTCATCGACACCGCAACCAAAGCCATGGTCGTGACCATCCCTGTTGGCTTAGCTCCTGTTGCGGTAGCCATCACGCCGGACGGAACCCGAGCCTACGTGGCTAATGTTGAGGACAACACCGTCTCGGTCATCGACACCGCAACTAATACGGTGATCGTGACCATTTCTGCTGTAGGAACTCCTCGTGGGGTAGCCATTACGCCGGATGGAACCCAAGCGTACGTGACGAATCTCCACGACAACACCGTCTCGGTCATCAACACCGCTACCAACACCGTGGTTGCGACCATTCCTGTTGGCCTCCTTCCTAGTGGACTAGCCATCACGCCCCCGCCACAAGCTCCGAAGAGCAAAGAAGAGTGCAAGAACGGAGGGTACCTGAAGTTCGGTCCCCCTGTCGGACCTTTCAAGAATCAAGGGCAGTGCGTCAGCTATGTCGAGCATCATTAGCATTATTTCATCTGGTTAAACAGAAACGCGGCCATCCACTCGTAGCAACGGACAAAGGCTGCGTACATGCGATTCGGATAATGACGAGAACAGGGTTCGCGCTCAGACCCCAGACTGCCGGACAAAAGATGCCGATATCTGGCCCCCGCACCCTCCGCACCAAGGCGTTGCACAGAGTAGAGGAATTGAGCGATGATGTGCTTGCTGCTATCGAGGGGACTTTCTAAAGTGGCACACGCGGAATCCATCGAGCACGCAGAGGCTCGGCCGCAAATCACGAGATAATCTGTCGAAAACGTAGACTGCCCGGAATCCGTACAGCGTCCGCTGACCCTCCGTGGTTGCGTCTTCA
This sequence comes from Candidatus Sulfotelmatobacter sp., assembly GCA_036269595.1. GTDB lineage: Bacteria > Acidobacteriota > Terriglobia > Terriglobales > Acidobacteriaceae > Sulfotelmatobacter. Next base: position 3,985 of record DATBEI010000158.1, read on the forward strand.
CTCGGCTCGTCGGTCGCTACGTCCTTCGGGCTTCGTCTTCCGACCATCGGGGCGAGAATGAAAATGCCTTTTTCTCCCCGTTTAACGAAGCGGCCAAGCGAGTTCCATGTCCGAAGTCCGGCAACGTTGGTAGCATCGGGCTTCTGCAAAGCACTCACACAATGCCCATGTTTTGAGCACCGCTACCATCCACTATCCTTACCATCCGCATTACGGCGTGACGGTAACGAGGATGCGGAAGTGTTCCTCCTTCGGACTGCACCAAGTACAGGTGGCGCTTCCCAGTGGAATGCAGATTCTGATCCCGGAGTGGATGCTGGATGAAGATCGCTGTCATGGAATGCAGGGTTGTTGAACGTCCCACGCTGGCGGTCGCGGCTCTCCTGTCTCTACGCGAACTTATCGATGCGCAGCCCCGCGCTTCTACGCCTGCGAACGCGGTAGCTTCAGAAGCATCTTCGCCAGGAGGTGCATCTGATGAGCCCATCCCGCCAGGGAGTTCTTCTCTGGGAGATTCCTGACCAGCAAGGGTTGCCGCAAGCCGTCCAGGAGCGTTGCTGCGAACTACTAACCCTTCTGTTGCTGGCCGCCGTGAGCATCGACCCTGCTAATGACTCTATTAATAATAATAATTAAGGAGGAACACTGCGATGAGCGAGAAGATCCAACCGAGTCACATTGAGCGCGACGCCTATGTCTATATCCGGCAATCGTCGATGCAGCAGGTGCGCACGCACCTAGAAGGACAGCGACGCCAGTATGATCTGCGAGAACGCGCGCTGGCGCTCGGCTTCCCGCGTGTGGTGGTCATTGATGAAGACCTGGGCCGCTCCGGAACTGGGTCGGTTGAGCGCCCCGGTTTCGGTCGTCTGCTGGCGGCAGTATGCGCAGGGAAGGTGGGCGCGGTGTTGGCCCTCGAAGCATCGCGTTTAGCCAGGAACAATCGAGATTGGCACCACTTGATCGATCTTTGCGCCATGGCCGGCACGCTAGTAATCGATCATGATGGCATCTATGATCCCAGTCTGCTGAACGACCGGCTTCTGCTTGGCCTCAAGGGCACGATGAGCGAGTTCGAGATCAGTTTGCTTCGACAGCGTGCGATGGAGGCGCACCGGCAGAAAGTGCGCCGTGGTTTGGTGCTGACCCAAGTTCCCATCGGCTATGTCCGTACCGAAGATGAAGGCATCGAGAAGACACCGGATCGTCAGGTCCAGGAAGCTATCGCCGGCATATTTCACAAGTTTCGTGAGTTGGGCAGTGTGCGTCAAGTCATGCTCTGGTATCGTGACGAGAAACTGCTGATTCCCGCACTCTCGCGTGAGTCTGGTCACCGCAAGATGGTCTGGATCGAGCCGGTCTATCCCCGTATCTTTGGCATCCTGAAAAACCCGACCTATGCTGGCGTCTTCGTTTGGGGAAGAAACCACACTCGCACTTCCATCGTGGACGGCCGCGCACGCAAGACACGCGGCCACGCTCGGCCGCTGGAGCAGTGGGAAGTCACCATTCCGAATCACCACGAAGGGTATATTACGTGGGAAGAGTTTATGCGCAACCAGCAACAGATCCGCTCCAACGCTGGATGGAATGCACGCATGGGGAGTGGGAATGGTGCGGTGAGAAACGGTCCCGCATTGCTGGCAGGGTTATTGCGCTGCGGTCGTTGCGGGCGCGCGCTCCAGGTTGCTTACACTCGCAGCAAACAACATGGCTTGTTGCCGCGTTATTGGTGCGCTGGAGATCGAAGTCGCCAGATGATTCGCAGTTGTATTACGTTCGCGGGCACGCGCGTGGACCAGTTAGTCGCCATCGAAGTCCTCGAAGCGCTTCGCCCGCTGGGTGTGCAGGCCGCGATTGACGCCTTGGATCATTGTCAGAACCAAACCGATGAAAAGCGGCGGTCGCTGGAGCTTGCGCTTCAGAAGGCGCACTATGAAGCCAGCCGCATCGAACGGCAATATCAGGCAACGGAACCGGAGAACCGTCTGGTAGCCGTCGAACTGGAAAAGCGTTGGAACGCCGCCCTGCCCCAACGCCGCAGATCGCTATCCGCTCCAAACGGGCCGAGAATGTGGTGCGCTCCCTGCACCAGCAGCGTTCGCAGATACGGATCGCCTTCTTTGCTGATGTGCAACTGCGGCTCGCTCTGACCAGAGTCTCTTCGTCCCGGCTGCAGCCCCAGATAGCAGCCCACGTCGCGGTTCTTGCGGAAGCGATGCGGATCTTGCAACGTCAGCAAGAACGTCAGCGCAATCAGCGTGCCTACCCCCTTGATCTGCTTCAGCAGCGCCACCTGCGGATAACTTTTCTGAGGCCAGCTCTTCAATCCGTTCGTTGCATTCGCGGATGCGTTCACTCAGCGATTCGATTCCCGCCAGCAACGGCTCCAGTGCCCGCTGCAGTTCCAAGCTCAGCCCTTCCACTTTCTCCGGATTCATATTGCGCACATTGCACCCGCGCAGCCTCTCGCCGTACCTCTTGGCCAGTCCGCGTGCCGTGTTCACGAGCGCCGTACGCGCTCGCACCAGTCCAACTCGCGCCCGGATCACCGTCAGATCCGCTTGCGCTTTCGCGCCGCGATGTTTCACCGGACACAGCAACTGCGGATCGATCCTGGCCAGCCTTGCCAGCGTCTGCGCATCCAGCCAGTCGCCTTTCTTCCGACTCTCTCCAATCAAGCGCACGCTGCGCGCATGCGCCACGATCACTTCACGTCCCAACTCGCTGAACACTCGGCTCACCCATGGCGAATGCATCCCGTCTCCAGCGCGCGATCCGACAGCGAGCCATGCTTCCGAACACTTCCTTCATCGTCTTCGGACTCGTACTCAGCCTCTGCTCCTGCAGCACTTCTCCCACTTCGTCTAGCAGGCAGTACCAACTCGAGCGATTCGCCCAGGTCCAGCCCGATCGTCAGCTTTGGTTGGGAAACATTCTTCGTCACCTTTACCGCAGCAGTGCTAATCTTCTTCATTGCCCCTCTCCTTTATCTCTTGTGCTTCGAGCACGTCGATAACTTGGGAGCGTGCAGCATCCCGCCGGAGACCGGCCTTCTCATCCCGTCTGATTACGTCAGTTATCCTTCTGCAAGAGCGTTCCGAAGATTCGTTCAAAAAGAGAGAAACGGCTGAACGATTGTCGTTCCCATGCGGGCGACGAATAAAACTGACCTTGCGGGGAGAAAAACAAATCAAACAAAGTGGTTCGTAAGAGTTAATCTGAAGAGTCTCTAAAGGCACACTAATGCTTTCATTTAGAGGGAACCTGCGATTTATCGACAGGCACCATCTGATTTTTCTGTTCCTGCTGACTGCGGCGCCCCTATCTCACGCTCAATCGAAAGAGCAGGCATCGAAACACGCCCTACTCAGCCTTCAGGAGCGCGAAAGCCTCGCACGACCACTGCTTAATCAGGCCGTATCGGCCGCCGCTGGTCTTGAACCGGGACCCCGTTCTCTGCTGCTTTACCGCACGGCGGGGGCATGGCTGGCCTTAGACCCTGCTCGTGCTATTCGGACTTACAGAGAGGCGTTCGCTGCTGCTCACGAGTGCGATCCAGCGATTCGCAAGTATGTTGAAGAGGCCATTCTGAACGACCTTCTCCCACTCTCTCCAACCGATGTTCTCGACTTACTCCCCAACGCTGAATCCGAAAGTAAAGACCGGCTGTACGGAGCGGTGATCAACTCCTCCCTTTTTCAGGGTGATTACAGACTGGCTGCTCGCGCTTTCGACGCCGCCCTTGCGGGTGGAGTTCTACCAGAGCATGCTACGGTCCACCTTCTGGCTAGCCTTCCCCCGGGCAGCGAGACTGAACGCAACCGGATTTTTGGAGCTGCGACCCAGTACTACGAGGCACATCCCGATCCTGAGAGCTTTCATTGGAGGCTTGCTGATCTCATCGCTCGTTTTTACGAACAGCTTCCCTCACATCTGGTGCTTCAGGCGATTGGGATTGTGCTTGCCCAAGCAGAAGAACAGGAGCGGCAGCACCCGGGAGGAACTGCCGGTGTAAGCTCTGGCGAAAACAGCATCAGTTTTCATTCCGCCTATGATTTTCAGCTCTTTGCAGTCGCAACAGCAATTCAGCATCAAGATCCTGATAGTGCCGGCAGCTTGCTCTCGCGACACCTAGAAGTTGCGGCAGACCTGAAGCGCTACCCGGAAGGGCTGGCTTCGCTGGACGTACTGGGTTTCCGCCCCGAACAGAATGTTCTCAGGGTCGATCACCGCAAGCCACAAGGATTGCAGCTTTACAACGCCATTGAGGAAGCGCAGAACCTTTCTTCTCTCGACATGGGCCTTGAGTTCACCATTCCAAGAGACCTGAATACGCTTGGTGTGACCGGCTCCGTTGTTTTCTCAGCCAACCCGGGTACTCCCGAAGCCTTAGTCCTGAGTGAGACAGGCACATGTCCGGCGGATGTCTCTCACCGCCTTGAACTTGCGCGTACGGTTCCGGTTATGCGAAAGGAGCCCTTCAGCTGTGGTGGTCCCGCGGAGCATCAGTGGTGCAGCTATCTAGAGACTTTTCCTCGTGCTAGTCTCATTCAGGCCATAGCGGAACGCTGCACCTATTATGACGATCCGACGGGCGCCCGTCGCGCACTACGGGAGCAGCTTGAACTCGCAAACCAAATCCCTGAGGAGCACCGAATAGACTTCCTGGCTACGGCTGCCGATCTTTACCTCCGCCTTGGGGACCGGCAATCAGCCGCAGACGTCGTGCAGAGTGGCTTTGTAGCAGCGAGTGGTGTCTACAACCGGAATCTCTCGTCTGCTTTTCTTGAGAAGTTTCCGAAAGGAATATGGCCATCGGCTAAAGCATACCGCCGCATGATCACGCTGGGCGTAAATGCCGACCTGGAGATGACTCGAAAAGCTATTGATCAGATTCCCGATACTGGCCTCGCCGAGCTTGAACGCACCATGCTGGCCCGCTCCCTTTTGGGGGTCCCTGTTCGTCAATACATGGAGATGAAACCCTCTGGTAGCTTTTGCACCGGCGAGACCGCTGCCACATACGATCAGTTCTGACTGGTGAAAAATCCCCATAGCACGCATTGACGCTAATGCGGCTTCTTACCCGCTGGCAGTCCTCCCAAGAAGACACCAAGGACAGACGAGGGATCTTTTGACGCCTCAAGTTCGCGGTAGAGGTCACTGAATTTCTGGCGAACCCCCGAGTAGGGCCGTCTAAGAATTATTCCCGATGTCGCCCAACAGAAAATCCACAAAATGCATCTTGCTGTGTACACTGAGAAACTTTCCTGGTTTGTAGGGGTTGGCGTAGACAATCGATAACTCCGCGCTGTTCTCACCTGGAGGCTATATGGCAGTACCCAAGCGTTTCCCACCTTTGCGATTGGCCGTTCTCAATATCAGCGTTCCGATTTTCCTTGCTATTGCCGCCTTCGCCAGCCCGACTGTAGTCGTTATTTCTCCCCAAAGTGGCGGCTCACCCGGCTCGCCTATTTTTTATGAAGCTTATGCTACTAGCGCGAACTGCGCTGGAGGGATTTCGGCGATGCGTATCTACACCGCTCCTGGCGTGAACGCGTTCACCACGAACGGAGCGCATGTCGAACACTTCATCACGCTGGCGCCCGGAAGCTACAGCACGGTAGTGCAAGCGTGGGACAACTGTGGCGGCGTCGCCAAGGTTACAGTGGACCTCACCGTAGGCTCCACGGCAGGCGTGAGCATGTTCCTCCCCAACCAGCCGTCAGCCGAGTGGCCAGTCCATGTTGCAGCGTCGGCGCAGAGTCCGTCTTGTTCCGGAGGCATCAGCGCCCTGCGAATCTACACCGCCTCCGGTGTTACGCCCTACACCATTGATTCCAACATGCTCGATGCCTACGTCAATCTCGTGCCGGGCAATTACAATTTCACAGTCCAAGCCTGGGATAATTGCGGCCACATCTTCAAGTCGCAATTTGCCGAAAACGTAACTACCGGTTCAGACGCGTACCTCTACGGGGCGGCAAATCTCAAACAAGCCAATGAATTTGGCATCGTCGAACTCGGTATTACGTCAAACGGTACTCTAACGAATCCGAATGGCAGCGGCAATGCGCCCATATTTGCGCCGCAATCTGCACCAAACACGGTCACCGTTGATCCCGGCGGCTGGTTCGTGTACGCGTCTTCCAACGTCGGTATCTATGGATTCCAAATCAATCGCAGTAATGGAGCACTGAGCCCCATTCCGGGTTCACCATTTCCCCTGAACCAGACCCTAGGTGACCAGGGACCGCCCTCAATTGTGATGGATCCCGCCGGCAATTTCATCTACCTGGTATATGGCGGAGGCTCCGCCGTCGACGGCCTGGCGACCTATCGAATTCATCGCTCGAGTGGCGCACTCACATGGACCGGTTGGGCGCGCACTTTCGGAAATCTGTCCTCCGGCTGCGCTTCGGTCACCGGCGCCACCACAAACTTCACCGGTCAATTCGTTTACGTCAACGCTTTGCCGAACAACTGCACCAACCTTGAAACGTACGGCTTCAGGGCCGACCCGAACCGCGGATTCTTGAATACCCAAGTGCCCGGCAGCCCTTATTCCGTAGATACCAACGCCTCCTTTGGGACCGTGCCGGTCTCAACGGGAAGATATTTGTATCTGAGTAACGAAAATGGCGTGACCTTCGGATTCTCGCTTGTTCCTGGCACTGGCGCTTTGACCCAAGTAACAGGATCGCCGTTTCCTACTGCAAGCATATTCCGACTTTTTGCAGATTGGAAAACACGCGTCCTGTGGGCCTGGGAAGCCAGCCTCCTTCAGGTGCTTACCATCGATCCAGCAAGTGGGGCATTGAGTGGCGGGTCGGCATTCGGTCAGTCTCTCAACAGTTTGGTGGAGGATCACACCGCGCATTTTGTATTTATCAGCTACTTCGGCGTGCCGGACGTCAGTGCCTGGGCGGTCTCCTCCAGTGGGACATTGACCCGATTGAACATGCTGACGATTTCTTCTTCAACCGGCTCGGTGGGATCAATCGCCGTGACGCGAAAGAATCCAATTTGAACTGGCGCGGTCTTCACAATGTGGCGCGATCGCCCAATTCGAAAGAAGGATTACGTAAAGTAATTCCAGGCTGCTTGACACAAGCTGCACAACGGTCGCGGCCTCCATTCAACGAGGAGGACGAGCAATCCGTCAACCGTCGTAACCACCATACACGCAATATAAAAGGCGACCACTTTTGCGGTAGGTTGAGAGTGTTCGCATCGCCAACCTAGTACTACTGTGTTATAAAAAAGTCGACCGAGGGTAATCGACGATTACTTTGAAACGGCGAAGGACGTTGCCTCCCAGGTTCACCCCCATGTCTTGCATGGCGAAAGGACCATCGGTGTCCGTTGAGAGTGCCTCCAGGGGATGATCGACCACCAGATCTCCAGCTTGAGCGCATCAATCCTCGCGGTTGTCGTCTCAAAGACCAGGCCATCCACGCCACCCACCTGGGGTTTGCCGGCATTGGGCACCTTGGCGCCTGCGGCTTTTAGCAGATTATGTGCTTTAACGATTGAGGCGGAAATCACGGTGCCACCCGCACCGGTACCCAGCGTAAACCGCATCTGAATCTCCATCCCTTCACTGATGAGGAGCCTCCCCTCAATTTGCGGATCGTAGCCCAGGTTCTCTTCTTGCTATGGACATCACGAAAGCCGTGGTGGGAGACAGGATCATGTGGATGAGATCATGCGACGTATGCAAGGTCCTCTTGAGGAAACTGAGATTAAGCGACTCGGTGCGCTGTGAATGCGGCTGGGACTGGTGATTTCAAGACGCATGCTGCAACCCCAACATCAGGCTCCTCCTCGCAACCTGCTAACTATTAAGTTATTAATTGACAAAGCGAACGTTGCCGCGGCCGCTACGCTGAACTTTTCCGTTTCGCTTCAGTGCTCCTAGCGCCAGCCGTTCTCGCGGGGATTGGGCGAGGATGGCACCTCCCAAGTCGAAGAAGAAACAATCCGCAGATTCGATCCGGTCAAGTGAGCGGTTCAGTCCGCGAACGGTACGATTCGTGATCGCCACAGTAAGTACAGCCGTTCAGTCCAACTGTCCGCAACCAAGCCAGCCGGATCGCGGAGAGCGCATCCGGTTGTAGAATTGCGGAATGCCAAGACCCCTCGACACAACTGCTTTGCTGTCTTCCGCTGCGATGATGTCCCGCAGGGCTGAGACCTGCCCTCCAGAGACACCCGTCATTGAATTGGCTGAACCCCGCAGATTATCTTCGAGATGCAAGGAGATCGTGAGGAAGAAGGAGGTTAAGCATGTACGACCGGCGGACGAGGGATCGCTGGAGCATTCGACTCAGTGTTTGTAACCCAACTTCTTTTTCAACCACTCTCGTTCCTCGGCCTCTTCTTGAAAAGATTCATTCGACTCGATCCTTTGCGCGACTGCAAGCTTTCTGTTGAGTTCATCGAGCCTTTTTTCTTTCTCAATACTGCTCAGGCCTCGCAACCGTTTCTTTGTTTCGCTTTTCATGTCAGAGCCTCTTGGGGGAAGAAGCGCTGTCGTGGATTTACGAACGCCGTGGGTTCTGGTTTTCCTCACATCGGTGAGCCTCAAATTTCCCTAGCAAATACTGCTCGGCACCGACGGGATCCTTGTTATAGGAATTCGGGGTGAAAAATTTGCGTTGGCAATGCGAACAGGATGCCAATGATGGAACTTTCTTCATATGTTTTAAAATAACAAAGTTGCGTTCTGCCGTGTTCACTGAATCACCCTACGTTTGATGTCCGCTATCTGCGCTTCGGCCTCTTCAATCAGCGATTCCAGCATTTCTTTTCCCAGACCGTTGCCCACATAATGCCGCATTTGTTTCATTCCCAACAACGTGGCTTCCATTTCGTTCAGGCACTCCAACAGTATCTCCAAAGAGTTGAAGCGACCTGACATGCCAGAACTATACGCTTAGAGCCGTGCCGATGCACACACACTAGATTGATATTCATCGAGCAATTCCGTGGCTTCGTGAGTGCGGCCTCAATTACGCTTTGCACGCCGGAGCCATTGTCTCCTGCCTCAGTTGGAAATGGAGAACGCCGCTCGTTTGTTAAGATAACGGAGCGAACGTATGAGGAAGGAACGGAAGCATTTCACCCCGCAAGAAAAAGTAGCCATCCTGAGGCGGCATCTTGTGGACAAAGTGCCCGTCTCGGAACTGTGTGAAGAACTGGGCCTGCGCCCAACGGTGTTCTACCGCTGGCAAAAGGAACTGTTCGAGAACGGAGCGGCCGCTTTTCAGTCTCAAGAACGTCCCCACCGCCAGGTCGAGGAGAAGCAGAAACGGATAGAGTTCTTGGAGAAGAAGGTGCAGACCAAGGACGAGGTTTTGGCTGAGTTGATGGCTGAGCACGTCGCGCTAAAAAAAAGTCTTGGGGAACTCTGACCGGGAACTGGGTGCCGCCTGACGTGCGGGACCAAGTCGTGGATTTCGTCCGGCGCTGGTCGGAGAAGAAGACCGAGATCGGCGTCGGACGGTTCATCCATCGACTGGGCGTGACCGCCAGCAAGTTCTATGACTGGCGGCAGCGGTACGGGTGCGTCAACGAGCACAACGGTTGGGTTCCCCGTGATTTCTGGCTGGAGCCGTGGGAGAAGGAAGCGATCATGGGATTCCACCTGCAGAACCCGCTGGAGGGTTATCGGCGGCTGACGTTCATGATGCTTGACGCTGACGTTGTGGCCGTCAGTCCGGCGAGCGTTTGGCGGGTATTGAAGCACGCTGGATTGTTATCGCGGTGGAAGAGACGACCCGTCACGCAAGGGGAACGGTTTCGAGCAGCCGCTGCAACCGCACCAGCACTGGCATATCGACATTTCCTACATCAACCTGTGCGGCACGTTCTATTACTTGTGCAGCGTTCTGGACGGCTTCAGTCGATTCCTCGTGCATTGGGATTTGCGATGCGGGAAGCGGATGTCGAAGTACTTCTCGAACGCGCCAAGGAAAAGTACCCGGATGCGAAGCCGCGCATTATCTCGGACAATGGGCCGCAGTTCATTGCCCGTGATTTCAAGGAGTTCATTCGCATCTCGGGCATGACGCACGTCCGAACCTCGCCTAGCTATCCACAGTCGAATGGAAAGCTGGAACGCTGGCACAAGTCATTGAAAAGTGAATGCATTCGGCCGGGGACGCCGCTTTCGCTCGAAGATGCAAAACGCCTGATCCAAGAGTACGTGGACCGTTATAACTACGTCCGGCTGCACAGCGCGATCGGCTATGTGACGCCCAACGATATGCTTGCAGGCCGACAGTTCGAGATTCACACTGAGCGCGACCGCAAGCTGGAAGCCGCCAGACAGCAACGAACGTCAGAGTCGCCGCCAGCAAGCTGCGTGAAGAGCGAAGTGGCCAGCCGCCGCGATGTCGGATAGCCGTGAAGTGGCTAGGTTCCGGTTTGCCGACCAACTATCGATTGGCCTCAGTTTTTGTCGCCTTGATACTATGTTGAACCAAGTTGCGATTTGAGATATTCGCTGTCCACAACCGAAAAGAAAGAGTGTTCGTGCGCAAAATCATCTTTTTCATCTTATTGTCGGCGTATGGGATCACATGCAGGAATCGGATTTGCGGGTCAGGCGTTGATTGGTTGCCAAATTGCAAATTCATTCGGGTTCTCGTTTTTGCCTGTTAAACCGTAGTCCGTAAGGAGGACCATGCCATGACGGGCGTCCCGAAATACGCGTCGCAACAGGTTGCATTATGCTGCATCTGTGGTAGGCCCATTCCTCTAGAAATGGCCACAACCGATGAGAATGGAAAAGCTGTACACGAGGAATGTTACGCAGGTCACACGATTTCACGATTCCGAAACTCTTCTTACCCGACTTTGACCCGACGCCTAGCTTCGAGAGAAGCTTCGGGTCGTCGCATCCAAATAATTTTCCCCTGATTTCCTGGCAGCTCTAGCTCGAGGCGTCCACTGGTCCTTCTCCGATCTGCCCAGTTGTCGTCTGATCGGCGGACGGGATTGTGACTTCGATCCGGGTTCCGGGATTAGTATTTTCCAGACGCAATCTGCCACCCAATTCCTTGACGCGCTGTCGCATCCCTCCGAGACCCACGCCAATGGAACGAGACTGAAACTCTGCGACTCCTTTGGCAATGCCTTTGCCGTCGTCACGCACCGTAATGACTAATTTATCGTTCTGCCGTTTTAGAGTGACCCAGCCATTCTTGGCGCTTGAATGGCGGAGCACGTTGGTCATAGCTTCTTGAATGACACGAAATACCGCCGTTTCCAATTCAGGCGCAAGCCTCGGGAACTCAGGTGGCTGTACATCAAGAGAAGTTTCGATACCGCTGCGTTTTGTGAGTCCTTCGAGCAACCAACTGAGGGCAGAGACGAGTCCAACTTCATCCAGCAACGGTGGATGGAGGAGATGAGAAATGCTTCGGACCTGTTGAATGACCCGATCGATCATCGCACTCGCGTCGGTGGCAGCCGTCTTGCCCACGGAACTAATCGCCGGGTCCCGCAGGACAATTCCGTCAACGGCCATTTTTGCAGCCGCAAGTTCCTGACCTAAGCTATCGTGCAAGTTACGTGCAATGCGGCGACGTTCCTGATCTTGCATGGCGATCAGACTACTAGAGAGACGGCGGAGTTCTGCATTGAGGGTTTTCAACTGTTGAGCCCGACGATGCAACTCAGAAAAAACTGAAACCTTTGCACGCAACAATTCGGGAATGATCGGTACAGAAATGTAATCCACTGCTCCCGCCCGGTAGCCTTTCAAACGGTCAACGTCGGTCAGGAGCAGCGCAGAGATAAAGATGATTGGAATCTGTTGAAATCGAGGATGCTGGTGGATGATGTCGGCCAATTCAAAACCATCCATTTCTGGCATGCTGACATCCGCCAGGATGACGGCTACCTCCGTCTTCAACAAGAGTTCGAGTGCTTCAGTGCAGGAAGTGGCCTTGATTAAGTTCTCCCCGAGTTCACGTAGCATCACCTCGTAGCTGAGCAGCTTGCCGGGCTCATCGTCCACCATGAGAATGTTAATCTTGTTGTTGTTGCTCATCTGTTCGGGGGCTGCCGCTAACCTGCTTCCCGCTCACTCTCTTCTTGCATCTCGAAAATAATCTGCCGCAGTTCTGCCAGATCGATGACGTGTGTTTCGGGAGGGTAGGTCTTAGCCCCACGAGCGACCATCGCAGCGGAGGACAGGAAAGCAATTATGTCGAGGGGCTTTAGCATTCGGCAATTCTACAACGGTTGCGTTCTCCGCGATCTTCCGGGTCTGCCCGGAGCATCGGAAGGGTCGCTAAAAGCATCCAAAACGGTATTGAAGATTGTCGGACAGGCTACATTCGGATTTCGTAACAGAAAATTTAGATGCGATATTACGAGTGGGAACTGTGAAAAGCTTTCGCCAGTCAGGAGGCCACAACGGTAATGGGATTGCAAGACCAACCAAAAAAGCCTTATTCCCCGCCCACCTTAACAAAAATGACCCGAGAGCAAGCTAAGAAGCTCGTGATGGATGTCAAACATTGCAGCGAAGAGGAGGCCGACAAGTTTTTGAATTCACTCGGGCAACAGCGGATTAGCAAGGATCAAGAACGGAAACGCTCCGCATAAATGTCAAGCGAACAGCAAGAGCTGAGCGAAGAAGAACGAAAGTTGGCTTGGTTGCGGAAACTTGGACTGAACGGCTGTCCTTACTGTGGCGATCATGAATCGTTCCATTCGCGGACTGAACCGCTCACTTGGCTGGGTCGAATCTGCGGATTGTTTCTTCTTCGACTTGTCAGGTGCCACCAATGCGAACTCCGCCACCACCGTCCGATCTTCCTTCCCACGCCGGAATATTCTCACCCAATCCACGCGAGAACGGCTAGCGCTACGATCACTGAAGCTAAACGGAAACGTTCAGCGTAGTCGCGCGGAATAGGAATTAGGAGACAGACCGTGACCCACCTATGGGAAACAAAACAAGAACGGCGGCACCCGAGAATTACACTCGAAGTCGAAGTCCTAATTGTTACAAACGGTGCGACGATACCAGGGCGGACCGTGGACATTAGCAAATCAGGGGTGGCGGCGATCATTCCTGTCGAATTAAATGTGGGCACAGAAGTCGAACTGCAAATCAAACTGCCGACTGGCACCAAGCGTGTCCGTGCCATTGTGCGACACAGGACTGTCTACCGTCATGGCTTTGAGTTCGTCGAGCCGTTGGTCGAGATTTCCAGGAACGATGCCGCCCCCTCATGTGATCTAGATCACGGAAATATAAACTTGCCGAAGTAAATCTCTGTTACGAATACGGAACAAACGGAAACTCGCCCGTCCGCAAACAAGTTTCGATGCTACGGTATTCGCGTTCCACTTGGCCTCGCTCGATCCCGCAAGGATTTGTGCTTCTCCCGTCGTTCGGCTTTTTGCGGGACTGTTGAGCTAACGCGGGAGCCAAGTGCTACACAGCAGTCTCTTTCCCGAGTTCCCATGCGATGGCGAGCTGATCCCTATGGACGCACTATCGACGAAGAGAGTTTTTCTTCTCTGGTGCTGCGGCTGCGGGTACGGAGATCACGTACACGCCAGATTGTGGATGGGTGTGGGTTGTTTATCCGGGAATGAAATCAAATTTGAAAGTGTAGAAAGAGCAACTACGCCCGAGTATCGCTCCCTGACCATTCTCTGTCGGGCGCTCGCGCATGGCGACAAGCTCGTCTCCGTCGAGATCGAATCCCGGCATTACGAGTTCGCTTGGGTCCTTAATTGCCTTACCAGGCAAGCGGGCCGGTTTTGGCGGTTTGCGGCCTTTCACGGTTTCTCACAGACACGAGCAGATTGGAGCGCGGCAGGATCGACGCTGCCGCTGTAGCGCGGCGTCGATCCAGATAGTCGGGTTTCAGGTTAGGATCTAGATGTGGTGTGTCAACAGGTTGTTCCGGTCGAGGCCGGAACGGCTGATGGGCGGAGCGTGATCCAGACTAGCATGCGGGCGATGCCAATTGTACTGATGGAGCCAGCACGGCAGCTCGAGGGCGCGGGCCTGAGAGTTGTCGTAAGAACGGCTGTAGGCCCATTCCCGCAGAGCGGTCTGGATGAAGCGTTCGGCTTTGCCGTTGGTGCGTGGAGTGTAAGGACGAGTGAAGCGCTGGCGAATACCGAGCTACTGGCAGAGTTGGCGAAAATGGCCGGAGCGATAGCAGGGACCGTTGTCGGTGAGCACGCGGGAGATGGCGATGCCGAGTCGAGCATAGTAGTCAACGGCAGCCTGCAAGAAGGCGGCAGCGGAGGGAGCTTTCTGGTTGGGCAGGATCTGAGAGAAGGCAATGCGGGAGTGGTCGTCGATCGCGACATGCACGTACTCCCTGCCGGCGCGATGAATGCGGCCGCGTCGGTTGCCGGTGATGCGACAACCGACGGCCTGGAAACGTCCGATCTTCTTGATATCGAGGTGGAGCAGATCGTCAGGAGCGGCATGTTCATAGCGCACGATGGGCGCAGTCGGTTCCAGATCTCGAGCGGGTATTGACGGAAATGCGATTGCGCAGATACTCATGAAAGAACAACCAAAGCTGCCGGTGGTTTTATGGAGTTCCTCCCTTGACGAAATACCCGAATCTCTCAAGTGGTATGCGGATGAGTTGCTAAAGAAGACGGATGGCCCCGAAGCTTTGATCTCGGCACTCGCGAGACTCCTCAATCGAGGCATCGCAACAGAAAAAGCAGTTGTTGGAAGAACATTCGCGCCAGCCGAACGGCTGGTCGCATAAGGTCAGGGGTAGCGATGAATGCGCCTGTTCATGAGTACCCTCAGAGTAGCAATTGGCAAGAGCTGTACAGAGCAGCCATCGTGGAAGGCGACTCGGCAAGACAGCTTGGGCGTATCGCGGAAGCGACAAAGACAATTGTCGAGCGCGCAAGAGAATTGTTCCAGATGAGCGGAGACAATTTCGAGGAGGAGCAAGCTCTCGACAGCGCAATCGTCGTGTTGCATGCTCTGCGCGGCACATTGAAGTCCCGATCGACTCGCTCCGATACAACGACGCTTAATTGTTGATGCGAACGTACGATAATCTTGATCGCTCCTTTCAGTCTGGCTGCCCGATCTTCGACTCTTACCAATAGCGATTGAGCGTCCTGCATTGCGGTCCCATTTTTTGCATCGGGATTTACATTTTGTAGTGACTTTGTCCTAGACATAGCGTATTGCCCTCCTATCTATGGTGACGAATTATCAAAACGATCTGAATCAGGCTAGAGAAGAGTTGGCGACTCTCCTTGCTAAGCGAGAGCGTATTGAGATCGAAATCGCTCGACAGAAGCGCAAGGTCGCTGCTTTGTCCGAATTGTGCAACGAGAACGAATACTCTCCCCCGGCGAATCACGTGCTTGAAGTTTTGGGTTTCGGTTTGGGTGGTCTGAGTGACGCTTGCCGTACAGCTCTGAGGGCATCGCGCAAAGAATGGATGACTCTCGCAGAGATTCAGGAAGCGCTCAAAGAGTTGGGATTTCCGCTCGACAAATATAAAGCGCCTACTGCCTCGATTACGACGACCGTCAATAGACTTGTCGATGGCAGAGAGGTTGTCGTAGAGAAGCGTCCCGCAGGAGCGTCGGAATATAAATGGGCCGGACTGGTCGTTGACGATCCCGTGAGAAAGCTGGGGGATGGCGCAAAATTTAAAGGGCGAGGTACGAAAAGATGACTTTGGAAGCAAATACGAACCGCTCAGTGCTTGGAACACTGAGCGGTCGAAACAGAAAGGAAGCAGCACATGGGCAGACCGCCACCAGTTAAGTAAGTAGCAAGAAACGGCCCTGTCGCCTGTTGAAGCAGTCGGCAGGGCTAATCCGAATCGCGGAGCCATCCACGAATCAGACCCAAGCTCATTGTGGCTTAGCTCCGCAGAGAAATCAAGCGGAGAAAACCCATGACCTGCATCAAATGCCCGCACCAAACCTGCAAACGATTCGGTTACTTCGGTAAACGCCGTATTCAACGGTGGCGTTGCACATCCTGCAAATCCCCTTTCTGCGAACCCCACGACAAACTCACGCGGGATACGATGACCGCAACCCCCGATGCGGCAGCACGTGCGCTGCATTGTCTTCCGGAAGGCTGCTCGATTCGCAGCACAGAACGGCTCACTGGCCTGAATCGCAACACGATCATGCGGCTACTCATCATAGCGGGAGAAGGACTTGCAAACGAACAGCTTGAATCCGTCGTCCAAACCCGCACCGCGGCGCTCCGACATCTTTCCGCCAAGCTCATGCACTCGCAAGATGAGGAACACAGGAGAATTGCACGCAATCTTCACGACAGTTTGGGACAGTACTTGACGAGCATAAAGATGAATTTGGAAGCGCTGGGTCGTTCCGATACGCCGAACAAAGACCAAGTATTGTCCGCCGCCTTGGAATCGGTCGAGAGAAGCATTGCCGAAACTCGTACTCTGTCATGTCTCTTACATCCTCCACTACTAGACGAGGTTGGTTTTGCCGCCACAGCCCGCTGGTACACAGATGAATTTGCGAAACGAAGCGGAATCATCGTGAAGCTGCACTTGCCAGATGGGGTTGATCGGCTGCCAGAATTGGCTAGGATTGCTCTGTTTCGCATCTTGCAAGAGAGTCTCACGAATGTTCATCGCCACTCGGGCAGTGCATCAGTTGAAATCCAGCCTGAAAGCTGATGGACATCAAGCTGTGTTCACAGTCAGAGATTTTGGACGCGGGACGCCGACCGAGATCCAGAGATCTCAGATAAATGGAAATCACTTCGGAGTCGGCTTGAGTGGGATGAGGGAGAGTGTCACCGATTTAGGTGGGAATTTTGAAATTCAGTCTGATGGAGGCGGCACGGCCATAACCGTGTCGATTCCATTGGCAGCACAAATATCGGACACGGAAACTAGTGCTCGGAAGAATCCGGCTGCTTAGACCGCTACGTCTTCTGCCGCACTCCAGGAATCAAGAACAGCAAGAATATGCTCAAGCCAATTGGGCGATAAGTCGTCGGGCAAACTTTCGATAGAAGCGCAGATTCGGAGCCGCTCGGATTCCTGGGTGACCGTCCGGCTTCTCCAGATCAACTACCGCACTCGCACGAAAACGTCTGAGTTCGTCCATTCCCTCCCCTTTGCCGTGCTGTGACACCAGCAGCGTTCCGCAAATTGCAAGTCGCGCGCATGGTCATCCTCATGTCGCTTCCAAATTGCTACTTCCATGTCCAGATCACGCCGATGCACGCGCAGAACATTACAGCGGTTGCAGCCCAGCCCGTAGCCTTGAGATACGAGGGGATCGCTAGCTTGCCCATGACCTTCCGATTCGAGGCCATCGTCATGATGACAGCCATCAGGGGCGCGGCGACGATGCCATTCAAGATCGCCGCCCAGAACAGCGCCTTCACCGGATCGATGTGAATGAAGTTAAGCAAGAGCCCAATGAGCGTTGCAACCGTGATCGCAGCGTAAAATCGGATTGCTTCTGCGGGTTTGCGCTCAAGACTGGTTTTCCAGCGGCAGGCCTCGCCGACTCCATAGCACACCGATGCGGCGAGTACTGGCATCGCTAGAAGCCCCGTGCCCACAATACCGCATACGAACAACACGAAGGCGAATCGTCCCGCCAACGGTTCCAATGCTTGAGCCGCCTGCGCGGACGTCGTAATTTGGGTGATCCCGTGGGCGTGAAGTGTGGCTGCGGTGGTCAGGATAATGAAAAATGCGACGACGTTGGAAAATGCCATGCCCAGATAAGTATCGACATGGATGCGTCCCAGTTGCTCCTCCGCCTGGGACGGTGCACGCTTGAGTGCCTTCTCGTCATGATTGTTCCTTACCTCTTCGACTTCCTGTGACGCTTGCCAGAAAAAAAGGTAGGGGCTGATCGTTGTACCCAGCACGGCGATCAAAGCGGTCAGGTATTCCTTTGTCAGCTCAAGATGCGGAAGCACTGTCGCGTGGAGAACAGCCAGCCACGAAACGTGGGCAAAAAACACTACTCCGACATATGCAAAAAGGGAAAGCGTGAGCCATTTCAGATATTTCGCATAGCTCGAGTACGGAACCAGCATTACGCCGGCCAGCGAGCCAACCCCGAAAACCACAGTGAAAACTCCTGCTGTCTTCGGCAGAACCAGCTGCATCGCGGCTCCCATCGCACCAATGTCCGCCCCCAGATTGAAGATGTTGGCAACCGCCACCACGAAAAGCACACAATAAAGGAGTGCCTTCGGATAGTTCTTCCGAAGATTGGCAGCGATACCGACTCCCGTCACCCGTCCGATACGCGCACTGACTTCCTGAATGGCGGCCATGAGCGGATAGGTCAGGACCATAGTCCAGAGGAGGCCATAGCCGAATCGAGCTCCGACCTGCGAATAGGTCGCGATTCCGCTTGGATCATCATCGGACGCGCCTGTAATAAGCCCGGGGCCAAGCTTCTGGAGAAGACCTATGGCGGCACCTCGACGTGTACCTTTGGCAGCGAAATGCGTCTCTTGTCCTTGTGGCTTGAGTGTTTCCGCCGCGGTTCCCATCAAAATGCGCCTGGTGAATGTCTCACGCTGTACTCTCCTACCGCCCAAGGTCGGGTTACAGATTCGAGCATACCCACCACAATTAGAGCCCATGGACAAGGCCGGGCCTCACGCTCCGGGCCTCGTCCATGCGAAATCCAGCCAGAAATC
This sequence comes from Candidatus Sulfotelmatobacter sp., assembly GCA_036269595.1. Lineage (GTDB taxonomy): Bacteria > Acidobacteriota > Terriglobia > Terriglobales > Acidobacteriaceae > Sulfotelmatobacter. Next base: position 22,682 of record DATBEI010000158.1, read on the forward strand.
AAGCGACCCGCTTGCCCTTTTTCTCCGCTCCCGCTGATTCTCCCTGCGCAACCTTACCGGCTTGCACATTAATCTGTTTTGCGAGACCCGTCAGTTTTGCGTCAGTCTCCTTTTCTTCTTCCAGTGTTTCCTCGAGGAGGGATACGTGCTCGGAGTGTCCCAGGGTATCGGCGAAGGCCTTAGCGGTGCCGTAAGCGTCAATCTCATAATGTTCGACTCGCTGGGCCGCGCCGATGAGGCCGCCATCTTTGACGCTGACCTCAAGATCCTCGTCGATAATCTCTGCGCCCTCCTCAACCAAGCCTTCCATTCCCTTGCGCTTCTTGCCCTTGGGACTTTCTGCCAGCGATTCGAATATCTGTTCCAAACGGGTCACATGCCCCCTAGTTTGCTCAAGATGTTCTTCAAATCCCGCGCGCGGTTCTTCTGACGCAGCCGCTTTCGCCAGCTTGGGTAGGGCCTTAACCCAGTTGGTTTTCGGCGTTGTACAAGTCTTTGACTTCATCTATATACAGTTCTTTTAATCCCTTCTCCGGCATAAGTTCCTCGCACTTGAATGGTTTTGCGACGACGGTTGGATGCACAAACATCTCAAAGCGTCACCGTTCAATTCGGTGGACGTGACGAGCAGAGGCGGTTGTCATGAGTTTCATGACTGCCCTCTCCGTTCCACTCGCCCTTGGCATTGTTGCGGGATGAAACTCTTTTCGTTCGTTTCCTTATTTCCGTAGCCGAGCGTCGATTCTCCATAATAGGGGCATAACTCCTTCTGCATCGGTGTCGTGAACAATCCAGAGAACCTTAACAGTTCACGCTCACTATGGAATGTTTTGATATCGGCCAACTCTGCCGACAGTAGGGTCGGGGGACGAGTTCGCCCGCCCCGAGCGTACCCTCATCATGTTTTTACGGTTCGCAGGTCGGTCTCGGATAACGCGTTTTTCAATTAATCCGGGGCTGTAGTAGCGCGTCAGCCATTGGCTCAGGCCATCTAAGCCGGGAAATAGAATTCGCTCGTTGATGTTTGCCTGATCCACCTTGTCTCGAATTTCTCCTTTCAACCTCGCCGGGAATAGAATTCGATGAAACAGCTCTTTGTGGTCATTCAACCACGCACTGAGACTCATATTCGCCCGAGAAGTCACCGAGAACAACGCCGCTTGATTGACGATTCGATCGTCCAGCGACGGAGGTTCAAAGAGGGCGACAAACGGCTTTTGAGACAGTCGTTCAAACGCGGCCAATGTCGGTGCTGCCCGATCTAGCATTTCCACCGTTAACACATCAGACTCCTCTTCATGAAGCAATTTCCGAAGTCTTCCGGGGAGATGCTTCTTCATTTTCACGCAGTCTACGCACCAGATGATCGCGTCATTCCGCCACTCACTTTGATTAACAGTCGCGAAATGCAAAGCTCTATAGGGAGAAAAGCTCCAGTCCAAAAGCCTCGTGGGCAAGCCGTGATGTTGCGCGAGAGCAATCCAATTCCAAACTGAATCAGGTTGTGTCGTGCCACGATGAGCGTATTTTCGAAAATTTCTTAAGAGCGACTGCTCTCGGCGTGGATATTCTCCTCCCAGTCTGGTCAAGGTTGTCTCTGGAATTGCCCTGGCGTCGGAAAGCCCTCGGAATGCGAATGGCGATCGGAAACTCTTTAATTCCGTTTGCCATGACCCTTCGTACAGCCTCGATTGCAGATCGGACCAATTTGATACGTGAACGTCATTGGTGAGGGGTGCCATAAAATCAGAATTCAATTGGAGTGTTGTACAGGAAGTCGTTGCGCCGAACGCGGCTTAAGTGCAGTACGCCTTCCAGTCGCGGAATGTGATCTTTGCCATTCGGCGCGCTGCCGCATGAAGCCAATTGGAATTCCTATTTCTTAAATCCTTCAAAATTGCCTTTGCTCGTCGAGGTTGCCCCAAATGAACATTCGCAGCTTCACTGCCCATTGCGTGAAGCAACGTGTCTTCGTCGCGCTTCGCTGATAGTTCATCGACCTTGATGGGGTTAGAATCTGGCGAAAGCCGCCGCAAGAGCCAGGACTTCCAGATTCTCTGATACGGGTCTTGTGATCTCACCGCTGATGTCATCGCTTTTTGATAATACGGCTGGCGACAACTGATTCGTCCTTCAAGCCAAAGACTTGCAGAAGGAACTACGCGCTTTGCCTCCCTGGCGACATATCCACCGTCACAATGAGCGATCGCAACGAAACGCTGTTGGCCGAGGCTCCCGAGCCCAGCTTCTCTTTGAATGAATCGACACACGACGTCTCTCTTGGGAAGTGAGTCCTGCAAGCAACGCTTTGCGTCTCGAGGTACTGGTCCGCGAACCTTAGGCTGACCGCTGAGTTTTTCCCAGAAGTTCTGTGGTGTTTTGAGGGCCCCGATGCCTAACTTTTCCAAGTCTCTCTCCAATTCAGCAAGAACGATAGGGCAGCCGTGGTTTTTGAGACTTTGCTGGTACCCATCCAATATGACTTCGCAAGCCATCCTCGTCGTTAAAGTCAGGTGCCCAAGCTTGCGCGCGATTTTTGCGCTTGCCGCCAGCCGCACCAAATCATTTGTGTAGGGCAAAAGATGGGCTTCGTCGAAGTCGTCAACGCCCCAGCACAACCGTCCTTCGGCATCCCGCCAAGTTCCATAGCTATCGACGTGAAGATCACCGACGCAAATAACCTGGGGTGCAGCGACGCATTCGGGACATATTTCCGGCCATGTTTGCGCCCAGCGATAATAAGTCCCCCTGAAAAATTGGAATGCATCTTCCCTCATCTTCATGTGTTTGAGTTGCAGATGTTGCTCCACGACCGGTCCGCAATCGTGCATCCAAACTTCGTAGCTTCGAGTCGCAACCTTGATCTCCATGGCCCATTCCGTGAGGATTTTCTCAAATTCCACTGCTAGCTGCCAAATTCTCTGGCGCGAGGTCAGTCATCCCTCCGGTTGAGCTTTTATTGCTCGTGCCACGGCATCCGCGTTCGGTTCCCGACCTAATTCTCGGAGAAGCTTTTCTCGGCCGCTTGATTCCGGCACCGTAACATTTGCTTCGGCCGGCACTCTCACATCGCCGGGCAACTCGGTTACAAATATGATCTGTCCCCGCGGACAATAAGGTCGAAACAACCCGGTCAACTCACCCACGTCTGTTGCGGATAGCCGATAACAGGTCAGGAAAACCCCACACCTCCCCATCTCAATCTCAAATCGCGCTTGGATAGGATTCATCACGGAGACGACTTTCATGCCGCCACTTCGTAAGGCGACTTCCCGGGGTGCGAGAGCACGTTGATCCGGACTAAGCGAAAGAACAGTATTCTTGTCCATGAGCCCTTCCTGGCGAGTCCTCAGACACGCCGCAGCGACATGCTAAAGATGTGCTAGATTCGTGCGGGGTTGGTCGCCATGACCGCGGTGGGAAGTCAACATACGCGCCGTGGCGTTACGAACTCGAAGCCCGGTGCTCAGTACCAGCCGGAGGCCGGTGGCCGCATCGAGGTCATCATCGGGACTCCAAATCGAAGTGCTAGGCGATGAAGTTCTACTCGATTTCATCTTTACTGTGCATGGTCGGAGCTATACTTAGGGTCGGGCAGGAGATGGCGGAACATTGCCGTGGCGTCCGTCCGGAATACACGAAATCAAACGCGACGCAGGAGAAACAATATGACCAGGATCAGCACGATCAGCCCTAGTCCACCGCTGGGATAATATCCCCAATTGCTACTATAAGGCCATGTGGGCAGAGCGCCGATGAGCAACAATATGAGTAGAATAATTAGGATCGTATACATGGGTTGCTCCCGTTTTTTCGGTCTTTTCGATGTTTAAGTATCTATAGAGGTTGCCCTCTTTTTCAGTCTTTCGATTTTCAGCTGGGGAAGAATTAACGATCCTGTCTTGTCGTAGACGATTTTGAAACGAACTCAAGCCCATCTATCCATGGGTGGTACGGGTGCTCAGCTCGACCGGTGACTACAGCAAGTTTCCCCCGATGTATGATGGAATTAAAGCTGAACTGTTGACGATGGGTATGCCCCAAACGGACAAGGCGAGAAAGCAATAAAAGGACAAAGTGTTTTGACGACAGTACGGAGGAGTCTTCTATGAATAATAGTGCATTCAAGAACACAGTTTTGAGAAATATACCCACCGACAGCATCGAGCGTCTGCAACTATCTCCTCTAAGGCTGCAAAGGGAGCATGTAATTGAGTCTCCAGGCGATGAGATAAAAAAGCTGTACTTCATTGAGGAAGGCTTGGGCTCAATGACGACCATGTTCAAAGACGGGTCGCAGGTAGAAGTGGGTCTATTCGGTAACGAAGCCGTGATCGGAGCATCAGCTCTGATCGGGACGAAACGCAGCCTCAACAATATTTACATGCAAGTGCCGGGTCATGGATATATCAGCAACATCCAGGCCGCGACTCAGGAGTTCCGTAGACGCGACCAGTTTCACGATATCGTTTTGCGCTATGTTCAAGCCCAGCTTGTACAGACTGCGCAAACGGCTGGTTGCAATGCAAAGCATGAAGCGGAACAGCGCATGGCAAGGTGGCTACTATTATGCGCCGACCGGGTCTATTCTGACGATCTTGGCTTGACCCATGAATTTCTGGGCCACATGCTAGGGGTACGACGCGCAACCGTAAGTACCACGGCAGAAGAGTTGCAAAGGCGCAATTATATTGATTATCGACGCGGCAGGATCAAGATCCTCAATCGCCCGGCCTTGGAACAGGTCGCCTGCGAATGTTACCGAATCGTTAAAAATCATTTGGAAAACTATCATCAAATTGAGACTGTATTTGGAGAAACGTTACATGGCGCGGCTTAGTTTTCATGTCTTCCTAAGCTGCATTTCCTTTGTGCTGCTGCCAGAGCAAAATCGGACGGAGTGGGCATTGGTCGAAGAAATCGTATGTGCAGTACCCAATGGCGGCTCGCACTCCAAGTGGTCAGCATTTGGAAACGGCGAATAGGCACACCAAACGGCCACTCCCGAGGGGGGCCACAATCACGCTCCTTGCTGCTATCCAGCCGCTGGTTTTTCTGAACCAATCGTGTGCGCTCCAACTAACATCACCGTAAGCTCACACAGGAACACCCATGTCTGTCCATTCGCGCACAGGGCTGTTCGGAAGCGGACACAGGGGACTCGGATGAAGGCACGTTTCAATGGTGTTAACGTCACAGTTTGTTGCTTTTACCGAGTTCTGGAGTTCGGCAGACTGGGTGCAGGAATTTAGAACTCTCGTTCCAGTAGGCACTCCTGGTCAGGGTTCCAGCAGGGACAGATGAAGGTGATCTTCGATGGGAATAGTCGGACAGAATCTTAGGTTTGCAGTTCGGCAGTTGAGGCGGAATCCGGGCTTCACGGTCACGGTGATCCTAACGCTGGCGCTTTCGATCGGCGCGAACAGCGCGATTTTTTCGGTGGTCAATGCGCTCCTGCTGAAGAGCCTGCCTTACTCGCATCCCGAACGAATGGGGACGATTTACACGCGCATCACTGGTCCCACGAGCTCGGACGAGCGGCACCACCTGAACGGAGAGCAATGGGAACTGCTGCGCGACAACGTTCCCTCGCTGTTATCGTCTGTCTCAGCTCCGAGAACTTTAGGCGTCAATCTCCAGGCGGATTCGCAAGTGCAGTATCTTCACGCCGGACGCGTCTCGGCGCACTACTTCGACGTGCTGGCCATTCATCCCATCATCGGCCGCAATTTCTTGGATATAGAAGATCGTCCGTACGGACCAAAAACAGCGATCCTGAGTTATGGTTTGTGGCGAAATATCTTCGGTTCTGACCCCAACATATCGAGCAAGAACATTCTGTTGAAGGGGGAGCCATATACAGTCGTCGGAGTGCTCCCTGAGGGCGCGATCACTCCCTTCGACGCCGACTTATATACGGCACTACAGGCCAGCCGCGACGGCGAAGGAGGGGGAACGAACTTTGACGTCATCACGCGATTGCGTGATGGCGCCACCTGGCAGCAGGCGGATTCCGAGCTCAACCGAGCTTGGTCCCTGCGCACGGTGCGCTATGAACTACAGGACAACCCCGGCGCGCAGGTGACCTATCATTCCGTGCCGCTTCAAAAAGGGGAGACAGCTGTGCTGCGTCCGCAGGTCTTGACGCTGATGCTGGCCGCAGGGATCATTCTGCTGATCGCCTGCGCCAACCTTGCCGGTCTGACGCTGGTACGCATGTTGCGGCGAACGTCAGAAGTGGCAACCCGACTGGCCCTCGGGGCCTCGCGCTGGCAAATTCAAAAGCAATTCTGGGTCGAAACTCTCTGGTTAGCATTCGCCGGAGGGATCGCTGGGATCGCAGTCGGTTTCGTTACTCTACGCGGATTGCTCCTCGTTCTACCCGAACACTTCCTGCCTGTGGCCGACGTACCTCTGGATGGGCGTGTACTGACATTTACGGTTCTCATATCCCTGCTCACGAGCATCCTGTTTGGCATGATTCCTGCCCTCTCGGTGCGACGATTCGATTTGCGCTCCGCCATCGCGAGCCGCGCCACCAGCGGCAGCCATCAATTGGGATTGCGGCAGGCATTGATTGTGAGTGAGGTTGCCCTGACTGTGGTATTGCTGGCTGCTTCAGGCCTCCTGATTCGCACTCTCATTCACCTTCAAACCTTGCCGCCTGGATTCGACTCGAGTGGAGTCATGACCGCGAGAGCATCCCTGGACGATGCGCGTTTCCATGATCCCGCGGCGTTCAGAAAGCTTTTGGACGAGAGCACCACCGCCATGCGGCAAATTCCCCGAGTTCAACACGCTGCAGTGGGCTTGAGTCTGCCGTATGAGCGCTCGTTAAACAGTGGAGTGACTCTCAGGGACGGCAAAGAAGCCGGACAACAAGTCATGACCAGTGAGGTATACATTACGCCTGACTATTTCGGCGCATTGCAGATCCCAATCCTCATGGGCCGTGCATTTACTGACGCAGATGGCCCCAATTCGCAACGCGTCGCCATCATCAACCGGACATTCGTCCGCAAGTTCTTCAACGGGGCAAGTCCGCTGGGCCACTATGTCGATAAGGACACAATGATTATTGGGGTGGTGGAGGATGTAGCCATCGAGCCGGGGTTGGATCCTACTGCGCCTCTTTCAGCCGAACAGTCTATGTATATTCCCGCCACGCAGGTAGACGGGCAGTCACTCCCTTTGCTCCACATTTGGTTCCAGCCCAGTTGGATTGTCCGCACCGCAGGGCCGGTGGAAGGGCTAACGGCGCAAATGCAACGCGCGCTGGCAAGCATCGACCCAAACCTGCCGTTCTCCGGCTTCTTCGGGATGCGTGACCTGCTAGCGAAAGCGCTGGCCACGCAGCGTGTTGAAGTAGCGCTCCTGAGCGCGATGGCGGCTCTGGCTTTGCTGCTGAGTGCGGTCGGAGTCTTCGCACTGGTAGCAAATATCGTGGCGCAGAAGACGCGAGAGATCGGCATCCGCATGGCGCTAGGCTCAACGATTCGTCAAGCCATGGTTAATATCGGAGGTCCAGGATTGCGGGCCTCGGCGCTAGGGCTCATTCTGGGTTTAGTCTTGTGCGCAGGAGCACTGAGGGCGATGCGCAGCGTGCTGTATGGAGTCGGTGTCTACGACACGCCCACAATTCTCTCCGTCGTGTTGATTCTCGCTTCTGTAACGATCCTTGCCGGGACCGTGCCTACGCTGCGAATTGCAAGAATCGACCCTGCGCAGACACTGCGCGATGAATAAGACAACAGAAGTGTTCAGTCGTGACGGATAGGATGGAAAAATTGATTCGTGATCTCAAGTACGGCATCAGATTTCTGATCCGAAGTAAGGGTTTTGCCGTAGCAGTGATCCTCACGCTGTCGGCATGCATCGGGGTCAACGTTGCCATTTTCGCGATCGTCAACTCGGTTCTATTGAGACCTTTGCCCGTTCCCGATTCACAGGACATCGTCCTGATGTCGAATCGGTATCCTAAGGCCGGAGTCGGCGAACAATTTATCAGTAGCTCTGGGGACTATTTTGATCGGCGGGAAAAGGTCACGGCGCTAGCAGAACAGGCAGGTTTCCGCTTCTCCAACGAGACCATCGACATCAATGGCACGTCGGAACGGGAGATGGCGATCACGGCCACACCGCCCCTCTTCAACCTGCTCCGTGTGGAACCATTGCTCGGCCGGACGTTTAGCGCCGAGGAGGGAGGGATCGGGGCCGAGCAGAAAATAATCTTGAGTTATGGGCTGTGGCAACAGATCTTCGGCGGCAATCCTGCGCCGCTCGGACGCGAAGTACGATTGGACGGGCGCCCGTTCACTGTCGTGGGAGTGATGCCTCCGAGCTTTGTCTTCATCGACCCGGAAGTGCGCATGTGGATTCCAACAGCCTTCACGAACGAGGAGAAGACTGTTCATCACAACAACAATTGGTACAACATCGGACGTCTGAAGCGAGGAGCAACGATTCAACAGGTACAGGCACAAATTGCGGGGCGTCCGCAGAACGCTTTGGCTGAAATCGAGCTATTGAAGATTGAATAATATAGTGACATTCGGATGATCTTATGCTACTCTCCGGTTATGGGAAACCCGGCGGGAGTACGGCGAGATTTTCAGAAGTTGGAGGAGCGGCGATTGCTAGGGGCACGGTTGTTGCGTCAGGGAGTGCATCCTGCCGAAGTCGCTCGTCAAGTGGGAGTACACCGGCAATCGGTGAGTCGCTGGGCCGCGCAACTGAAGGAGGGCGGGATACGGGCTTTGAAAAAGGCTGGGCACGCCGGACGGCGCGCCCGCTTACGCCCCGAAGATCTGCGGCGCATTGAGGGTGGCTTGAAACGCGGACCGCAGGCGCTGGGTTACGAAACCAGTTTGTGGACTTCGTGGCGCGTGGCCCACTTGATCGAGCAGAAATGCGGAGTGAGGTATCACCCTTCGCAAGCCTGGCGAATTCTGCGGCAATTGGGATGGAGTTGCCAGCGTCCGGTGGGGCGTGCGCTGGAGCGCGACGAAGAGAAGATCCGGCGATGGAAGCAGCAACGCTGGCCGGAAATTAAAAAAAAGCCCAAAAAGAAGGCCGTACCATCGTCTTCATCGACGAAAGCGGATTGAGCGAGCGCCCGCACCGCTGCCGTACCTGGGCGCCGCGGGGACAAACGCCGGTGCTGCAATATCACTTCAACTGGAAGACGCTATCGGCCATGGCGGGGGTGACGTGGTGGAACTTCTACTTCCGACTCTTTCCCGGGACCATTCGCAGCCCGCAGGTCATTGAGTTCCTGGAGCACTTGCTGCGCCACATTCCGCGCAAGCTGTTGGTCGTCTGGGACGGATTGACCGGCCATCGCAGCCGCATGACCTGGGAGTTCATCCGCCAGCAGCGCGGGCGCTTGTGGGTGGAGTTTCTTCCCGGCTATGCGCCGGAACTGAATCCGGTCGAGTACCTGTGGTCGCACTGGAAGCAACACGAACTGCCCAACTTCTGCCCGCAGAACTTTGGCCAGTTGAGCCATTATGCCC
>DATBEI010000160.1:0-5701 GCA_036269595.1 Candidatus Sulfotelmatobacter sp.
ATTCCGTCGGTGGTGAACGTCACTTCGCGGGCTATGGCGTTTGATTTCTTCTACGGCCTAGTGCCGCAGGAAGGGCAAGGGTCGGGATTTGTGATCGATAAAGAGGGGCACATCCTAACGAACTATCACGTGATCGCCGACGCGCGGCAGGTGGAAGTCACCATGCACAACCGCAAAAAATATAAGGCGACGGTGGTGGGCACCGATCCGCCGCACGATCTGGCGGTGATTCAGATCAAGGCGCCGGATTTAACGCCGGCGGTGCTGGGCGATTCGCGCAATCTGCAGGTGGGGCAGAAGGTGTATGCGATTGGCAATCCGTTTGGCTTGGCGGGGACGATGACGCGCGGCATCGTGAGTTCGATCCGCCCGGTGCGGGAACCGAACGGCGCGATGATTGACGAAGCGATTCAGACTGACGCGGCGATCAATCCCGGCAACTCGGGCGGGCCGCTGATGAACTGGCACGGCGAAGTCATTGGGATTAACACCATGATTCTGTCGAGCGTCGGGCAGAACGCGGGCATTGGATTTGCCATTCCGATTAATACGGCGAAGGCGGCGCTGAACGATCTGATGACCCTGGGGCGGGTGCGGCGTCCGGCGCTGGGCGTGGTGACGATTCCGATCAGCCCGGAACTGGCGGATGAGATTGGATTGCCGGTTGACTATGGATTGTTGATCATCCAGGTGACGCCGGGGAGTTCTGCCGATCAGGCCGGGCTGCGCGCGGGCACGGAGCGGGCTTACCTTGGCAACACTGCCATCATGCTGGGCGGCGACCTGATCGTGGCCATCGACGACCAGAAAGTGCAGGACGAGGAAGATCTCTCGCAGATGATGAATAATCATCGCGCGGGAGATACTTTGAAGATCACTATCTACCGCAACAAGAGAAAAATGGATTTGAAAGTGTCTCTGGGCGAGGCGCGGCAGCAGGTATAGCTTTCAGCTCTTAGCTTTCAGATTAAGAGCTTGCACCACGAAGGGCACGAAGGTTCACGAAGGAAAGGCAGGAGTGCAAAGCCTTCGTGATCCTTCGTGTCCTTCGTGGTTGAGATTTCCTTCCCATGCATGTGGATAAGACATTCGCACGCCGGTTGGGAAATGCCGCAGGTGATGTATGCGCGCTTGTTTCAAAAGACGCACCCCGAGATTGAGGCAGCGGAAGAAGAAATTTGCGGCGGACACATGATCTTTGCGGGTTAGATTCGCCTATCCGCGGTCGTCACCCAGGGCGGAACAACTTCGCAGCGCAATGCGGAGCGGCTGGGCTTTCGCGTGACTTACAGCAAAGTTACGGTGATCAAGCAACTGGATGCTTAACTGAAAGCGTGCATTTAGCCCAATCGCGGGCGGGAGCGCCCGCGCCACGCTACACGGTCGTTTTCTGCTTTTGAACATAATCTTCCGCCCAGCGATTGCTCGTCTCCTGGCTTACGGGCCACTGGAGGCAGAGGCTGAAGCCGTCGGGATCGTGAAAATACAGCTGCTTCATGCCATAAGGCGCAACGTTGGGCGGCTTTAAATTCACGCCGTGGGCGAGGAGATGCTGGTAGGCGGCGGCGAGGTCTTTGCAGCCAAAGTACAGGCAGGTGTCGTCATGGGCAACGACGCGGGCGGGATCGGCGGCGCCAGGACGCTGGTCCTTTTCGTAGGCGGTATTGAGCATTAGGTCGGCGCCGTTCAGCTTAAGCCACGCCCAGTTGCAGTCGTCCCCTGGTTGTGAGGTTTGAAAAATCTGAAAGCCCAGCACGTCGCGATAAAAGCGGATGGCGGTGGGCATATCGAAAACCTGCAGCAGAGGACAGATGCCGTGAATGTCCATGAGGGCGGTCCCTCCAGGCGGGAATATAACAGATCTCGAGATTTCAGTGACCGTGTTGCATTCGCTGAATTGCTGAGCTGACAGGTTTTGTATTCCAATCTGGTGCTGGAGTTAGCTGCGCAACAATTTTGCAATTGAGGAGCGACCCAGGATGGATGTGGATTCCATTCGCGCGTGCTGTCTGTCGTTTCCGGAGACCACGGAAAAACTTCAGTGGGGCGACGCTTTATGCTTCAAAGTGAGAGGCAAGATGTTTGCGGTGATGGGGCTGGATCGGGTGCGGCTGACATTCAAATGCACGGCTGAGACATTTGCCGAAATGATTGAGCGGGAGGATATTGGTCCAGCGCCGTACCTCGGGCATCACAACTGGGTGATGCTGAATCGGCTGGATGCGCGGGGCTCGGCGGAGTTACAGGACGCGATTCGGAATTCTTACGAGATGGTTGTTGCGAAAGTGCCAAAGAAAGCGAGCAGCAAAAAAGCGGGTAAGAAAAAGTCTGGCAGGTCGAGGGTTCGGGGAAAGAAACCATAACCCGCGCTGGCTTGATTTGACTCTACTCGCCGCCGTCGGCTAGCCTCAGAGTTCGCGCTTTAAGCCTCGAGTCTGCGACCGAATGCGATCTCCACATCGAATAATGGGCTGGCTAGTGCTGATGGTGCTGGCGTCGTGCGGCGCCGTTCCTGCCACGGCGTCGGTTCATCCGGTGCATGCCACGCATGGGATGGTGGTGAGCGTGCACGAATTGGCGTCGCATGTTGGCGTAGACATCCTGCAAGCCGGCGGCAATGCTGTGGATGCGGCGGTGGCCACGGGATTCGCGCTGGCCGTGGTGCATTCGGCGGCGGGAAATATCGGTGGCGGCGGGTTCATGCTCATTCGCATGGCCGACGGCAAGGCGCACTTCCTTGACTACCGCGAGACTGCGCCGGCCGCCGCGAGTCGCGATATGTATCTGGACGCGCAAGGCAACGTGATTCCCGATGCAAGCCAGATTGGCTACAAGGCGATTGGAGTGCCGGGCTCGGTGGCCGGCATGGTTTATGCCGAGCAGAAATACGGCAAGTTGACGCTGAAACAGGTGATGTCTCCGGCGATCCGATTGGCAAGCGAGGGATATGCGCTGAGTTGGGAAGAGGCTGCCGACCTGCACGACCGGCATCTGGCAGAGTTTCCCGAATCGCATCGGGTATTTCAGCGCAACGGCGACTACTACAAGCCGGGGGAAATTTTCCGTCAGCCGGATCTGGCGCGGACGCTGGAGCGGATCGCCGAGAAACCGGATGATTTTTATCATGGAGCACTGGCGCGGGAACTGGCCGCCGCGATGCAGAAGGGCGGCGGGTTAATTACGGCCGACGATTTGGCGCGCTATCAGGTGAAAGAACGCGAACCGGTGCGCGGGACGTATCGAGGATATGAGGTGATCAGCGCGCCGCCGCCGTCGTCGGGCGGGGCCGTGCTGATTGAAATCCTTAATATTCTAGAGGGCTACGATCTCGGAAAGATGGGCGAGCGTTCGGCGCAGTCAATGCATTACACGCTTGAGGCGTTCCGGCGGGCATTTTTCGATCGCGCGGAGTTTATGGGCGATCCGGATTTTGCGAAGATCCCGGTGGCGCAGTTGATCGATAAGCGATATGCGGCGGCGTGGGACGAAACCATCGACCCGGCACACGCCACGGCCAGCAAAGACCTGAAGCGGCCCGCGGTCTTCAATGAACTGGAGCAGTATGCGGCGGAGCACCCGCCGGCGACGGTACCGCAGGAGTCGAACCACACGACGCACTATTCGGTGATGGATGCGGAGGGGAATGCGGTGGCCGTGACTACCACGATTAACTCGTGGTTTGGGTCGCGCGTGACCGCCGACGGGCTGGGCTTTTTGCTGAATGACGAGATGGACGATTTTTCGTCGAAGCCGGGAGTGCCGAACTCCGACGGATTGATTCAGAGCAGTGCGAATGCGATTGGGCCAGGGAAGCGTCCACTGTCGTCGATGACGCCAACGATCGTGGTGCGCGACGGAAAGACGGCGATGGTGCTGGGGTCGCCGGGCAGTTCGAAAATTATTACGACCGTAGCCAATGTTTTAATGGGCGTGGTGGACTACGGGATGAATATTCAGGAAGCGGTGAATGCGCCGCGCTTTCATAATCAGTGGCTGCCCGACGTCGTCGACGTGGAGCAATGGTTTTCGCCTGACACCGTGAACCTGCTGGAGCACATGGGATACAAGGCTGAAGTGGGGCTGCACTATGGGAGTTTTTTCGCGCCCTATTGGAGCGATGCGGAGTGCATTGCCGTAGACGCCAAGACCGGCGACAGGCTGGGCGCCAGCGACGTCCGAGGCGGAGGAAAGGCAGTGGGATACTGAGAAGTTGATGATTGGGTGATTGTTGATTGCTGATTGAAAACATGGCGCCGCCGGGCGAGGGGTTCAATCAGCAATCAAAAATCATCGATCAACAATTCCTAAGGGACGAACATGCAGAAAGCAGTCTCCACGTATTTGTTCGTGAAAGAGCGGCTGCATCCGGGCATATTGGACGGGCTGGCGCGCAGCGGAGTGCAGGCAGTCGAGATTTTTGCGGCGCGGCAGCACATCGACTATGCCAACCGCAAAGCACACGTCAAAGAAATTGCCGACTGGTTCCGCGGCAGCGGCATTCCGCTTCACTCCGTGCATTCGCCTTTGTATTCCGACTATGAGTGGGGACGGGCCGGGGCTCCGCCCGTGAACGTGGCATCGACCGACCGGGCGGCGCGCATTGAGGCGATGGACGAGATCAAGCGGGCGCTGGAAATCGCCGAGCAGATTCCATTCCGTTTTCTGGTGCAGCATCTGGGCACGCCCAACGAAAGTTTTAGCGATAAAAAGTTCGAGGCAGCCATGACATCGATCGAACATCTGCGGGCCTTCGCCAAGCCGCTGGGCGTGCGGATCTTGCTGGAAAATATTCCCAACGAACTGTCGACGCCGGACCGCCTAGTCGAGATGATCAAGGGGGCGCACTTCGACGATGTGGGAGTCTGTTTCGATTTCGGGCACGCGCACCTGGACGGGTCGGTGAGCATGGCGTTCGAGATTCTGCGGAATTACATTCGCTCAACGCACGTTCACGACAATGCGAAAGATAAAGATTCGCATTTGTGGCCTGGGCAGGGAACCATTGACTGGAAAGAAGCGATGGAACTGCTGCGTTCGGCGCCGCAAACTCCGCCCCTGCTGCTGGAACTCGGGGAAGATGAGAAGGTCAACGCGCTGGAGAAATTGGCGCCGACATTTGAACAGCTGGAGACGGCGTAGAGGAATTTGGTAATTGGGCAATTTAGTAATTGAGTAATTTAAAACCTGGGAGATCGAACGGTTTTAAATTTACCAATTACCCTATTGCTAAATTACCCAATTACAAAATTACTCAATTACAAAATTTCATGTCCTCACCCGTTACCACGATTGCGGAGATCGGCAAGCACGAAGGCCAGACCGTCACTATCCGGGGCTGGCTCTACAACCTGCGCGAGAGCGGGAAATTATTGTTTCCACAATTTCGCGACGGCTCGGGAATTATTCAGGGCGTGGTGCCGAAGAACGCGGTCTCGCCGGAAGTGTTCGATGCGATCAAGACGCTGACGCAGGAGTCGAGCGTGATCGTGGAGGGAAAAGTTCGCGCCGACAAGCGCGCCCATGGCGGTTACGAGCTGGACGTGGCCAATGTGCAAGTGGTGCAGCGCGTGCCGGAGTCGTCACCTTATCCGATCACGCCCAAGGAACACGGCACCGATTTTCTGATGGAGCACCGGCATCTGTGGGTGCGGTCGCAGCGGCAGGCGGCGATTTTGCGGGTGCGGGCCGATATCATCAAGGC
>DATBEI010000181.1:0-12058 GCA_036269595.1 Candidatus Sulfotelmatobacter sp.
TGATGTACATGCTGTACGCCCCGATCGGAATTTCCGAAGTCTCGACCGATAGCGCCGCCTGCGTGAACAACCACATCGGCTGCCCTCCAGGCGTCCACAGCCTTCCCATCGGCAATGCTTTCTTGTTTCCATTTGTTTCGCTGTCGTAACGAACGCTTATCTGGTTCCCGTCCTGAAAGCTGCAACTTGTGGTGGACATCGCAGGTGTTTGCTGCGCAAAGCACCAGTTGAACGTTCCACCCAACACTACGACGAATAGCGCAAAGCGATTCATTGGCTTATCCTCCAAATCACATTCGATTCACCATCATCAAGCAGAATTTGACTGACCGCTTCTTCATATCCGCTTCAGTCAGCCTGCCGGTCGAGCCTTCATATCCTCGTCCTTGGCCATCTCTACTTTCCCACGCACCCCGAGCACAGGGCAGCTTGCGTGACTGACAATGTTGTAAGCTATCGGGCCCGGAAGATGCGCGGATAGAACTGGATGCGCAGTTCCTGCCACAGTCAGCACAATAAGCTGAATGTCTCGATTTCGCGACACCTCCAGAGTTAATTCCTCCGCCATTCCGAATTCGACCAAGAATTCGGGCTGAACGCCTTCTGCGAACTCTGAAAAGCCCCTCTCGTGAAGCTTGAGCCGACAGAAAGTGTCTGCTGGCACTCTCGTTGAAAACGGTTCCTGCCAGACATCTTCGACGATGTGGAGAAAATAAAGGTGTGCACCATACTCCGTGGCGAGCGCGTGCGCATATCGCATGCCCCGCCTAGATTCTGGTGAAAAATCGGTTGCGTACAGGATGCGCTCCACCCGGACTTCGGCCTGTGGGTCAACCACCACCTCTGGCCCGATGGCCAGCACCGGAACGTTGGCGAGTCTGAAGATTTCTTCCGCCATTGAGCCTGAGAGTAGCTTCTCCAGTCCGTGCTTGCCGTGGGTGCCAGTTACGATCAGATCTATGTCCTGCTCCTCGACAATCCGGGACAGCACGGCCAACACATCGCCGTGATCGAGGATTATGTTGTGAGGAATGCCTTGAAAATGAGAAGTAGCCAGTATGCCCATGATCTGTCGTTCAGCTTCCTGTTTCATTCGAGCCAAAGCTTGGGTGTGTTCACTTGCCGGAATATGGGCGTAGTCTTCGGTTGCAATTACGTGCACTACATGGAGTGTCGCTCCGAAATGTCGCGCGATAGCTGCAGCGTAAGGCAGCGCTTTCTCCGAGATAGATGAGAAATCTGTCGTGAGTAAAATCCTGTCGAATCGAATCGGAGTACTCTCTAAAGAATCCATACAGTCGTTCACCCCACACTTCAGCGGTCTTCTAGGCGGCGTCAGACATCGGGGCCTGCACTCCAGCCTCTTCAACCTGAGGTATCGGCGCTATGTATTTTGCCAGCGGCTCCTGAGCCGTTTGAGATGCGATCAGTATCACGCGATCTTTTGGTTCGAGCACAGTGTCTGGATGCGGCAATAAAACATGTTCGCGTCGCATGATCGCCACAATCTCGAAATCGTGGATGTTCAGTTGGTCGTAGAGCATCCGGATCGTTTTCCCAAGCAGCGGACTGTCCTCCTTTATCAGACCCATCGTGAGCTGTCGGTTCCCAGGCAAGTCGAAACGGATCTTGGAGCGCAGCAGGCGCAGCAGGTCGATGTGCCCAACCTTATCCATCAGCGGTAGGTTTCTCCTGCCCAGGAGGTTCAGTGCGACCTGGATTTGCTCCAGATAGTGCGCAGGCGAATCCTGCCGAGTTGCCACTTGACCCTCATACAAGCTTCTGTACTTCACAAAAGACGAGAGCCTTACTTGGAGCAGGTAGCTGATCATTACTGCCAGTCCCGCAGGAACGAGCAGGTGATAGCCACCGGCCATCTCCGTGACCATCAGCATCGTCGCTATAGGCACTCGCGCCGCCGCTCCGAATACGGCGGCCATGCCGACGATGACAAACACCGCCGGCAGCTGGTGTAAAAGGATAGCGAAGCTTCCACCCAGCATTGCCCCGACGAAAAGGGACGGTGCGAATACGCCACCAGAGCCGCCTGACGAAACCGTCAGGGCGAAGGCGAGCATTTTCGCGAAGATCAGCCCCAGAAGTAGGAAGAGCGTCAGGCGCCCATTGATCGCGAGTTGGATCCAACCGTAACCTCCTCCCAATACCTGCGGGAGTCGAAGCGCCAACAAGCCCACTCCCAAACCTCCGATCGCGGGCTTTGTCCATATTGGAATCGGTAACATTCGAAAAAAGTCGCGCAAGTAGTAAAAGACTTGCGGCAGAACTGTGGCAATGAGGCCTGCGGCTAATCCGAGGATAGCGTAAGCGGCGTAGTCCGAGAATACAGGTGTCGGGATCGTGGGGACTGTGAACAAAGGACGAAAGCCGACAAAAGCTCCGTTGACTGCGTATGCGACAGCCGACGAAAGCATTGTGTACAGCAGCGCTCCAACCTCAAACTCCATACTTCCGTAAAGAACTTCGATGGCGAACACTCCAGTTCCCATCGGAGAGCGAAAGATTGCCGACAGACCGGCAGCCATACCCGCCAGCAGCAAGAGTCGGCGTTCTTCTTCACTGCGATGAGCTAGGCGCGCATAGACTGACCCAAGGCCGGCGGCAATTAGTGCAATTGGCCCTTCTCGTCCCGCAGCTCCGCCCGAGCCAATCGTAATGGCCGACGCGAGCATCTTGATCGGCGCAACTCGCGCTCGAATCAGACCTTCCTTGCGGTGAAACGCGTCCACCGCGGTATCCGTGCCATGACCTTCTGCCTCTGGCGCGAACCGGTAGACGAGGATTCCGGACAGCAGACCACCAATCGTCGTAACCGCAGGAACAATCCACAAGCCGTGCGGACCAACAGTTTGACGAAGGGCACTTCCTCCCTCGATGCCAGGCGGAACATAGCCAGCCAGTTTGTAGAGAAAGATGTGGTTGCAGGCTCGCAACAACAACATAAATAGCTGCGCCCCCAATGCGCCCACAACTCCGAGAAAGGCTGATTCCAGAAGCAGCCGTGGCTCACCTTCCCGCATGGGGGATTGCTTCCATTTCTGTTCGCATGCTCTTAATAACTTCTCATCGAACGACTCGCTGTTCAGTTCCCGCGTATCGGCGAGAGATCCACCATAGACTATGATGGGCGGCTCACTGAAAAGGTAGACTGAGTACCATCAATTGTTTGGCTAGAGACGTCCTGCCGAATTTAAACAACGCGACGATTTATCGTCCCACTCGTAGCCGACTAAAGCCACTACAGTCTTTCCCTTACTACATCGCGTGGAATGCAGTATTGCCAGGGCGGCGGCGAATGTTCAATTGAGCCTAGTAAGAAAAATAGCTGTGCTTGTAACGGCCGCTTGTCCTGGAAAGAAGCATCTCGTTGTCGGTTCACTCTCGAGAGAGAGAAACAATTCCCCTGTTCTATACAGACGCATCCAAATTAGTAACTCTGAGAAGAGGGGGACGGAGGGAAACGAATGCTGCAAGTGTTGGATGGCAACGGCGGTGTTGAGCGCGGGATTGGCTTCCATGCCAGCTGCGGCTGCGGGGACCCAGACGTTTACCGGAAAAGTCGGCGACACCATGTGCGGCGCCAAACACAAGGAGGGAATTCCACCCGCAGACTGCGTTCGCGCCTGCGTGAAGCGCGGTGCTGAGTACGCTTTGGTAGTTGGCGACAAGGTCTACATCCTTGACACCTCGAACAAGCGACCGGGAGGTGATCGTGTTCAACAAGGCGGGCGTTTCCAGCAGCTCCGGCGAGGCGCCGACAACGTTCAAGCAGATGGGCGCCGATCGAGAAGCCAAATAGGTCAACCTGCTTCAGGCCCAGCGCTTTGATGAAGGCGATGGCGTCTGCCCAACGAGCATCTCCTGTTTAAAAGAGGTCTGATTCTTGGTGACCTTAAAGTAGCGATCGATCAATGATCCCCCTGCTACTTGGTGGGCATTTCGAACAAATTCAATACGCAATTTTGTTGGGCTTGTTTTCCCACGCCCGAAACGCCACCAACGCCTCTTCACGCATCATCTGAATCATCGGAATCTTGCGCTGCGAATGGGGCTGGGCGATCTCGCGGTAGATTAGTGAATCGTCAAATCCAATCTTGGATGCGTCGGCATCGGCATTGGCAAAATAAACGCAAGAGAGCCGAGCCCAGTAGATCGCCGCCAGGCACATGGGACATGGCTCACATGAGGTGTAGATCTCACAGCCTTGAAGATCAAAAATGCCAAGTTTCTTGCAGGCGTCGCGAATGGCGAGCACTTCTGCATGCGCGGTGGGATCATTCGTGGAAGTAACCTGATTCGTCCCCTCGGCAACAATCTTGCCGTCTTTCACAATGACCGCACCGAAAGGCCCGCCGCGGCCAGAGTGCACGTTCTCTATCGAGAGCTGAATGGCGCGGGCCATGAAAGGATTGTCCATGTCTTCGCTCTATCGTGCGTAATCGGCAGGGTATGCCTGCGGCAACAACTCGGGAATCACAAAATCAGTCGACATGGACTCTTTCGCACCCGCTTCCCTGAAGAAGGGAGTATAAGCCGGGATTCAGAAGCTCGTAAAATGATGTTTTGTTTCCTTCGCATTGTAAATATCGGAGTAGTGAAGATACTCTGTGTCAGTAGGCGCAATCGTACAAGGAGCCGATATTTTGAGTTCGCAAGCCTTCGTCGCACGCCGGGTAGTCACTCCTGACGGAATCCGTCCGGCCGCCATCCTGGTTAAAGGAGAGCGAATCCACGCCGTTGTCTCCCCCGATCAAGTACCTGCCGAAGGTTACACCGTCCATAATTTCGGCGGCGCCGCCATTCTTCCGGGCCTCGTCGATTCTCACGTGCATATCAACGATCCCGGTCGTGCAGAGTGGGAGGGATTCGAAACTGCAACCCGAGCCGCGGGCAATCGTCGGTCGTGCAGTTCCGTCTGACGCGCAATTTCCTCGAGAGCGCGAGTTCGCGCCGGAAGAACGTCCCGCCGTGCGCAGCCCAATAGGAGAGAACACTCGTGATCAGAATAGTGCTCGAGAACGGTCATCACATAGACGATGCGCTCGAAGGGCTCCAGTCCAAGAACTGCGGAAACCTCCACGTGCCGCTCCGTCGGTAGTGCCTTTTCGCTATCCACGGAAGCCGATCTCAAACGGCCACTTCCATCGCCCGGCCGGAGCTTGATAAGCCTCACCGCATTCTGGATGATCACGCGGCGCGCCCACGAGTGCGCCCATTCCTTAAAAACCGGGTTGCCTCCGACCGCGTCCTCAAGGCCGGAGACAAAGCACCGCTCAGCCCTCCCGTGGTCCGCCGTAAGCAGAAACGCGAGCAGGTAGAGGCTGCTCATGTTCTCGTCAAAGATCCGGCGGAAATCATCGGTGGTTGCGTATTCCCCGGCTCTGGTGATTCGCTTTTGCTCCCGCATGGTCGCCTCCGTCTTTCACTTAGTCGTCGTTTCAGGCCCCTGGAAATCGACAATTAACATCCCACTTCGTGTTTTCAGCCACTTTCTTCAGACTGCGTCCGGTTCGCAGCGACATCTCCGGGCAAGTTGCTTGAGCACGTGTCGAGTAAGAACGCCGGCACAGGAAAACCTGGCGCCCGCCTTCATCAGGTCGACGATCGCGTCTTCTCCCTCCCGGCTGATAACTGTAAGGCTGCTCAGGTCGATTACTAGCTTGCGTGCTTCCAAATCGCGGCTTGCGTTGCTGCAAGTGGTGCGAAGCTCAGCTACCCACGGACCGCTGAGCTTCCCCTCCACCACTAGCCTGCGTTGTGCCGGTGTATCGACGATGGAAATCCTGAACATAGTGATCGGACGACGCGTTGATGCACGCAATACGGATGCCAAAGCCATAAACCCGCAAAATGCTGAAATCAATGACTGGAGCAAGACCGTCGCAGCTTGGTGTCAGCGGATGTCAAATCACAATTGACACTTGTCGAGGCGGAGACAAACGGACCTCCGCGGAGGTACGAAGTGTAGAAGCAACATTAGGGTGGTCGGACACCCGCCTAAATCTGGCGTCCGAGGTCGGAGAGGATACTGCAACCAGCAAAGGCTGGAAGCTGCTCCGTGCTGACGCAACAGTGGGAGCTACTGTGTGACCTCCGGCTGTGGTCCAAGCCTACGACACTCGACGTGGATCGATGCCCAGCTTTTTCATGCGGGCAATTAGGGTCGTACGTTTAAGTCTCATGCGTGCAGCTGCGCCCTCGGGCCCTGCCACTCGCCCGTTAGTGGTTTTCAAAACGCGGACGATCTCATCCCGTTCATTGGCTTGGCGTGTCCCAGCCATCAGAGTAGTTTTTCCGTTATTGGTTAGCCCGGAGATTGGTACGTGCAACTCGGTGCCGTGGGTAAGGATCACAGAACGCTCGATGAAGTTTTCCAGCTCGCGAATGTTTCCCGGCCAATGCCAAGCTGAGAGCTTCTTCATGGCCTGGGTGGGAACCGATTCGATCTTCTTGTTCATCAGGCGGGCATACTTCTGGGTGAAGTAGCGGACTAGCAGCGGAATATCTTCGGGACGTTCGCGCAAGGGTGGTATGCGGATCGGAAATACGTTCAGCCGATAGTAAAGATCGCTGCGGAATTCACGATTCTCCATCATTTGTTCCAGGTCGCGATTGGTGGCTGCCACCAGTCGCACATCCACCCGCTGGGTTCGATTGCTGCCCAGCCTTTCAAATTCGCGTTCCTGCAAGGCTCGCAGAAGTTTTGGTTGGATCTCGACAGGTATGTCTCCAACCTCATCCAGGAACAGTGAGCCCCTGTCGGCCAGTTCGAGACGTCCGATCTTCTGTGCAATCGCGCCGGTGAAGGCGCCTCGCTCATGTCCAAAGAGCTCGCTCTCGAGCAACCCGGTCGGAATGGCGGCGCAGTTCAGCTTCACAAACGTACGCTCCTTTCGCCGGCTGCGCTCATGGATCGCACGCGCAATCAACTCCTTGCCGGTCCCAGTTTCCCCCAGAAGTAACACCGTCGAGTCGCTAGGAGCTACGGTTTCCACCAGCTTCAAAACATGGCGGAGAGCCGAACTCTGCCCCACAATTCCTTCGAAGTCCATCTCCCCCCGGATTTCGTCCTCCAGATAAAGCTTCTCCTGGGCGAGCTTGTCTTTGAGATCAGCAATTTCACCGTATGCCAGCGCATTCTCCACCCCAATCGCGACCTGCTGTGCGACCTGAGACAAGAATTCCGTTTCCTCTCGATCGAACGCATTCTCTTCGCGCTTCGCGACCGCAAGCACGCCCAGCGTGCGGCCCCGGCTGATGAGGGGCATGTCGCACAGTGAATTCATGCCCTCTTTCGCGGCCTTGGCGTACATCTCCGGATGTAGTTCAGGCCCCAGCCGATTCGCCACCCACGGGGTTCCGTTGCGGAAGGTTTCGCCTGGGGGCGTACCTACCACGGGAATCAAAATGTCTGCTTTGAAGATTCCCTTGCTGTCCGGGAAGTCCAGAGCATGCACCCGGAGATGTGCTCCGTCCGGCTCGGGCAGCATGATGGCTGCGGCGTCGTAGCGCATGACCTCGCGAACACTTGCAGAAATTGTTCGCAGCAGTTCCTGAAAATTCAGGTTCGACACGACCTGGTTGGTCAGGTCGAGGATAAGCTTCAACCGGCTCTGCGCCTGTCGTGACAAATAGAAGTTCACGGCAGCGTCAATGGCCAGTGCAATCTGGTCGGCGACCATGGAGAGAAAGCGAACCTCGTCATCGGAATAGGTATTCGCACGCGATGTGCCTACGCTTATTACACCGAGGCGCCGCTGTCCCCTGGCCAGCGGCAGGACGCAGGTAGCGGCAATACCGAGTTGGCTCAAGAATTGGCCGTGCTCGCGAAAGCGTGGCTCCTCATTCCAATTGGCGACGACGAGAGCTTGCTGAGACGCGTGCACCGACTCAACCGGTGTGCCATTCACTACGACCTCCGATAACCCCAAACGTTGCGTTACGCCGTTTGAATGAAGCAGATGCCATGTCACTGTCCAGCCGTCATTCTCGAATATGACAATCTCCAGATACTCGAAAGCGATGACCCCACGCAGCGCTTCAACGATCGTCTCAGCAGCGGCATCACAGTCGCTACTGGTGCCAATCGCATTTGTTGCGCGCAGCAGGGCCTCGTAGCGCTGCGTGTGCTCCTCTGAGATGGTCGCGGATAAGGTGCTCATAGGCTCGTGCCGCTTCCCACAGGATTTTTACGAACAAGTCGGCCACTGGAATCCGACTACCGGAAGGCGACCGTGTTCGGGATATGTTCCATCTGATGTGTGAAAACGCCAAAAAGCTTCTGCAAAATGTCATCGCCTTCGTCATCTGTCAAATCGGGTGTTCATAAGGTCGACAGGCACAGTGATCCGTCTGTAGCCCCCATTCGTCCGATATGCGATTAATCAACGCTTTCGGGATGGAGCTAGGCCGGGCAGAGTTATGGCAACCAAGGTGCTTTAACGAATCGCGGGACGCGGTTCTCTCTCGACTCAGCCGCGCGATTGCGGGAATCGCGAGTACATATTGAAGTGTCAAAGGGGTCACACGATGCGTAGGACAGCTATTTTGCTAGCAAGTTTTGCCATTCTCTGGACTGTCGGGGCCACGGCTCAGGAAGACAGGTCAGAAATCAGTCTGCAAGGCACGGGCTTTTTCACCAAGGACACGAACGGACAGGGAATCTCTCAAACCACAATCGACACCGGCGGATTTCAAGTCGGATACCGTTACAACTTCAACCGTTGGCTCGCCGCAGAAGCCGACTATGGGTACGACCGAAATACTGAAAGATATTTCGGCGGCAGCGTCGGGGAATCCAGAATCCAGGCCAACGTGCACGCCGTCACGGGAGATGTGGTGGTGAAACTTCCACTGCGCCTCCGGGGGATCAACACTTACGCGCTCGCCGGGGGTGGCGGTCTTGTCTTTGATCCCACTGGCAATTTCGGTGGATTTGTGCCTGGTGCAAGTACTCAAGGAAGAGGCGCCTTCCTGTACGGCGTCGGCGCCGATTATGCTTTTACGCGCCACTTGTCGCTGCGGGCTGAGTACAGAGGATTCGTCTACAAGAATCCCGACTTCGGCCTCGGCGCCCTCAACACCGATAGCTGGACGCACACGGCCCAACCGTCCGCCGGCTTCGTTTACCACTTTTAGTCGCTCTGGGGCAGCCGGGCAATCATGCCTTCCCTCGTCTCTCCCCCGACTGCCCCAGCAGAAGAGTCCGAAAGATATCTATCACTAGTAACGCAGACATCTGAGGTAAGTAGTCTATGGCCGGAGGACGGCGCAAAAGCTGGAGAGAGTTGTGCATCGCGGCACTCGATGCAAAGGATCCCGATGATTTGCTGCGGATCCTGCAGGAACTCAACAGAGTCCTAAAAGACGAAGAACAAGTTCGTCATGATTTCAGGGATGCCACAAGAGCAGTCGTGCCTTACGAGGACACCGCAGAATATCGGCCTTCCTGACGTCTTTTTAAGCAGGACGTGCACGGAAATGAATCTTCTTGGCCGCCGGTTGAATCTCAGGAGGAACTGGAGGAGCACAGAATGGGCGTGATCCTAACCTCAATTTGTGTTGTCGTGATCGTAGTATCGCTAACGACGGTCCTTTGGAAGAAACGGAGCAGGGATCAACGTTGGACGATGGAGCAACACGCCATCTCTCCCGAACAACTCTTTTCCCTGTTGAGCTCACATCAGGATGTGGCCGTCTTTGATGTCCGCCAGCCGCTCGATCTGTTAGCTCATTCCGAGATTATTCCAGGCGCTCGAAGAGTCCCTCCCGCGGAAGTGCTGGCATCACCGAACCTGATCCCTAAGGACAAAGAGGCGATCGTTTACTGTACTTGTCCCGGGGATAAGACTAGCCGGGCCGTGTTGCGTCGAGCCTTGGACTTGCAGTTTTTCAAGATTAAATTCCTCAAAGGCGGCTTCGAAGCTTGGAAAGCAATGGGCTATCCGGTCGAGCCCTACCGGGAGGTTTTCCATCTTTCTTCACCCAACCTTGTTTAGCATTGACCTGGGCGGTAGGCAGTTTTCACATTCGGCGGCAGGATACAGCACGGAAGAAAAGAGCTGAGTTCAAATGACATCTCACGAATTATCGGTGCAAGTTGCGATCAATTCCTGGCGGCTCGTCGAGGGGAGAGGCGACGAGATATTTTCACGACTGACCGAAGACCAACTCCTGCGGGAAGTGGCACCGGGAAAGAACCGTGTCATTTATCTGTGGGGACATCTCATTGCCGTTCACGACAGAATGTTTGAGATTCTCGGCTTGGGACCCCGGCTGCATCCGGACCTGGACGCCGTATTCATAGACAATCCCGACAAAGCCGTAGCAGAGATATCTTCGGCGGGGCAGTTGAAACAATATTGGGGTGAAGTGAACGAGAAATTGCTCTCGCAATTTCAGAGTCTTTCTCCGGACGAGTGGTTGCTGCAGCACCGCGCCATGTCCGAGGAAGACTATGCCAAAGACATGACCCGGAACCGATTGGCTGTCTTGTTGAGTCGAACAAATCACCTGTCTTACCATCTGGGACAGGTGACTTTGGCTCTCAAATAGTGTGTCCGACACGTCCTAGGCGTACCTGAGATCGAGCCGAACTAATTAATGCTAGAACCATTCTGCGCCCGGCCCGACGCTCGCTAAGCTACTTCAGACTGGTCGTCGGATTTCTTCAGGTGTCCGCCAAACTGATAACGCATCGCCGATTACGATCTTTTTGAAGATTCAGGGCGCAGGCGCAGCTTCCGTCGATCGCCTGTCGTGTTCCCCCGCGAAGAACAGCCCTGTCCAGGCGCAGCCGGCGATATCGTCGCATCCACTCCTATTTACTTTCGCCAACTGCGCACTTTGTCTCTACTTTGCGGTCATTCTCGGTCTTATGGGCTGGGCTGCCTTGAAACCGTCCAAGACCCGGTTTGGTTAGAACAGGCTGTTTTTGATCGCAAAGGCTTGTCTTCACCAACGCTGTCATTAGCCTTTGACTGTCACTGACAGTTTCGACGTTTTCGACACAAGCGCCGACCAATCTCTCGAACGAAATCCCTCTATTTCCAGGCATTAGGAGCACAACATGTGTCCCCCTTTCTTTGGAATGCCAGTTGCCTCTAGTCAGTGTCGAAACGTGACTCCGCAAATAAAACCCGCGCACGAGAACCTCCAGACTGAACGCGATCTGGTCAGCCCTTGCCTCTGGTCGTTTAGTCAGATGTTCATTCTGTGCGATTGGGACCGACAACGGAGATTGGTGAAACGGGTACCGGCGCTAGCCGTCGCCATTGTCATTGCATTGTTTCTCGCAACATCGGCAAGCGCACAAGAACAACA
This sequence comes from Candidatus Sulfotelmatobacter sp., assembly GCA_036269595.1. Lineage (GTDB taxonomy): Bacteria > Acidobacteriota > Terriglobia > Terriglobales > Acidobacteriaceae > Sulfotelmatobacter. The sequence continues at coordinate 11,341 of DATBEI010000181.1, forward strand.
GCATGCCTACAGCGAATACACATATTGGTTCGGCGGGGCTTTTGAAAATGGACATGCGTTTTCGAGCACCGTGGGTGCGAGGAATTATCAACTTGAGAGCCGCTATGAACGGCTTATCTACTGGAAGGAACCCTTCGCTGTGCGTTGGGTCTTCGACGCAGTCCCCGTAGCACTGGTCGGCGACCCGCATACTCACAATGGTCACCGCGCCTACGCCAACGGCGTCGGGGGCAGCCCTATCGGTGCGCAAGTAAACTTCGTGCATTTCCCCCGGGTCGAACCATTTCTCACCAGCGGCGGGGGCTTCCTTTACTTCAACCATCGGATGTTTGGAACCACTCAGCAGTTCAACTTTACTGCTCAACTTGGTGGTGGTGTGCAGTTGTTCACATCCAGCCGCCGCACCGCAATTGATCTCGGATACAAGTATCACCACATCTCGAACGCAAATCTGGCAAATCAAAATCCTGGATTGGACTCGCATATGTTGTTTGTCGGGTTGTCGTTGTTTCGATAAAGGGAGCTAGAGTTGAAACGCTTATATCTCGATCTCGGTGCCGCACTCGCTGTGGCGTTGGCCCTGTCGATGCCGGCGTTGAGCCAGAAGAGTCAATCGGCGGCACCCGCGGCAACCGTCATGGGCACGGTCACCGATGTCAACGGCGATGTGATTCCGAACGCGACGGTCGTCCTTAAGGAAGTTGAAGGCATTGACCCT
>DATBEI010000236.1:0-41165 GCA_036269595.1 Candidatus Sulfotelmatobacter sp.
TAGCAACAGTTGACTTCCGGTTTGCCCGTTAACCAGGAGCGATCAGTCCCCGGGGATCAATCCAACTGCGTTGCGCTTGCAAGCTCACGTGGAATAGGGTGATTAGCCCGAAGTGTGAAGAGGTCACCGCCGCCCCTCCAGTGCTGCTGCGACTTCTCAGGGAAGGTCCACATCTAGCGCGTAGATATCCTGGGTGCTCGCGTCGCGCACAAAAAGCCGCGAGTCATCCGGCGCTTGGCCGCTCCACGATCCCCAGATTCCGAAAAAGCGGTGCAGGCCGCTCAAACTGAAGAGGTCCTCGGGGCGGTCTTCTCCGACCTTTATCCGGTGGCACTGCGGATTCTCTGTGGCGAAGTTGTCGTAGTAAACATAGCGGCTGTCCGACGACCAATATGGATAATTAATGTTGTTAATATTGGCAATCCATACCGACCACTTTTGCGCGCGGAAATCATAGAGCATGAGCTGATGTGAGCCCTCGGCGTTGGTGGCCGACAGATAGCGGCCATCGGGAGACCAGCGCGGGGAAAACAGGCCCTTGGAGTCCGGGAAGGTGGAGACCTTGCGGGTTTTCATATCCACCATTTGAATATCGATGGTTCCAGTATTCAAGGAGGAGACGCGCCCAAAGGCAAGCTGCGCGCCGTCGGGAGACCAGGTGGCATCTACTTCCCCAACCTTTTCCGGTAATAGCTCCTCCGGCGAGCCACCCTGTGCGGAAACCAGAAAGATCTTCCACGGCTTCCCGACTTCAGCGGAGATGAACGCAATTTGGGTTCCGTCGGGCGACCAACTTGGAAGCGTGGCCGCCGCCGGAGGATAGGTCAGTTGCAGCCGCTCGCTGCCATTCACGCGGCTGCGCCACATGGTTCCGTCGGGAACGACGGTATAGACGACCCACTTGCCATCGCGCGAGAATGCCACGTCGGTGGCGGATATTCCCCCAAGGAAGGGGACAAATTGCTTTGCCGCGGCGTCGTAGCGGACGAGCTCCCCGCGTGGCTGAATCCCTTCGACGAATAGCTTGTGGCCATTGTTGTCCGGCAGAACGGTTGAGTACAAGATGGGTCCGGTCGTCAGTTGAATAGGCAGTGCGGAAGCCCTGCGGAAAATGCTGGTGGAGTCCGCGAGAGCAAAGATATCGTTGGCCCGCCCCGCACTGCTTTCGAAGAGGTAGTAGCGGCCATCCTGTGTCCATCGCCCACAGCATTCGCTGGGCGGAGTATGCCATCCCTTCAGCAGTTGATGCAGATTGGATCCGTCGGTGCGGACCTCCCACAATGAATTAGTGTTTGCCTGGTCATGAATAGAGAATCGAATGCGGCTTCCATCGGGAGAGAAACCGGCGCTGAAGGGGGAACCAGGCACTGACACGAGACGGCGCGAGCCGGTCCCATCGGCGTTCGCCAGATACAAATCAGAAGCCTTGATGAACGCGAGTTGCCGCCCATCAGGCGACCAGTTCGCATCGCGGCCCGTGAGGTCACCGAGACGACGAGGAGAACCGGCGGGCAAGGGTAGGAGCCAGAAAGGCGTCTCTCTGCTGCCCGTGGACACCGCTGTGTTGACCAGGAGTTGGGAATGGTCGGTGGAGATATCGTCGATCCACATGTTCTTGATCGGCGACGGAATAGACGAGGTCTCGCCTCCAGTCGTCGAAACCTGCTCCAATGCCAGACCTTCGGGACGCCATTGGGTAACATAAATGCGCGCGCCATCGGTCAGCATATTTCCCATCGGATACCCGTCGTGGGTGATCTGTGTGATGCCGAGGACCTTTATCGGTCTAGCCGGAACGAAGAACCAGATGAGTGCCGCTGCCATCGACAACCCCGCTGCCGCTGCCGCGAGCCACGGCCAGCGACGCTTGGGTTTTGCAGAGAGCGTGGCAGTGGCGACCGCAACACTCACTTTGCCCGAGGTACTGTCGCGCTTCAGGCCCTTCAAATCTGCGCGGATTTCCGCGGCGCTTTGATAGCGGATCTCCCGATCTCTTTCCAGGGCCTTGCGAATAATGCGTCCCAACTCCGGCGGAAGTTCGGGGTTGAGCTGCAGCAGTGGCGCGGGCTCCTTGTGCAGCATGGAATCGAAAATCGCGGCGGTGGTATCTCCGCGGAAAGGCAGCGTTCCGGTTGCCATTTCGTACAGGACTGTCCCGAAGGAAAACACATCGGTGCGGGCATCGAGGTCCTTGCCTAGCGCCTGCTCGGGAGACATGTAGGCTACGGTTCCCAGAGTGCTCCCAGGACTGGTGAGATGCGGATCGGCAGCGCTGGCCACGGTGGCCCCGTCCGGGGTCTCCGAACCGCGGGTTTTCGCCAGTCCGAAATCGAGAATCTTGGCGTGTCCGCGCTCGGTCACGAAAAGGTTGGCCGGCTTGATGTCGCGATGAACGATCCCTTTTGCGTGCGCGGCATCCAGTGCGTCGGCAATCTCGATTCCTAAGTCCAGCAGTGTTTCCAATTCCATCGGCCTCGTGCCTATGCGATGCTTCAGAGTTACTCCATCCAGAAACTCCATGGCAATGAACGCCTTGCCGTCCTGCTCGCCGATGTCGTGAATTGTGCAGATGTTCGGATGATTCAACGCAGAAGCGGCTTGCGCTTCGCGCTGAAAGCGGGCTAGGGCTTGCGGGTCCCGGGCAACATTGTCGGGCAAGAACTTGAGCGCGACGAACCGGTGCAGGCGCGTGTCTTCCGCTTTGTAAACCACGCCCATACCGCCGCCGCCAATTTTTTCAATAACGCGATAGTGGGAAATGGTTTGGCCGATCATGATGAGTAGCAACTTTATAGTCGGTCAATCTTATGGACGAGGCAGACCGTAGTCAACGGAGGGCTGGGTTCGTATCCTGCTTGCGGGAGTCTTAGATTCGGAACTCTTGCTCCGGTAGCGTTGAAGGAATGTGAACGCCGGATCGGAGCCGCGACCGCAACAAATCCCCAATAGTCGGCCAACCGGAAGTAATCCAAGCCGCCAGCAATCGTCTCAACTAGCGATAAATCCGCATCTTTTAACAATGTCCGCGGTGTCAAGCGATTTTCGCGCACCCTGTACGCACTCGTGGAAGAGCGCCATTACACACAATAAAGCCGGAGCAAGCCATTGAAAACGATGGCAGCTCCTACTATGCGCCACATGACCGCACCCAAACGGATACTTCTCTCCGACCCGGCATGAACCGACAAGGGATTCTCTTCTGCTGCTTGAGGATGCCGCTGATAGAATCGCGCCCACGCTGAGGATTTGATAGTGGAAATCTGGCGTGCAAAAACAAACACTAGAATCCCGAATGCTATGAGGGAAAACGCCAAAGGCTGGTGCGATGTCACGCGCAAGATCATACAGGAGCGGTCAACGGGCGATAAATCGCCATCCCACTTATCTATCTTCAGTCAAAGAGATTTTCCTAGCGCTCACGAGCGACGAATTAGAACATGCTTTCTGCAAGTCGCCGGTGCGCCGCGCGATCACTGACCAAGAGAAGTCGTCCGCTATTGGCAGAAATAAACCCTGCTTTCCACAGCTCGATGTGACATCTGACCTTGCGCCGAACCGCTTGACTTCTCCACAATGGGGACGTGCGCGGTGCGTTCTCAGCAAATCGATCCCATTGTTCACTTTTTTACGATCTAAGTCCTTATTCCGGAAGATTTTACGCGCAAGTCCTTGCGGCTCAAGATTTTGCGGCCGGAACGATGGATCACATTGCGCAAGTTGTTGCGAATCAATATTTTACAGGAGGGGCAAAAAAATAAACGTATATCTACTTGACCTTTAGGCAGCATGTGCGTCTGACTTCAGCGGCTGACGTTGAAGTACTTTTCCTCGAGGATTTGGCGGTGATGCAGTTCGTGTCCGGCAATGATGTAGGCTAGGGCGCGGACAGTCACCTCGTTCCTATTGGCCACTCCTCGGCGAGCCCAAGACTGCTCATCCAGGTTGCGAAGCAATGTCAACGTGGCGCGGCGGACAGCGATGTAGTCCTCGACGATCTCACACAGCGCAATAACCGCGAAGGGCCCGTTCCGCACGTAATCGTCCTGCTCGAAGCCTTCCATCGGCGTCTGATCTCCTCGCGCGATGCGCAGGGCACGATAGGCGAAGACGCGCTCGGTGTCACAGACGTGGCCTAGCACTTGCTTGGCGTTCCACTTGTCGGGAGCATAACGGAAGTCGCCGTCGATCTCGTCGCGCCCAGACAGCAGCAGCAAAGTCTGCCGTCGCTGCGCATCCAGCGTCGTCAGAATGTCGCTGCCTGGCACGAGCGAAATGTAGCGCTCATAATATGGAGCGTACTCGCCAGCCTGCGGACGGGGAATCGCGACTGCGGGTGAAGTCACAACAGCTGGTTCTGGCATAGCTGACTCCTCTTAAGCGGAACTGCTCAAATGAATGAAAGTTGGCGAATCTGTTTGCTGGATACCCGGGCCCGTGCGCGAACCAAGTTGAAGAGTTAGACTCCTCACCCTGGATTCCGTTACATCTTCTGCTCTCAGCATATTCTATGCGGACAACTGTCCATGGGCGCACGGCAAGTCTGTTCGGGAATCGTTACACGAAGGCAGGCAGAAAGTATGCAGCCCCAACGGCTTTGGCCGTCGATGCCCCATCCTCACGAACGTGACGTGGAAGGAACTTTCGGCTGAAAATAAAGGATTTTCCACAGCGCTTCCTCAACCGGGGAGAGTACAATTCCTTTTGGTCACGAAAGTGCGGCCAGTGACCCCTAATCCCAACAAGGAAAGGATCGTTTATCCCATGTGGAAGCCGACCAATCAGCCCCAGACACCTGCCCGCCCCGCCGAGCCGGAACGCCCGACACCCTCGGCGCCCAGCGCTCCAACCATGACTTCGTCGGCGAGTGAATCCGCCGCCCCCCGCCCCTTAAGCACCACCACGGCGGAACAAGCCACGATTGGCAAGTCGTTGGTGATTAAAGGCGAAGTGACAGGCTCGGAATCGCTGTACATTGATGGGCGGGTCGAAGGTTCCATCAACCTTTCCGGCAATCGCGTGACTGTTGGCCGCAATGGCGTAGTCGCCGCCAATATCAATGCTCGCGAGATCGTGGTGCTGGGCAAGGTGCGCGGGAATCTGACCGCCAGCGACCGCGTCGATATCCGCAGCGATGGCTCCTTAACCGGCGATGTCATCGCAGCGCGCATCTCCATTGAGGACGGCGCGTTCTTCAAGGGCGGCATCGACATCCGCAAGGGCGGACAGCCGCAGCAGCAGAAGGCGAACGGCGAAGACAAGTCGGCTCCAGCAAATGAGCCTGCCGCAGTCGGCGCTCGCGCCTAGTTTTTCGGAAGAAATTGGCCGGTATTCAGGAAGCGGGCATCCGCAGGGATGCCCGTTTTTCTTTTTCGCGTTCCCAAGCATCGTGCCTGCAGTTCAATGCTTCCTGCTGATCGAACCCTCCTAAAGAATTCATGCTAGATTTGGCCGTCGCTTGATATACTCATTCGCATTTTTCTGAACGTTCTGCGCCGACCTATGTTACGCATCGTTCTGGTATTCATTCGACGACTGTGGCTGCCACTGCTCGTGCTGGCGGCCTTCCTGGGCGTGTGTGTCGTCTTCTACATGCGGGTGGAAGGCCTACGGCCCCTGGATGCGCTGTTCTGGGTCATTCATCCACATTCCATCGAATATCGCGCGGTGCACAAGTCCACCAAGATCTTTTCAATCTTCGTGTACGCGGGAGTGTTCGCGCTTCAAATATGGATTGCGGAGCGGGTACTGCTTACCATTTTCAGCCGTCATGGCGTGGAGGCCTGGAGAACCATGGTTAACGAAGTGAATGTCAACCGCTTGCGTGATCATTTCATCATCTGCGGATATGGGCAGGTCGGCCGCACCGTGGTCGACCAGCTTCAGCGACTCGAGATCCCATTCGTGTTGATTGAGACTAATGAAGGCCTTTACCGCGAATTGCTCAATGACAAGATTCCGGTTATCCAGGGCGACGCGAAGCGCCACGATATCCTGTTGCAGGCAGGAATTGAGCGGGCGCGCGGAATTTGCATCGTCATCGATAACGATGCCGATAATCTTTACATCACGGTCACGGCGCGTTCGCTGAATGCAAAGCTGAAGATCATCACGCGGGCAGGACAGCAGCGCTACGCCAATGCTATCCGTAGCTCCGGAGCCGACGAAGTCATTATTCCGGAGTACGAAGGAGGCCTGATGACCGGAAGGATGATTCAGAAGTACTATCCCATTTCGCTCGCGATTAAATGATCCCGCATGCGGTTGGCAATCTGGAGGAGCCACGGCCCTATCCTCGCTGGGAGGCTTCCACGAACATGCAGTCTCCATAAGAGTAGAAGCGATAATGCTGCGCGACCGCGTGCTGATAGGCGCGCAACACGTTTTCTTTCCCGCCGAGGGCGCTAACCAGCATCAGCAACGTGGATTGCGGTAAGTGGAAATTGGTCAGCAAGGCCTGCACCACCTGAAACTCGTAGCCCGGATAGATGAAGAGATTGGCTTCGCCCAATGAAGCATGAATTTCGCCGGACCCTTGCCGGGCGGCGAATTCCAAGGTTCGCACCGTCGTCGTCCCAACGGCGACGATACGCCGTGATTCCCTGCGCGCCCGACTGATTTGTTCCGCCGCTTCGACCGAGATCGAATAAGCTTCGGAGTGCAACTGATGTTCTTCTACGACCCCGGTATTGATTGGCTGGAAGGTTCCCAAGCCAACGTGGAGGCTGACTTCCGCGGTCTCGATTCCGCGCTCCCGCATGCGTTCTAGAATCTGGAGCGTGAAATGGAGGCCGGCGGTGGGAGCGGCAACCGAGCCGCGCTCCCGCGCGTAGACGGTCTGATAGCGTTCGCGATCGGCGGCCGAATCCTCGCGCGAAATATAGGGCGGCAGCGGGATGTGCCCGATTTTTTCGAGAACCGCGAAAAAATCCAGTACGGGCGCGAATCGAATCCGGCGCTCGCCAAAATTGGCGCGCGCGATGACTTCTGCCTGGAGTTCATCGTGCTCCCCGAAGAACAAATGTTCTCCCACTCCAATCTTTCGTCCGGGCCGCACCAGGCATTCCCATTCATTGGGCTCGCGTTGTAGTTGGCGGGTAAGCAGAACTTCAACGCGACCGCGGAGAAAATCACGAGCCGCGGGATTTTTTAGGCTAACCGGCTGCGAGTGTAAGCCACCGCGCCGGCCGTAGAGCCGTGCGGGAAACACGCGAGTGTTGTTGAAGACCACTAAATCGCTTGTCCGCAGCAGTTCCGGGAAATCACGGAATTGGCAATCGCTTAATTGGCAGCTATTGGAGGCTGCAGCCTCGCAGACGAGATGCAGCAAGCGCGATCCGGCCCGGTCCGCCAGCGGTTGCTGTGCAATTAGTTCTTCGGGTAGTTCGTAATGGAACTCGGAAACCAGCACGGTTCCGATTATAGAGAGCGGTTATAAAGACACGAGGGGCGCGCTTCGCGGTCGCACTTTTCTACCTAAATTCCTGCGCAAAAATGCACTTTTGTGTGCGCTTTTTCCTGAGATTGGGATTGTCTCGGCGAGGGGCCTGCTGATAATATGCCTGTGCCTAGATTGCGCCCTGTTTTATCTCTCTCCCCAGGGTCACCATGCAGGGTAACCATGCCTACGGAACGCAAATACAGGGAAGAAATCGTTCGCTACGGACGGATGCTGCATGAGCATGGGTTCGTGGCCGCCATGGACGGCAATCTTTCCGTTCGTCTCAAAGGGGATCGGATATTAGTTACGCCAACCGGGGTCAGCAAAGGAGCGATGCGGCCACCGGACATGGTCATTGTCGATCTGAATGGGGAGCGAGTCGCAGGCCGCCGGAATGTAACCAGCGAAATCGGGATGCACCTGATGATCTACCGCACTCGTCCCGATGTTCAGGCGATTGTGCACGCGCATCCGCCGACCGCGACCGGGTTTGCGGCCGCGGGGATTCCCTTGACCGAACCGCTAGTTTGTGAAGTGGTGATGGGGCTGGGATGCATACCGCTGGCGCAATATGGCACTCCGGGTACTTCGGAACTGGCGGAGACGCTGGAACCGTTGGTTCCAAACTATGATGCAATCCTGATGTCCAATCATGGGGTAGTCACGTATGGCGACACTCTGGAACGTGCCTACATGAAGATGGAGACGGTCGAGCACTTCGCGCAGATCGCCCTGGTGACGCACTTGCTCGGAAGGCAACAGCCGCTAAAGGAAGTAGACATCGAAAAGCTTTTGATGGCGCGCACGAAGTATTTTGGCGCGAAGATTGCCGCCTGCATGCCCTTGCCGCGGTCACCGCAAAAAGTCAGCTGATCCGGATCCGAATCGTCATCTTCAAAAAGGAACAGGAAATCAAAGTCCCCACCCTCTCGCGAAACCGCGAGAAGGGTGGGGCCCCCTGTGCGGGTTAGTCGCCGCCGATTCGAAATCGCATTCCCACGCGAAAGTTGATGGGCAGCGCGGGATAGCCGACAACTTCGTTGTAGTGGCGGTCGAGCGCGTTTTCGACATTCGCGAAAGCTGTAATGCGAGGGCGTACCGCATACCATCCTCCGAGATCGGCGCGGACATATCCGGCCGCATGATCGATGCCAAACCCGTAGAAATCGGAATCGGCTCGGCGCCCAACAAAACTCCCACTCAGATTTGCCCCCCAGCGGCTGCCCGAGTAAGACAACAAAGCCGTCGCGGAATGTTTTGGGCGACGCAGCAGCGGCTGGCCGGGATCGTAAATGGGATCGTACGGCGAGGGATTGTCCAAGTATTGCGACGACGTGTAGGTATAGGAAGTATTTAGAAGCAGGCCGTGCCGCAACCTCGCGCGCAGGGCGACTTCCGCCCCCTGAGCAAAAGCCTGATTCACATTCACATACTGGCCGGGATAATTCGGGGGAACATTCTCGGTCACGTAGTTGATCTGGTCCCGGAAAAGATTGTTGAAGTAGGTTCCGGTCAGTTCAAATTGATTGTTTAGGAAATCTTGCTGAAATCCGGCTTCGAAAGCGCGCACCCGTTCTGGCTTAAGGGCTGCATTGGGAAGGTTGTAAGGAGTCGCGGGAATTCCATTGAAAGTTTCTTCCAGCCGGGGCTCTTTGAATCCGGTGGCGTAGGAGAAACGCAGGCGCGTACCCGAAAATTTCTCATTCCCGCGCAGAGCTTGCAGGGTCAGAGCAACACGCGGCACCCCCGTATTGCCGAAAGCGCTGTCGTGGACAAACCTTCCTCCCGCGATGATTCCCAAGCGTTTGAGGGTAAGGTCTTGTTGAACATAGGCGTCCTGATTGAGCCGCTGGCCATGGTTCTGCGGCCCGTAATCGAGATCTCCGACAAAACCGTTCTCATTTTCAATTCGATAGCCGAAGGTGGTGTGAGACCAATTTCTTTCCGAGTAGTCGCCTTGATATTCGAATCCGGCGCGGTTGATGTGGTCCACTTCGTGAGACGGGTAGTCGATAGGATCTCCCGCAGTGTTCACGCGCGCAGAATCGCCGGGATTGGACTCGTTGTAGCGGTAGACATAATCGAATCCGCTGAAACGATGCTGCCATCCATGGGGCGCAGCGACGAGCAATTGAATTCCGCCGAGCAGGTTATTGAGTTGGGACCACTGATCGGGATTCGGCTGCAGCGGAACCGGAGGTTGGGAGGGGCCGTTTGTCGGAACCAAGGGCACGTAGCCGTTAAAGTCCCATTCTCCGGGAACTCCCGTATGCGAGTTTGCGTGACGGAAATTAGCGCGTAGAGAAATCGAATCGCTGAGGCGTGCCCCAACGCTTATTCCTTCCAGCGAGTTGGAATTGGCATCATTGATGCCGGAGCCATTGGTATTGAACTGGTCGCCGAACAAATTGTAATCGTAGCGCCCGCGAGCGCCTGCAAGTGATGCTTGGCCGTTAGCAGTTCCGAGATTACCGCCATCGGCTCCGAGGATCAGCTCCGGGGTACGAGTACTGCCGGTGCGCGTCCAGACTTGGACGACGCTGGTCATGGCATCGGTTCCGTACAAGGTGCTTTGCGCGCCACGAACGAATTCCATGCGGTCTCCCTGCGCTAGTGAAAGAGTGCCGAAATCAAAGGTTCCGCCGGGTTCGTTGACGGTGACTCCGTCGACGATGACTTTGTTGTAGTTGGATTCCCCGCCGCGCACGAACAGCGAAGAAAGACCTCCGTGTTGTCCAGATGTGTTGATAACGGCGCCGGGCAGGAAGCGTATGGCGTCATTGGCCGCGATTGGCTTCATGGTCGACAGCTGGGCGGAGTTGAGCGTATCAACGTCGGCTCCCGCAGCCTCGCCGAGCACCGGAGTGCGCGTGGCGCTCACTACCACCGTTTCTGCTGCAACGGCGAGATGAAGGCTTACCGTGATTTCGGTTTGAGACGAGACGTCGATTGTGGCCGAGGCGAATCCCGCCGCAAGGACTTGGATTTGATATGCCCCAGAGTCTGGCAGGTGAAATGTTGCGACACCTTCGGCAGACGTTGTCTGCACTGAGAAGGTTTTAGTTTGATTCACGCGCGTCAGCGAAACTTGCGCGCCGGAGACTGCCGCAGATTGCGGGTCCACTACTTTGATTTTGAGATCGGCAGCCGAGGCAAACGCAGAGAGAATGAGAATCGTTCCGAAAACAGCGCTACAGAATACGCGCATACATCCTCCTTTGCACGCGAAAGAGGTTGAAATAGATGGATCGCGCCGGTCTCCTGGCTTCGCGAGTAAGGATGGTCGAACCATCCGATACGCCCCTGACCTTCCCGGGAATTTCCCAGTGGCCGGAGGGCAATGTCCTCGCTTACAGTTGCGCGGCAGCGCGGGATTCGCACCCGCTTCCCTGTCTTCGCCGAGCGGCAAAGACGCGCGTTCCAAACGAGCTTGCAAAGAACAAAAACAACAGAGGAAAGAATCTAACGGGTGAGAAGAGGGAAGTCAATCGCCGAAAGTTATCGACGCCAGCGTCCGATGAGGTAGAGCACGGCGGAGAGTAGCAAACTCAGCAGCAGCGAAGTCGCCAGCGGAAAGTAGAAACTGGTGTTCTTTCCGCGGTAGACGATGTCGCCCGGCAATCGTCCTAGCGGCAGGTGCGTGCGCCCAAGCAAGATCAGAACCGCTCCGGCCACGAGCAGGAAGAGTCCGAGGATGATCAGCAGTTTGCCCAGATCGGTCATTGTGGCAGGGGCTTTTGAAGCCGCGAACTACTTTCCCTTTCAGATTCTAATTCAATCGCTTCATATTCGACGGAATGCCCAACTCGAATCATCTTTGCAGTGCAAAGTACTTGACATGCCTTTTTCAGGCGATTAGCATTTCGGCATGTTTGAGCCGCGGCCGCACCGCTCTAGGCGTTTCCACCGCTCCGCCCGAGTCGCGCCATCGCGCACCGCTCCCGAAGTGTTCGAAGATCTGCGTTTCATCCGCGACACCATGGAGCGGTCGGCAGCTTTCACCGCAGTTTCGGGATGGGGCCAGGTATTGCTGGGCGTGACGGCCGGAGGAGCTGCCTGGCTGGCAGCTCAACAGGGTTCTCCTTTCGCGTGGCTGCGGGTGTGGCTGGCGGAGGGCGTGCTCGCGGCCGCCATCGGATTGCTGGCGTGCACCTGGAAGGCAAACCGTCGCGGCTTGCCGCTGTTTTCCGGTCCGGCGCGCAAGGTCGCGCTGAGCCTCGCTCCGCCGCTAGTGGCGGGAGCTTTCCTGACCTTTCTTCTGTTCCGCGCGGGTTTGCAGTCCGCGCTGCCTGCCACGTGGCTATTGCTCTACGGCGCCGGCATCATGACTGGGGGCGCGTTCTCCGTGCCGATCGTGCCAGTCATGGGCCTGTGCTTCATGGTGCTGGGCGGACTAGCTGTGCTTGGTCCGGCAGGTTGGGGCAACTGGTTTCTGGGAGCGGGCTTCGGCGGACTGCATGTCCTCTTTGGCCTGCTGATCGCAAGGAGGCACGGTGGCTAGAGTTCTCCCATCCCGCCGTAAAGCCGCTAAGCCCGAGGGGCAGGCTCGAGAGAAGCGCGAGTCCAGACAGCTTCGCACGCCAGAGCTCCCGGAATTGGATCGGTTGATTCACGAGCGTATCCGCCTGGGCATAGTTAGCGCCCTCGCGACCAACGACTCCCTTAGTTTCAACGACCTGAAGCGCGTTCTGAAGACTACGGACGGGAACCTCAGCGTCCACGCTCGAAAATTGGAGGAAGCTGAGTACATTTCGTGCGTGAAATTTTTTGAGGGACGGGTACCGCGTACTGAGTACCGTTTGACCGCCACGGGCCGGCGCGCACTTTCGGAGTATCTCGATCAGATGGAAGAATGGATTCGCGTTACCCGGGAAGAATAAACCTCTGCCGCGCAGTTCGCTTCGTTAACAACTAGTATCCGGCGGTCCGTTACAGAGGGGATCTGCTCGCCTCTTTGAAGGCTCACCCGATCCGCGCAATGATTGGGTGCTTGGGCGGTTCGCCGCTTCCCGCCAGCGCTATGCGCCACTCGCGGAGCGACTTCAGCAGGGCGTTCGCCCGGATTCCACCAAACTCTGGCGGGCACGCCGCGAGATTCTTGCTCCCTCTTTCCAACAGCGAACAAGCGCCCGCGACATTTCCGGTCGAGTGATGATGAAAGGCGACCGCAACCTGTATGAGGCCCTGCAGGAATCTTTTTTCCGGCCCTTGGGATTCGCGCCAAACGTCTTCCCACACTTCGTGGGCGTCGTAGAACTCACGCGCATTGAAGAGACGGATGCCCCGATGATAGCCATCCTGGTTCACGGTCACGACCTAGAATATTATTACCGTGGAGCACGACGGCGCCATGCCGTACGGCCTGTTCGGGATTCGCTAGGCTTGTCCTTCAACCAGCCAGTTTTGGGATTGGCGGCTGATGATGGCATAACATTCACACGCTGCATCTTCCAGCTTGGCACGATTCATGATGGTTACGGCGCCGCGAGAATATTTGATCAAGCCTGCCCTTTGCAAAATTCCCGCTGCCACCGTCACACTCGCTCGCCTGGTTCCCAGCATATGCGAAAGAAATTCCTGAGTCAGAGGCATGATATCTCCTCCTACTCGGTCCTGACTCATGAGCAACCAGCGAGCCAGCCGTCTCTCGACGTCGTGCAGACGGTTGCAAGCCGCGACTTGGGTGGCCTGCATGCCGAGCTCCTGCGAATAGCGATTTAACCTTCGAGTGAGTTGTGGGCACTTCTCCAATGCCTGCGTAATCTGCGGAGCACTCAGGCGATACGCACTTCCGGAAATCTGAACGATCGCGCGGGTCGCGCTGGTTTTCAAGCCTACGATCACCGGCAGGCCAATGAACCCTTCTTTACCAGTAAGCCCGACTTCGACCCCTTTCCCGTCGCCCATGATCGTCAAAATGGAGGTCATGCCGCTGTTCATGAAATAGCAATTTTCAATGGGCTCCCCCATCTCGTTTAAAAGGTCATAGGAACGCATCTCGACGAACTCCAGTTCGGAAAGTACGGCAGCGCACTCTTGGGGAGGGAGCGAGAGCAAGATTTCATTTCGGATCGAACGCGGGTCAACACCCCGGGAAGATGGCTTGGGCACGAACCTTCCCGCAAACCCCGCCTGAGTTTTCGCCATGACGGCTCCTTGCGCAGCCTTGACTTGATGGGTAACTCTTAATACTAGCCTAAATGGTTAGAAAGACGGGAATAAAACAAGACAGGGCAGCAAGGGGTACGACAGCGTACAATAGGTTAAGTGCTTGTCAGGTTTTCCCCGACGGGCGTATTTTGGATTGTCAAACGATTTTGTGGTGAAGAGCTGTGCGTCGAAAATCCGAAATCCCGGTTCCTGAATGGGCGCGCAAGATTGAAGACATGCGCCAGACTCGAAAGTTGAGCCAGGAAGCTTTTGGCAGCCGCGTGGGAGTTTCGGCTATGGCAGTTTCGCGCTGGGAGCGCGGAGTAGCCGAGCCCACCGGAGAGACCTACATTCGATTGGGCAATCTTGCCGACGCCCCGCTCTGCTGGTTTTTCTGGAAGCGGGCTGGTCTGCGGCTTTCCGACGTAACTCGAGTTCTGCCCGAGGCTAATCGCCGTTTGGCCACCAACCGAATCTTTGATGTACAGTTGGTGAAGGCGGGCAGCAAGAAGAAACAGTCGCTCGCGAAAGCTGATCTGGTGGCAATTCCTTTTCTCCCCGTGCACGCCGGAACCATCGGAGCGCAAGGAGATACCAGCGATCTCACCGATATCTCGCCGGAATCCGTGCTGGCGGCCCCTTCCGACTGGTGCCCCAATCCACATTCGACGGTTTGCCTTCGAGTGAAGGGAAATTCCATGTCACCGCTAATCCTGGATGGATACATTGTGGCGGTCGACACTTCTGCGACGGAGAATGACGAAATGGTGGGGCAAATTGTGGTTGCCTGGCACCGCGAGCAAGGCTTGCTGGTTTCGCGGCTGATTCGCTTCGATCACATGGATGCCTTGGTATCCGACCGCCGTGAGTACGAGGCCGTTTCTATTACTGCCGGTTCTGCCTGGAGAATTGTGGGGAAAGTTCTGTGGTGGACCGGAAGAGCGAGATGAGTGCCCGGTAAGCGAAGGCGATGACCTTCAGACCTCTGAGTTTTAGGGTGAAATTTCTAAGCGACTTTTCTGCGTGCGCTTTCGGGAATGTATAACTGCTCGAGCGCTCTCAGGGTGCGATGTGCGCGCCGCAGAGCTACCAATTCTCCCATCTCAAACGTCTGGTTCTTTTTCGCACAGGTCACATCCTCCAGCCGATCCAAGATCGCATGTTTCGCCATCTCAATCCGCCGCGGCATCTTGTGGATGTCGGCTTCGAAGAGTACGTCTTTATATAAATGTTCCCACGGTCGGACGATTTGAGATTCTGCGTGCTCCCTGGTCATAACAACTTCTCCTTCAAAATTGGCAAGCAGCACCCAAGTCAGGACACTAGGTTAAAGCCGTGGCAAACACAAAGAACACGGTGATCCTCCGGTGCTCTTACGGTAGCGTTCGAGAATTTGTTTTCCAACCAGCCCCCGTCGACGACTTCACTTCCCCAAGGAGTGCCTGCGACGGCGTTCGCCAAGAAACGATTCCCTAAAAGGTTTCGCGATGGCCCCTGACGGCTTTGCCATTCCTAGTCTGACGAGGTAGCAATCTTCGTGAACCGCATTCCCGTCTTCATCCGTTTTCGCCTCAGTCAATGCGACCGGACTGCGGCAAATGCAGCAAGTAGGAACTCGAACCGAGGATGGTGAATTGTTGAACATGCGGCGCCTTCCGAGAAGGAACAAAGTTAACTCAGTATTCGCCGGTCAGTCGACGATGTCTGTCCGCTAACGCACTTACGCTGAGTTTTCGCCTTTCGGGTAAATCCTTTTTAGTCCGTGCCCCCGAGGAGTGACAGGACTTCCATCACGTCGCTCCGGATTGCGCCTGAGGTATGCTGAAGGCAGAAGGCTCCGAATGGTTTCTGACTCCATCATCCTAAAGCACATTGCTCGTCAGGCTAAACACGCGGCAGGGTTCAAACAACTGGTGCGCGAATTAGGGTTGCGGGGCGAGGAGCGTCGGGAACTCGACGAGCAATTACGAAAATTGGTGGCTCGCGGAGCTTTGGTGCAAGACGGCTCGGATCGCTATGCACTGCCGCAGGCCGCGGGCGACAAAAATCTTGTGGCGGGACGGTTGACTATGCATCGGGATGGATTCGGATTCGTCATCCCCGATGCAAAGTCACTGAACCCGTCGCTCAAGATGCGGCTGACGGGCGATATTTTCATTCCGCCCCACCTGATTGGCAATGCCATGCACGGGGATCTGGTGCTGGTGGACGTGACGAACGTTCGGCCGGATGGGCGCGCGGAAGGGCGCATCGTACGGCCCGTCAGGCGCGCGAATCCGACTGTGGTTGGCATCTTTCATCATGGAAGCCGAGGCGGCTATGTTAAGCCGATCGATAGCAAGATTACGCAGGAGATTCTGATCCTGCCGGGAATGGAGCGGCCCGAATCTTCGGCAACGGACGGTCACTCGCATCGATCCCAGAAAGCGCAGAGCAAAAAATCCGCCGATCGCGTTTTGGGCGACGAGGTTGCACGGCGAGCACACTCGGATGATTTGGAAGGAGTGGCTGTGGATGTGGAAATTACCGATTGGCCTTCGCCGACGCAGAACCCGCGGGGACGCGTGATCGAAATCCTGGGGCGGGAAGATGATTTCGGAGTGGACGTGGAGATCACGATTCGCAAGTTCCACCTGCCGCATCATTTTCCGGAGGCCGTGCTGGCGGAGGCGCAAGATGCACCGGCGGTTATAGCGTCCTCGGAACTGCAGCGGCGGCGCGATTTTCGCAGCCTGCCCATCGTGACCATCGATGGTGAAACGGCGCGCGACTTCGACGATGCCGTCCACGTGCACATGCTGCCCAGCGGCAACTTTGAATTGCAGGTGCACATTGCCGATGTGGCGCAATATGTGACGCCGGAGTCGGCCCTCGATCAGGAGGCGCGGCTGCGTGGAACCAGCGTGTATTTCCCAGACCGTGCGGTGCCGATGCTGCCGCTGGAGCTTTCGACCGATATTTGCAGCTTGCGACCGCAGGTGGAGCGGTTGGTGTTGTCGTGCGTGATGGAGATGGACCATCACGGCGAGCTTGTGAGCTATGAGTTAAGCGAAGGCGTGATCCGCTCGGCTGAACGTATGACTTATACGGCGGTGAATGCCGTGTTGGAAGGTGACAGCGCTGCGCGCGACCGCTATGCGCCGCTGGTGGCGACTTTTGAGCTCATGCGCGAGCTGGCGCTCATCCTGAACCGCAAACGCCAGCGGCGTGGGTCGATCGACTTCGACTTACCGGAGCCGGTGATCGAATTCGACGAGTTCGGGTTGATGAAGAGCATTGCCCGTTCGGAGCGCAACCTGGCGCACCGGCTGATTGAGGAATTTATGCTCTCGGCGAATGAATGCGTCGCACACCATCTGGAATCGAAGCGGATTGCTTCGCTGTATCGCGTTCACGAAAAGCCCGATGCCAAACGAGTTTATGATTTCGAAACGATTGCGGCGACATTTGGATACTCACTCGGCGTGGGAGCGCTGCCGATTCACCGAGTGCAGATGAAGACGGACCGGCGGGCCGCGTATGGAACGGGCAAGCGCGTGCGAGAGATCGAAGTGCCAAAGGAAGTGTACATCACGCCGCGCATGTATCAGAAGCTCACCGAGAAGATTGCTGGAAAGCCTGAAGAGCGCATTCTGAGCTACTTGATGCTGCGATCTCTGAAGCAGGCCCGATATTCGGAAGAAAATCTCGGACACTTTGCCCTGGCGGCGACAAGCTATACACATTTCACTTCGCCGATCCGGCGCTATCCGGATTTAATCGTACACCGCATTCTGAAAGACCTGCTGCGGCAGGGGCAAAATCAAAGTCAAAGTCCAAGTCAAAGTACAAGTCAAGATCAAGATCCCCACCCTGTCGCCAAAGGCGCGACAAGGGTGGGGAACCCTGAAGAGGAGAAGCCGTCGCCGTGGTCCAAGCGACGGGATCATGCGGCGCATCGCGAAGCTCTCGAACCCCTGGCCGGACCAATTTCTCTAGAGGAACTTCACGAGATTGCGGAAGAGTCGAGCCAGTCGGAGCGTCGTGCCGATGATGCCGAGCGCGATTTGATGGAATGGAAGAAAGTGAAGTTCATGCAGGATCGCGTCGGAGAAGAGTTCGAGGGGCTGATAACCAGCGTGACTAAGTTCGGGTTTTTCGTGGAACTGACCGATTTGTTTGTCGAGGGACTGGTGCCGCTGAACACACTCGCCGACGACCGGTATACCTTCCACGAGAACACGCGCGAGATTATTGGACAGCGGTCACGGAAGACCTACCATCTCGGCCAAAAGATTCGCGTGCTGGTAGACCGCATCGATCCGGTGGAGAAAAAGATTCAATTCGCCGTGATTGAGGAAGAACCGGTGCGAACGAAGGGGAAGAAACGAAGGAAGTAATTGAAGACGAAACGGATCGGGGTGCGCCCGGCGGACGCCGGGACGGCTGTCCACACTAAACCTATTTAACACCCAGCGCGTTCTGAATCTCGGCAGTAATGGCAGCAGTGATAGATCGCATCTTGGCCTCTGATTCGGCCTCGACCATGACCCGCGCCAGAGCCTCGGTGCCCGAGTAGCGCACGACCACGCGGCCGTTGCCATTGAGTTCGAGTTCGGCTGCTTCGATCGCCGCCTTCACCGCGGGAAGCTGCGCGAATGGAACCTTCTCGCGCACGCGTATATTCTGAATATTCTGGGGAAATACTTTCAGGTCGCCGATTAACTCTGCCAGGGGTTTGCCGGCGCGGACCATGACGTCCATGAGACGAAGCGCGGTCAGCAAGCCGTCGCCAGTCGTGGCGCCGCCATCCCGGAAGATAATGTGACCCGACTGCTCGCCGCCGAGCGTGGCCCCGATCTTGAGCATTTCCTCGAGGACGTATTTGTCGCCGACATTCGCCCGCAGCATGCGGATGCCCGATTCCTTAAGCGCGATCTCCAGACCCATATTCGACATGGTGGTTGCGACCACGGTGTCGGCCTTCAATTTTCCTTGTGCATGCAAGTCGCGGCCGGTGGCCAGCAAAACGGCGTCGCCGTTGACTACGCGGCCGGCGGCATCACAGAACAGGGCGCGGTCGGCGTCGCCATCAAAGGTCACTCCCAGATCGAATTTAGCTGCGGATTCGGCGACGGCTTTGCCCAAGGTTTCCGGATGCAATGCTCCACATCCTTCGTTGATATTCTTGCCGTCGGGCGACACATGGATGAAGGTTGCCTGGAGGTTGAGATTACGAAACAACTCCGGCGCCTCGGCAGTAGCGGCGCCGTTGGCGCAATCGACCAGCACGCGGAGCTTGCTCAAATCGGCAGTCACATCGTTGGCCAGCGACTTCACGTAGGCATGACGAAGCTCAGCCTCGCCGGGTAGGGATGGTTTGGGAAACTTGAGTGCAGTGTCGTCGGAAGCCTCGGAATTGTTGAGCAAGGCGAAAATTTCTTTTTCGATGGCCAGTTCGCGCGCATCGGTCAGCTTGAAACCATCGCCCGAGAAAACTTTGATTCCGTTGTCGGCCCAGGGATTGTGCGAGGCGGAGATCACCACGCCGGCGGCCAGAGACCGCGAGCGCGCCAGGTAAGCCACTCCCGGGGTCGTAATCACGCCGGCGCTGTGCACTTCTACGCCTACCGCAGCCAAGCCTTGTGCCACGCGATCTGCGATCCAGTTACTGGACTCACGCGTGTCCTGGCCGATCACGGCGTGCGGGCTGCGCGTGCTACGCATCAGATCGTGGCCGAGAGCGCGGCCGATCAAATAAGTGCTTTGTTTGGTCAGCGGGAATTCTCCCGCGACGCCGCGAATGCCGTCAGTGCCGAACAATTGCCTTTGCTGGGTCATAAGAAATTAACAATTAAGAGAACAGAAGATGATAAATGAGAGCGCATCGGGCGGGGGCGGAGCAAACTCGGAGTTCAATGAGGAGAGACATTTCCAACTTTCTGCACCAACACCGTAACGCGAATCGAAGTGGACTGCACGACTTGGACCAAGGGGTCCTGCACATAGACGTTGGTATTAAACACGGCGCTGCCGCGCGTGCCAGTAGCATCGATAGGGTCGGTCGTCGCCGCGTCAATTTTTTCCACATGGTGCTTAGGGCCGGTGACCGTAATGCGCGGCGGATCGGAGTCCACTCGAACAATCTCGTTCCCATCGGCAAAAGTTCCGGTGACGCGCGGATGAACCTCGATATCCCGGGTCAGGCGAGTATCAAACGCCAGATGCAATTGGCTGGGCACGACTTGCACCACGGTGACGTCGCTGGGATGGCGGACCTGCAGGGAAGTCAATTCAAACGTGCGTTCCCCCGGTTGTGCGTTTGCCAGTTCGAGTTCGGCATGGACCTGGCTCGCCTGCAGTTGTCGAATGACGCGCTCAGGCCCGCGCACGCGGATCTGCGCCTCGGGAATCAGTTCGGAACTGATTTCGAGCTGCGAGGGGACGTGCTCAAATACGATTGGCGCGCGCAGAGCCACTTCCGCCGGCTGCTCGTCAGGGGAAATCAGAAACCAGAGGCCGGCGGCTAGTAATAACGACAAAAACTTCAGCCCGATATTATGGAGCACATAGCGCTGGATGAATCCGGTCATGATTGGGGCTCCGATTCCACGCCAGATTCGGATTTGCGTTGCGGCGCCGGTTCGTGCAGGGGTGAATCTAAGAGCGCGTCGGAATCGTCGTCGCCGTGAGCGATAGTGGTTGGCAAGGTTACGGGCGCCATGAAGCGGCGCAGTTCGCTGCTGAGGCGCTCGCGCAGTTGCTCGACGGTCAGGTCGCGCTCGATTTTGCCGCCGATAGCGAGGCTGATCGCTCCGGTCTCTTCGGAACAAATAACGGCGATCGCGTCGGTTTCTTCGGTGATTCCGATTCCAGCACGATGCCGCGTGCCCAGTTGGGTAGAGAGCAAGGGATTCATGGAAAGAGGAAGAAAACAGGCGGCCGCAGCGATGCGGTCTTTCTGCACGATCACCGCGCCGTCGTGCAAAGGGGCGCTGGGGCGAAAGATCGTAGCCAACAAATCGTAGGAAAGACGCGCGTCGAGAGGTACGCCGCTTTCAATATGAGTGCGCAATCCAATCTCGCGCTCAATGACGATGAGCGCGCCCGTCTGGTGCTGGGAGAAAAGATTTGCGGCCAGAACGATGTCGTCGTAGGAATCGCTCTCTGACGAAGAGCCGCCTAGAAAAGTCAGCCGCCGCCCCAGATCGGCGAGCACATGGCGAATCTCCGACTGAAATACGACGATGAGAGCGAATACCAGGTAAGGAAGCACATGGCCGACGACCCAGTTGAGGGTGGTGAGTTCGCCGATGCGCGCCAGGTAAAAGATTACCGAGACCACGACCAGTCCTACCAGCATGGGCGCAGCCCGCGTGCCGCGAATCATCACCAACACCTCGTAGATGATCAATGCTACGAGGAGAATATCGAGCGCCACCCAGGCGGCTTGGGTCCATGAGAGGATGACTGGCGTCACTCGAATCGCTCCTGACTTAAATGTAAACCTGAGAACTTATTGTAATGCAGGGGATTTGCGGGGTTGGCTGCGTTATGAATTTGAGTGGACTCCAATGCGAAAATCGCCCCCTGGCCGCAAAGAGCTGACTAAGGATGGCTGAACCCCCCGGGAGAGCTCATTGCTGTTTCCGGGTTACTGCAGCGTGAAACTCACCGTGCGCGAGGCGAGCGGAAATCTCGTCGCCGGCTTCAACGCCGCGCACATCTTTCAACAAACGGCCTTGAGAATCGAAGACCAGAGCGTATCCGCGGTCCAGGATGGCCAGAGGAGAGAGAGACCGCAACGCGGTCTGCAGGCGGTCGCTGCGTACCCGATGTTGGAGAAGAACGTTGCGCATCACTGCGACCAACGCTGTGGTACCGCTGTCGAGTTCCTTTCGCATGCCGGACAGCACTAAACGCAAATCGTAATGCCGAACGGCGCCGGAAATCGTTTCCCAGCGGCGGTGTGCCTGCTGCAGGACTTGGCGCTCGGCCAGTTCCATGCGGTGGCTGAGGTCGTCGAGCTTTTGTTGACGCTGGCGAATCAGGTCCATCATGCGGCCAAAGGCGCCATGCTGCGCGAGTTCGGTCAAAGCTTGCCGGCCCATCAGCAATCGGTAGCGCATTGCCCGGCTGAGGCGTTCGCGCAGAGCTGCCGCGTAATCTTCGATTTCCTGGTGCGATCGAATCACCAGTTCGGCCGCAGCCGAAGGAGTGGGAGCGCGTAAGTCCGCCACGAAGTCGATGATGGTGAAATCGCTTTCGTGTCCAACCGCTGAAATGACGGGGATCTCAGACGCTGCGACTGTACGCGCCAGCGCTTCGTTGTTGAATGATGCCAGGTCCTCCGCCGACCCGCCGCCACGCGCCACCACAATCACGTCCACATTGTCGTGCTGGTTGAAGAAGCGCACACCCGCCGCCACTTCGTATGACGCGGCCTCGCCTTGAACCTGCGCATGATAGATCAGAACATTCACGGAATGATGGCGGCGTTGCAGCACGTTAAGAATGTCGCGCAGCGCCGCAGCTTGCGCGGACGTCACCACGCCAATACGCGCGGGAAGCGCGGGAATCGGCTTTTTACGCTCCGCCGCAAACAGGCCTTCGGCCTCGAGCTTGGCTCTGAGTTGCTCGAAGGCCAACTGCAGCGAGCCCGCGCCCTTGGGCTCAATGTATTCGGCGGAAATCTGCAATTCGCCGCGCTCTTCGTAGACGGTGATGCGGCCGCGGATGACCACCTGCAGACCGTCTGCCGGGCGAAAGCGCAACAGCCGCGCCGAGGAACGAAACATCACCACGCGAATCTGCGCATTTCCATCTTTGAGCGTGAAGTACAGATGTCCGGACTCTGGCGCCCGGAAATTGGAAATCTCACCTTCCACCCATGCGTCGGAATACTCGCGTTCAATATGCGAGCGCACGGCTGCGACCAGGTCGCGGACTTTCCATACGCGGCGCTCCGGCGGGCGGAAGTTAAAGCCCATCTGGTCGGCGAGAGAAGACATTGAGGGCAGTGTACCGCAGGAGAGTGCGTTTGTCGGAAGTCAAAAAGAAATGAGGGGCCCGGGGCGATGCGGACCCCGGGCTCGAAGTGGCAGGACAAGTCTTAATGAATGTCGAGGTGGAAAACGTCCACGATCTGAAAATTGGCGCGATTCATGAGCACCAGGTTGCCGCCTATCACGACGTGCGCGTAGTTCGGCGGCGGAGGCGGAAGCATCACTTCGAGTTCATGCGGGCATGGCCGCATTTGTCTTCGCAAATCAACCGGCAAATATCCGCGAACCACTATCTGACGCTCCAAGCCGGGCGGAAGCCGGTCGCGCTTGGCCAATCCTGGTGGAAGATGCTCGTAATGCGTGCGATACCAGCCGCGGGCGGCGTCGCGATCGTGATCGGAATAGCGATCATGCTCGTGACCCCGGCCATGTTCGTGTTCACGCTCGTAGCCGCGTTCGTGATCGTGGCCATGGCCGTGGTCATGGTCATCATAATCGCGGTCGTGTTTTTCATGGCCGCGATCGTGATCGTCCTGCGCCAAAGAGATTGAAGTTGAGAGCGCAAACGAAAGAACGGCGAACACTCCGGCTCGAAACCAGGTTTTGGGTGACATTGCACTCCTCTGGAAAAGGTTCTCCAGCCTCAGAGTACAAAGCCGTCCCTCGCGGCGATAGATTACGGTAGGCCAAGGCCATGCTCGTCCTCTCGTCTGGCGGCTCCACCCGGGCAACGGCCGCGCCGGCGCGTGATTGCTCCCACGTCCTACGCCTTCGGCAAAGGCTATAATCCTTGCCCATGAATCTCGAACAAAAAGTCGCCGAACTTAACAAACGGAACCAACTCGCCGAAGAGGGCGGCGGCGCCAAGCGGCGAGAGCGCCAGCATAAGGAAGGCAAAATGTCAGCTCGCGAGCGCATTGAATTCCTGCTCGACGAGGGCACATTCGAAGAGACCGACAAGCTTGTCACTCACCGCTGCAATGACTTCGGCATGTCGGAGCAAAAAATCTACGGCGACGGATTCATCACTGGGTACGGCCGCATTGAGGGACGGCTGGTCTACGTTTTCGCGCAGGATTTCACTGTGTTTGGCGGATCGCTCTCGGAAACCAACGCGGGGAAAATTGTGAAGATCATGGACCTGGCGGCGAAAATGGGCGCGCCCGTGATCGGCCTGAATGATTCGGGCGGCGCGCGAATTCAGGAAGGCGTGATGTCGCTGGCGGGATATGCGGACATTTTTTTGCGCAACACCCTCTACAGCGGAGTGGTGCCGCAAATCTCCGCGATCATGGGACCTTGCGCGGGAGGCGCCGTGTACTCGCCTGCCATCACCGACTTCGTGCTGATGGTCGACAAAACTTCTTATATGTTCATCACCGGTCCCGACGTCATCAAAACGGTGACGCTCGAAGAAGTCACCAAAGATCAACTCGGTGGCGCCATGACGCACAACGAAACTTCAGGAGTGGCGCACTTTCTGGCGCATGACGACGCGGAATGCCTATCGATGGTGCGGGAGTTGTTGAGCTTTATGCCGTCGAATAACCTCGACGATCCTCCGCGCAAAGCCTGCACTGACCCGATCGATCGGGCTGATGCCGCGCTCGAAAAGATCGTCCCAGCGCAATCGAACCAGCCTTATGACATGAAGGACGTCATTCATGCCGTGGTGGACGACGCATATTTCTTCGAGGTGCAGGAGCATTATGCCAAAAACATTGTGGTGGGATTCGGGCGGCTTGACGGTCGTCCCGTGGGGATCGTGGCCAACCAGCCGTCGGTGCTGGCCGGAACACTCGACATCAATGCGTCGGTGAAGGGCGCGCGCTTCGTTCGCTTCTGCGACTGTTTCAACATTCCTCTGGTGACGTTCGAAGATGTTCCGGGATTCCTGCCGGGAACTGCGCAGGAGTACGGGGGAATCATCAAGCACGGCGCCAAGTTGCTCTTTGCATTCGCCGAGGCGACGGTCCCCAAGGTCACGGTAATCACGCGCAAGGCGTATGGCGGAGCCTATTGTGTGATGGCCTCGAAACACATTCGCACGGACGTGAATTATGCATGGCCTACCGCTGAGATTGCGGTGATGGGACCCGAGGGTGCCGTAGATATTGTCTATAAGCGGGAACTGGACGCAGCTGCCAACCGCGAACTGCTTCGTCGCGAGAAAATCGAAGAATTCCGGGACCGCTTTGCCAACCCCTACGTGGCCGCCGACCGCGGATTTGTGGATGCGGTCATCCAGCCGCGAGAGACGCGGAAGAAACTGATTCAAGCGCTGGCCATGCTGGAGACAAAGCGCGATAAAAATCCGCCTAAGAAGCATGGGAATATACCGCTGTAAAATTTCTGTATGTCTGTGAGTGAAACCTGTGCGCTTTGCCACAACGTGGCCAAGCTTCGAAATAGCCATATTGTGCCGTCATTCTTCGGCGCGCACCTAAGGGAGAGCTCGGCCACTGGCTATTTCCGGAATGGAGAGATGCCCAATCTGAGGGCTCAAGATCTCCCCAAACAGAAGTTGCTATGTGACTGTTGCGAGGGCCGCTTCGCCGTGTGGGAAAGAGATTTTAAAGAAAATGTCCTGCCCGTAGTTCAGAGCGACGGATTTAACGAGCTGAAGTACGGCCCTTTATTGCTCTACTTTCTCGTATCTCTAAGCTGGAGAATACTTGTCATCCAGCGAGAGTTGCTGAGCAAGAGTCACCCTGATTTAACGAACGCGGTCTCCCAAACGTTGGAGAACTGGCGCCTCTTCTTACTGGGCAGAAACAAGCTACCGGGGAGTGAGCATCACATGTTCGTGATCGATATCCCAGTAAGGATGTCCAACGACCTCCATGAAAAATTTCTTCAGTACCTCATGCGTGGTATTGATGCTGGTACTGGAGGCAGCGGAAACACCTTGTTTGTATGCGCAAAACCCTTACGATCTTTGGTCTTTTCACCTGTGATACCAGCGTCTTCCAAAGGATGGATTAACACGAGAGTCCGCTCGGTCGCCGGCCGTCTAGTCTCACCTCAGAAGATCGAAATGCCTGGCTTCCTTGACTTCCTGAATTCGCGTGCCACCGAGGGTCACGCCAAGCCGCTATCAGACACTCAGCGTCTTAAGATCCAGGAGGCAATCGTCAAACAGCCGCTGCGGGCGCTGGGCTCCGAATCGTATAAAGTCCACGTGGCGGGTCAGCAACTCACTCGTAAGAATTAAACAAAATAGAGGGAAGGGAGGGTTCTGCATGAGCGTCAATTCGACCATCGAATGGACTGACGCGACCTGGAATCCCGTGCGTGGCTGCACGAAGATCAGCCCCGGATGCAAGCATTGCTATGCCGAAACGTTTGCCGAGCGGTTTCGCGGAGTCAAGGGACATCCTTACGAGCAGGGTTTCGACTTGCGGTTAGTGCCTGAGAAGCTGACCGAGCCGTTCGCCTGGCGCTCTCCTAAGCTCGTGTTCGTAAACTCCATGAGCGATCTGTTTCAGGAGGGCGTACCCGACAGTTACATTGAGGCGGTCTGCCGGGTGATGGTCACAGCCAAATGGCACACGTTCCAAGTGCTCACGAAGCGATCTGCGAGACTCGAAGAATTGTTGAGGGGGCCTCTTCACTTTGCGGCCGAACAGGAACATATCTGGTGGGGTGTAAGCGTTGAAGACAAGAAGCATGGATTGCCTCGGATTGCGGACCTGCAAGATGCTCCAGCCAGGGTGCGCTTCCTTTCAATCGAGCCGTTGCTGGAAGACTTAGGCGAATTCAACCTCTTTGGCATCAGTTGGGCAATCGTTGGAGGCGAAAGCGGACCCGGTGCACGGCCGATGCGAAAGGAATGGGTTATCTCGGTGCGCGATCAGTGCCGCAGATACCACGTTCCATTCTTCTTCAAGCAGTGGGGCGGCGTAAGGAAAGCCAAGAACGGACGGTTGCTTGACGACCGAACTTACGATGAATATCCCGAGCGCACTTCATCAGAGGTCCCTGATCGGGCAAGCTGTGCTGCCTACGCCGAAGACATTCTGAACTCCTTCGCCTAGAATCTCCAGCCGAGGGTTGCTCAGCAAAACGTCCATCCGGAGAGATCAGATGAAAAAAATTATCGCGTTATTGGCCTTGTGCTTCACCGCTCTTCCCGTACTTGCACAAGATCCTGGCGCTTGGCTCACAAGCCTTCCTCAGCCGAAAGACTATGTTCAGCGTCGCTCTTCGAGTTATGACCGCACTGGCGCCAACGCGGATTTCCGCACCATCGCGCCCGGCGAGACCCTCACTCTGCTCGACGGGGCTGGTCCTGGACTCATTACTCACATTTGGTTCACTATTGCGAGCAACGATCCTAATCATCTGAAAGCCCTGGTGCTGCACATGTATTGGGACGGCGAATCGTCTCCCAGCGTGGAGACGCCCGTGGGCGATTTTTTCGGACTCGGACTGGGGCAGTACTATCTCTATCAATCGCTGCCCCTGGCGGTGGGCAGTGACAAGGCGTTGAACAGCTTTTTCCCAATGCCCTTTCAGAAGCATGCGCGCATCACCATCACGAATGAGGGTTCGCGCAAAGTCGACGCGTTTTATTTCAATATCGATTACCGGATTTACAGCAAGGCGCTGCCGCCGGATCAGCTTTATTTTCACGCGCAGTACCGGCAGGCTGCGCCCGCACACGGCTGGACCAGTGAGTGGCGCACGAACGGCGATCCGCTGGTCGACGGAAAGAAGAATCTGAACGGAGACGGCAACTATGTTTGGATGGAAGCCACTGGCCGCGGGCACTTCGTGGGCGTGACGATGTCAATTCTCCAGAATCAGGATGGTTGGTGGGGCGAGGGCGATGACATGTTTTTCGTCGACGGCGAGAGCACGCCCTCGATTAACGGAACCGGTTCGGAGGATTATTTTCTAGGCGCATGGGATTTCGGGGGACACGCATTTTCTTACCAATTGTTCGGCGCGCCCGTGGTGGGCCAGGAATTGGCAGGTGGACGATGGTCGCTGTATCGCTTCCATCTCGATTCGCCGATTCCATTCACGAAATCGCTGCGCGCCACGATCGAGCATGGGCACGCCAACCACCGGTCCGACAATTATTTTTCGGTAGCGTACTGGTACCAGACCGAGCCGCACGCGGCGTTTCCAGCGTTGCCGCCGTTGGAGCAGCGAATTCCAAGAATCTATGCCGTGGGCGGGCCGGGGAATGCGGTGAAATAAAATGGACCAAAATCTTCAGCCACGGATTCGCACGGATTCACACGGATTTTTATAGGCTGGGATCGCCGACCCTGATTGAAATGTAAGACGGATGGGGTAGGAGTTGGTCGGTAGCTGAAAGCTGACGGTTGAGAGCTTCCACAAGAAATTAAGAGTTCCGAGGTGGTGTAGGGTCCATTCGTCTCGGCCAGTAGCTCGCGTTTGACCCTTGCTCGACCTGCTGTCGCTGCTTCCCTTGCGGGCCGCCGCGTGCGATCTTTGCTTGGGCTCCGGGCTCACCGCCAACCGGATAAATCTACCCTACGCCTCGGAACTCTATCTTGCCTTCAACATTTCTTCTCCGTTCTCCTCGACCAGCGCTTTGCTATAGACCCTCGCTCACCCTCCTTCCCAATCTTGCGATCAGGAAAGTGACTCCGCTTGAGCCCCGGACGCCGCACCAACCGGAAAAACTTAAGAAGCTGTCAAAGAACGATCTTGTTGTACTCCTTCTGAAAATAAGGTCAACTGAAAAGCGCGCTTCATAACCAGCGTATTTTCAATCGAGTGCAGCCCGTCCACAAGGACCTGACCGGAAATTGTGCAGAGCGGCGACGCGACGTTCCGCAGATGCCGTGCACGACGCGGCTTTCCGCGCTTCATAACGATAGAAGCCGATCGGGGCTTTCGGCGAGATCGCGGTTTGGGGTTTGTGAAAATCCCGCACTTCCCGCACCCTGCAAGGGTTTAGATTGCGCAGCGACCGCCGCTTTCACTTCTGCACTGACCGCCGTGCGACGGATTTGATTGCACACGGAAGGGGTTAAGCGAAGCTCCTGAGTTTGTTCTTCATTCGCCCCTCGGGGCTGCCTTCACTGTCGACTCGTTTCCCACAGCTTGCCCCGTGGGCTGACAATGTTGCGCCGCTTCGGTTTGGAGATACTCAGGCGACGTGGATAGTTTCATCCACCAGATGCTTGTCGCTCTCATCGGTGCCGCTAAGCTCAAACGAGTTTGTTGCCGCGGCTTTGCCTTTTTCGACGCTCGTGATGACGTAAGAGCAGCCAAACCAGTGGGCCTCAGCCAGGTCGGTGGACGACCAGCGAGCCGGATGGTCAGGGTGCGAGTGATAGAAACCGACAATATCTTCGCCCCGGTCGCGGCCTTCACGCTGAATACGTACCAGTTCCTTGGCATCGATGTTGTAGCGGTTGTGAGCCGAGTCGGTGCGGGTGTTGCCGGCACGGGCGATCGAGGTCACGACGCGAGTTCCGTCGTCTTCGGCGCGGCCAAGCAGGATTCCGCAACATTCGTGGGGATAAGTCTCCTCGCCGTGTCGGCGGAGGGAATCATGGTCTGGGCGGGAAAGCTTCAGCATGGCTCGATCGTCCGACGTAAATTAAAATCAAAATCCCCACGGTCTCGCACAGAACGCGAGAGGGGTGGGGCACCCTAAATACTTATTTTCTTACCCTTCGCTCCAGAATCTTTCACTCAAATATTTGTCGCCGGAATCGCACAGGATGGTCACAATGACCGCTTCACGGCCCTTTCGTGGCGCCAATTGGCTGGCAATCTTCAAACATCCCACTACGGCGGCCGCGGCCGAAATCCCGACCAGCAGTCCTGCGTTGCGCGAAAGATGGCGCGCCATGGCATACGCGTCCTCGGTCGCGATTTCCCAATTCTCGTCGGCCAGCCGTGCATCGTAAATTTTCGGCACAATCGCGCTGGCCATGTGCTTGGCGCCCTCTATCCCGTGAAACGAGGAATCGGGCTGCAACGAAACGCATTGGATTGCCGGATTCAATTCCTTGAGCCGGCGGGTGGTACCAACGAAAGTTCCACTCGTGCCCAGCATCGAAACAAAATGTGTGACGCGTCCCTGAGTCTGCTGCCAAATTTCATTGGCCGTTCCGTGATAGTGCGCCTTCCAATTGGCCTCGTTGGAATACTGGTCGGCATAAAAATATTGATCGGGATGGTTGCGCGCCAGTTCGCGCGCCATCCGAATTGCGCCGTCGGATCCATCGGCCGGATCGGTGTAAAGAATGTTCGCTCCATAACCGTGGAGGATTTGCTTGCGTTCGCGCGAAACATTTTCCGGCATGCACAGCGTGACCGGAAATCCCTCGGCCGCTCCCAGCATCGCGTAGGCGATGCCCGTATTGCCGCTGGTGGCGTCGAGCAAGATCTGGCCGGCACGAAGTTGCCCGTTGCGCCTGGCTTGGGCAACGATGTTGGCGGCGGCGCGATCCTTCACCGATCCGCCGGGGTTGTACCATTCCGCCTTACCCAAAAGTGTTACGCCCGGCAGGTCACGCGCGAGTGCATCCAGACGCAGCAGAGGTGTGTTGCCGATTCGCTCAATCAGGCTGTGGCCGAGCGTTTCGCCCAGTCCTACGGCGCTTTCTCCCGTTCCCTCGGGTTTCGTCGCGGTCGACATTGCTGCCAATCTTGTAGATCCGTATGCCATGGTGAACTTTAACGCTGTGACCAACGTAACGTGCTAGGTAGCCGAAAACAATATATGTAGTAGCTGGTTTAGATGAATCAGCTTCGCCCGGCGATGCAGCTTGTGTAAAGTTACGCTCGGTCGTTATAAAGGATGCATCTAACAACTCGCATAGGCCGGGAAGGAAAGGTCGACGTAAAAATAAATGGCCAAAACTATTGAAGCACGAACCTACGAAGAAGCGCTAGCCTGGGTGCGCGATCACGGGTTCGACGTAACCGACGCTCCTGGCACCAACGGCCGCGTTTTCCTACGAAAATATAACGTGTCGGCAGCCATTCAGAAGGGGCCCGACGACGCAGTGAAAATTTTCGCGTACCCCGGCTACTTAATTGGCAGCGAGATTTCCAAGCTCATCAATCGCGGATACCAGCAGTTTCTCAAAACCTCCAAGACGGAGATTCCGGCGACCGCCGATCACCTGAAGGCGCTGCAACAGTTCTCCGAGGAATTAAAGGAAGCACTGGGCCTTCCCAGCTTGTACAACGAATCACTGGGAACGGTGAGCGAAGCCTACCAGTACGACCGCATCGAGAATCGCGACAAAGCACCCGTAGATCGCCCGAAGCGCCCTTGGGAAGTCGCGGGCAAAGCGGCGATCGCAGCCAAGAAAGGTCGAGCGTAGCTGCTCCTTCAGTGAGCGCCGAGCAGGATGTCTACCGTTAACTGGTCGAGCCTTTCGTAAGGCAGGCGCTTCTTCATAATTGCGTCTTTATCGAAAACGTGCGACAGCAAGGCCGCCGATCCCTTATCCGAATAACGGCCTGCTTTCGGAGTGCCGGGGACGATCGCCGAAATCTCTTTGAGAATGACTTGGATCTCGTCGTGCGCATTCCAGCGCGCTGCTTTTTCTTTGAGAATCAGATAAGTTCGCATGCACCCGCGAGCGAAGTCCTTCACTCCATCATAATTTTCTGTGCGGTAGGCATGCGCATCGAAATGCCGCGGGCCATCGTAACCGACGTCTTCCAGGAACTTCACCAGCCAGAAAGCCGACTTGGGATTGGCCGAACCGAATCGCAGGTCCTGATCGTATCGTCCGGGTGCTTGATCGTTCAAGTCGATATGAAACAACTTTCCTGCTTCCCAGGCCTGCGCAACGCCGTGCATAAAGTTGAGTCCGGCCATTTGTTCATGCGCGACTTCCGGATTAACCCCGACCATCTCGGGATGATCGAGCGTGGGAATGAATCCCAGATAATGTCCAGTAGTAGCCATATAAATGTCGCCGCGAGGCTCGTTGGGCTTGGCTTCCATGGCGAAGCGATATCCATAGCCACGAGCGAGGTTGTACTCGCAAAGATAATTGACAGCTTCGCGCAGGCGCTTCACCGCGTCGTCGGCGCGGCGGCAGGCGTCAGTCTCAACGCCCTCGCGGCCGCCCCACAAGACAAAAGTCTTGGCACCCAGTTCCGCACCGAGGTCCATAGCGCGCATAGTTTTCTGCAGCGCGTAAGCGCGCACTTCCGGGTCGTTGGCGGTAAAAGCGCCGTCGCGAAATACGGGATGGAAAAATAAAGATACGGTTGCCATCGGCACGACGACACCACTCTGTTGGCAGGCCTTGCGGAATTCTCGAACAATGCGGTCGCGTTCCGCCGGAGTAGCGTCGATGGGGACCAGATCGTTGTCATGCAGGTTCACGCCCCACGCGCCAATCTCGCCCAGCACAGAGGCAATTTCTGTGGGCGGGAAGGTGGGCCGCACCGCATCGCCGAAAGGGTCGCGCCCGCGATTCCCCAAGGTCCACAAGCCAAATGAAAATTTATGTTCGGGCTTGGGCTGATAAGGTTCGTTGCTGTTCGACCGTACTTTCCTTACAGTTTTCATTGATCCTCCGGCGGGTTCATCGGCGGCGGAGAAGAAGCGATCTTCCCCACCAGACTGTCCTCCGCCTTCTTGTGTAATTCCTGAACTTTGTGCAGTTCCTTCTCAGCGTCCGCGGTCTTTCCCTGTGCCTGATACAAACGGCCAAGTTGGTAGTGGGCATCGGGCAGGTTGGGATCGAGGGCTACCGCGTTAAGCAGGGCCTCGTGCGCCTGTGCGTAATTCTTCTGCTGCAGGTAGATCGCTCCCAAGTCGACGTAGATAATGCGAATATTTTTCTGGGCGCTCAATGCGCGTTTCAGCAGAGCCAGCGCTTCATCGGGATGGTCGCCCTTCCATTCGATGTCGCCGAGATAAGCCAGCGACTGCGCGTTGCCCGGGTCGATCGCCAACTCCTGCTGAAACTGTTTCTTGGCCTCGTCGTCCTGATGCGACTTCCAGTAGAGGTAACCCAAGCCGAAATGAACATTGGGCTCACTCGGAGAAATTTTCGCGGCAGCTTCAAATTCGGCAATGGCCTCTGAGGTTCGTCCCAACCCGTCCAGCGCCTCCCCCATAAGCACGTGAGCGGCTGCAGACTCCGGGTTCTGTTGGAGCAGTTGCCGAAACTCATCCCGAGCGCAGGAATAGTCCTTGGCCCACAGGCAGCTTTGCGCCAACACGCGATGCAGTTCTATATTGCTGGGATCGCTTTTGGCCGCCGATTCGAGATATTTGACGGCCTTATCGAACTGTTGTGAGCCGTAGTAACTAAGGCCAAGTAGGGTGCGGGCCTGGTTATTGGAGGGATCTGACGTCAGCGCGGCTTGCAAGGCCACGGCTGCGCTCTTGAAGTGCCCCTGCTTGAATTCCGCCAAGCCCAGGTTGAGTTCGACGCCCGGCAGCCTGGGATTCAGTGCCAGAGCCCTTTTGTAGGCGACGGCCGCTTCCTGGTACTTCTGCTCTTTGGAGAGCACTACCCCCAGGCTGGCGAAGGCTGCAGCATCATGCGGATTGCGTGCGGTCACTGCGCGCCAGGCTTGGGCGGCTTCGGACAACTTGCCTTGTTGCTCGAGCGCGATGGCGTCCGCTGGGGTCGGTGACTGGGCGACCGTCCAGATCGAAAGCAGGACCGGCAAGAGCAGAGCGGCAAGAACGAGTTCGGACTTCCACTTTTTCATGCCTGGGACTCAGTATCTCAATCGTACGGAATGGCATCTCCACCAAGCAATCTTGTCCATTCGCGGCAGAGCGCAGCCCTCCCGCGCCAGCGTGGCACATGGAGCTAGAGGGTGGATTGCGATCAGGAGAGCAAGTAAGTAGGCCCCGCTCGGCTCGTACTGAGCGCGAGCGGGGCACGGATAACGCGACTGAAGCAAATTAGTAGATCAGCTTCAGAGCAAACTGCCACTGACGGGCATCATAGGCGCTCTTGACCTGGCCGAAATCGCCAGCGCCAAAGTTCGTGCTGATACCGCCGGTGTTCGCGTTGCCCTGGAACTGAGTATGGTTGAAAGCGTTGAAGGCCTCGGCTCTGAACTCCATATGGAACCGCTCGGTGAAAGCGAAGTTCTTCAGGAGTGCCAAGTCGAAGTTATTTCGGCCGGGCCCGGTGATTGCGTCGAATCCCAGATTGCCGTAGCAATCGGTACCAGGGCCACCCGGTGCACAGGTTGGTGCAGCAAAGTTGCCCGAGAACCACGCCGCAGGTGTTTTGGGATAGGAGATCGCCCCGGTGACCACCGGACGGGTGCCCGAGTTGCTGATGTAACTGGCTGCCGTCGTGCCGCTCACTCCCAAGTTGATTGGCGCGCCCGACTCCTCGGTCACGATTCCGGAGAATTGCCATCCGCCCAAACCTCCGCGAAGAAGGCGGTTGGTGGTAGTCCGGAACAGGGGAACGTCGTAAACGAAGTTGCCGAAGAACACGTTTCTGCGGTCGTAAACGGACGGTCCGAAATCGTAGCTCCAGCCTTGATACGGATTCGTCGCGTTATTGAGATCGCCACCGCTGCCGGAAGCCGTAGTCGCATCCATAGCCTTCGCCACGGTGTAAGAGACTTGCAGGTGAAGGTCGCGCTTCACGGTTCCCGTAAGAGAGGTCTGCAGCGAATTGTAGTGGGCATTCGCCTCGTTATATGCCAAGCGCATGTTGCCGAAACCCAGATAGGTCAGATCTTCGGCGAACGTCTTTCCGGTCGCAGTTCCGTCGGAAGTATGGGCCGTGGTATTGACGAAGTTCCCCAAGTCGGCGAGAGGTGGCAAGTTGATGGCCTGATAGTAGTTCTCATGCCGTCCCTGACTTCCCACGTAAGAGATGCTCAGGACAGTGCGTGCACCTAGTCCCTGCTGCACACCAACACTGTACTGATAGCTCACTGGCGGTTTGTAGTTGGTCGCGATGCCCGTAACGCCCAGAGGGAGCACAGGCAACTGCGCAGCGGAGATGACATTACCGGACGCGAGATCAAGTCCGGGGTTGTCAAGTGAAACGCCATTCAACGTGGGGTTCGGATCGCCCGGCGGGTTTACGGCGCCGTTGTACATGTCGTTACCCTGAATCCGCTCGTACATCATGCCGAAGCCACCGCGAATGACGGTCTTGCCTTGACCCGTGAGGTCATAGGCGAAACCCAAACGTGGGCCCCAGTTATTCCAAGAGTTGTTAACCAACCCTTTGGGGATCCCGTTCACGCCGCCGGTACCCATGCCGTTGAGGTAGAACTGATAGCCTCCAAGCGCCGGATTGGTACTCGTCACCAACCCTGGGCTTGGGCCACCTGGACAGCTACCAGCAGGCGAGTTCACGCTACAAATGTTCCCGTTCGAGTCAAAAGTTGCAGCTTTAGCCGGATTGTAGAGGTTGGGATAGAAGTTCGACGACAAATGGTTAGCCTCGTAGGTATGTGGAATTCCATCCCACCGGAGGCCGAGGTTCAAGGTCAACCGGCTGTTCACGCGCCAGTTATCCTGAAGGTATGCGGCCGGAGAGATGTTATTCCAGTGGCCACTGATCTTCACGCCGTCCTCTGTGTACTGTTGAGCGAGACCCAAGAGGTAGTCGGCGTAATCGTAGCCCGTGAAGGAGCCGTCGAACTTGAAGTTACCTTGAGTATTCGCGAAGGCATCCTGAACCTTCTTGTAAAGGGCCCAACTGAAGCCGAACTTCAGCTGATGGGCGCCTCTGGTCCAAGAAACATCGTCGCGGAATTGATAATCATCCGCCTTGTTCACCCACGGGGTCCAGTTCGCGGTGTACTGGCTGCCAGTAACGCCTGAGAGCTGAATCGACGGGATCCGGGTGTCGGCGTTAGGCCCTGTGAAGAGCCGGTTGAAGGTAAATCCGCTGGGCGCGGAAATCAGACCAGTCGGAATGATGTTGATCCGGTTACCGTTATAGTTAAACGCCGTCTCGTTCAGCAGCGTAGGGCTAATGACATAAGTCGCATGCACCACCGCGCTGTACGAGGGGTTTCCAAACGTATCGGCGATCGTAGGAACGTTGTCACCACTCCATTGTGTCGTTCCGTAGGTCTGCGAGATCTGCTCAGAGATCCAGTGCCCGAACACCGAAAACTTGCTGCTGAACTGATGATCGACTCGGGCAATCTCTTCCGTCAGATTGGTCGGGGAGTTGTTGCCGCCCTGGAAATTTACTCCACTGGTTGGCGTCGGGAAGATCCCGCCGTACTTGCCACCGGCCGACAGCAGAGATGAAGCATTGGCCGAGATCGCGCATGACGGAATCGTGTTGTTGGGGAAGGGCGACCCTGGTATTAGCGTTGCCCGAATTGCACCGGAACACCCAGAAGCGAAACCCGCCACTCCGGTGGGCACCAATGTACTTACGGTTTTGCCATTGTAACTGGTGGGAAGGACGGCTCCTGTACCGGGGCCGTTCGCATCGGGATACGAACTTGCCAGCGGAACGGGCACATTCAGAGTTCCGCCATCAACCTCTTTGCGCCATTCCTGGTTGTAGAAGAAGAAGGTTGGATGGCTCTTCCACAACGGAACTTGGCCGCCGACGTTGAAGCCGTAAATGTTGTAACGCAAGTGGGGAACAGTTTGCAGGAAGTAGTTGCGCGAGTTAAGAGCGTCATTGCGGAAGAACTCCCAAGCCTCGGCGTGGAAAGTCTTTGTCCCGGACTTAATGACGGTAGAGATCTGCGACGCGGTCGCCAGACCATACTCAGCGCTGTAGTTCGAAGTCATGTTACGGAACTCAGCTAACGAGTCGATCGACGGCATCACGCTGCCGCTGCTGCCGCCGCGATCGAGGTTCTCGCCGCCATCGATCAACTGCAGGTTGTGACCGGCGCGCTGCCCGTTGATGCTGACAGTACTGTCGCCGCTGACAGGTGTAAATCCCACTCTTGAGCTCTGCAGACTGGAAGCGCCCGGCGCCAGAGCAAACAGCTCGTACAAGCTTCGTCCGTTGGTGGCGAGCTGAGTGATTTGCTGGCCAGTGATCACGTTGCTGACTTCGCCGCTATCAGTTTGGACGGCGACCGCATTCGCCTCTACGGTCACCTGCTCCTGCGCGCTTCCCACTTGTAGCTTAAAGTCGATGCGCTGCCGGTCGCCGACCGCGAGAGTTAGCCCTGTCTGCTCGGCGATTTTGAAACCCGCAGCCGTGGCCTTCAGGCTGTAGTGCCCGATGGACAAGTCAGGAGCGACGTACTGGCCGTCGCTGCTGGTGGGCACGGTGCGCGAAACTCCAGTATCGATGTTCGTGATGCTGATCGACGCATTCGCAACCGAGGCGCCCGATGGGTCGGTAACTGTTCCTACAATAGTGGCTTCCTGAGCCAACGCTTGAGCGGCGAAGATCAGGAAAATGGTGGAGAGAAGAAGCGCGAGGCGAGAGCCGCTGCGTTTCAAAGCTGGAACGAAACTCCCGGCAAACGTGGGCGAGAGGACTGTCATGTGAAGCCTCCGAATTTTTGGCCGCGATCCGCACCTTGTGAGCAAATGTTGCAGGTGCGTAGAGCGGGGCATAACCGTAATCGGTTACGGTGTTTACATCTGGCAGTTCGTCATTGTCAAGAAAAATCGTTATCGTAGGGATATTTTTGACATTTTTAGCGCTAAGATCGAATTTTTGCTATCCGGGGCGTATAGTTTGCGTTTTAGTTGGAAGAAACGCTCTAAATCGACGTCGTTAAAACAACGTGGTTTCAATCACGAACGGGAGCACTTCTATGTCGACCCTATTGAAGAAAGTGTCAGCTTTGGTTCTCGTGGCGGCTTTTTCCATGGCATGCTCCCTCCCCTTGAAGGCCCAGGAGAAACGCGAAACGGCGCTTCCGGGAAACATTCAGGAATTGCCCGTGATTTTTCAGCAAGGCGTCACTGCGGGAAAGACCGCAGTTGGAACCAAGCTGCAGGCGAAACTCTCAATTGCGACATTGCTCAACGGCGTGGTTTTTCCGAGGAATTCGATCTTGTCGGGAGAAGTTGTGGAATCAGCCGCCAAGACGAAAAATGAGCCGTCGCGGATCAGTATTCGTATGGATTCCGTGAATTCAAAGGACAAATCAGCCCCAATCAAGCTTTATCTGACCTCTTGGTATTACCCAAGTATCTCCGAGTCGGGGCAGAATTTGCAGTATGGGCCGACAGAACCTCCGCAGCGAACCTGGAACGGGGCGGGTGCGTACCCCGATCCGAACTCGCACTCATACAAGCCTTTTCCCGATAGTTCCGACAAGGGTCCATCTGTCCCCGACACGCCGAGTTCAAAAACATCCGACCGGCGTGCGCTCATGAAAGATGTCGATATCCAACGGGGCGGCGACGGCGGGATCGTCTTGGTTTCAAAGCACTCCAATCTCAAACTGGATCATTTCACAACCTACGTTTTATCGGCGTACTCTCCGTCCGCGAAGTAGGGACTGGCCAACTTTCTTGACCTTGCCCATTCACTGTGCTACAAGCGACGGTCGACCGTAATCGTTAACGCAAGGCGATCTGTCGCAACCCGCGCTTTTTTTCACTCATCGATCTCGCGGGTTGCGAAGGAGACTCTCCTATGAACATCCGCAGCCGTGCCCTGACAACAGTTTTTGTTTTGTTGCTCCTTCTTGTCCACGCCTCGGCCCAGAGCGAAAAAAACGCCGTTTATCTGGACCCTTCGCAGCCGATCAATGTCCGCGTGGACGACCTGGTGAGGCGGATGACGCTGGAGGAGAAAGCCTCGCAACTCGTCAATCAGGCGCGCGCCATCCCGCGATTGCAAGTTCCCGTCTATGACTGGTGGAGCGAGGCCCTGCACGGCGTCGCCAACGCCGGCACGGCCACAGTCTTTCCCGAGCCGATCGGTTTGGCCGCCACCTTCGACGATTCCTTGATTCACCAGATGGCGGTTGTTATTGGCACCGAAGCTCGCGCCAAACATAACCAAGCCGTAAAGGCAGGACGGCGTGACATTATGGAGGGCCTCGATTTCTGGTCGCCGAATATCAACATCTTCCGCGATCCTCGTTGGGGACGCGGCCAGGAAACCTACGGCGAAGATCCGTTCCTGACCGGCCGTATGGGCGTCGCATTCGTGACTGGACTGCAGGGAGACGATCCCAAATACTTCCGCGTTGTTTCGACGCCAAAACATTTTGCGGTGCATAGCGGCCCGGAGCCTTCACGGCACACGATCGACGTGCAGGTATCGAAGCACGACATGGAGGACACCTATTTACCCGCTTTCCGCGCAGCCGTTACCGAGGGCAAAGCGGAATCGATTATGTGCGCCTATAACCGGGTCAATGGCGAGCCCGCCTGCGCCAACACTTTTCTGCTGCAGGACCAGTTGCGAGGCGCCTGGAAGTTTGATGGTTACGTGGTCTCGGACTGCGACGCAGTCGTTGACATCTACGAGGGACATCATTTTGTAAAGAGTCAAGCCGAAGCCGCCGCGGCTTCGCTGAAGAAAGGCATGGACAACGAGTGCGCCGACTTCTTCACCATCGCAAAAGACAGCCACGATTATCAGCCCTATGTGGACGCAGTGAAACAAGGCCTGCTCACGGAGGCGGACCTCGACGTGGCGTTGAAACGTTTGTTCACAGCACGCATGCGGCTGGGCATGTTCGATCCTCCGGAAAAAGTTCCATACGCGCAGACGCCGGAATCCGAGATTGACAGCGCTCCGCATCGCGCCCTCGCTCTCAAAACTGCGCACGAATCCATGGTATTGCTCAAGAACGACGGCGTGCTCCCGTTGTCTGAGAGCTCCAGGAAAATTTTGGTAGTCGGGCCACTGGCTGAGTCCGTGGAGGTATTGCACGGCAACTACGCTGGCACTGCGTCGCACGCTGTTACTGCCGTGGAGGGCATCAAAAAGCAATTCTCTGCGGCGCAGGTAACTTACGTTGCTGGAACCAACTTCCTGCGCAAAGAGGATGTAATTCCAAATTCTGTGCTCTCGACAGACGACGGCAAGCCCGGCCTGAAGGGCGAATATTTTGCCGGTAGTGATTTTTCTGGCTCGCCGCAAATTGTGCGCACCGATGCTGTGATTGATCTCCAACTTTTCCATCCTGGGCCGCAAGCGATTGTCCCGCCAAATGGCCTGAAAGAGGTTTCCGCACGCTGGACCGGCTGGCTGACGCCGGCCGAATCCGGCACCTACAAAATCGGCCTTGTAGGCTCGATGAACCGCATGTGGCTGGATGGCAAGTTGATCGTAGACGATGCCGTCCTGCACGATCCCAACTCGCAGATAGTGACCTTGCCGCTCGAAAAAGGCCATCGCTATGCGGTCAAGATCGAATTTCTGCGCGGCGGATTTGGAACGAAGCTGGTCTGGCTGCCGGTCAGCGCCAACCCCAGCTTCGAAGCGGCTTCGGCTGCGCGCCAGGCCGATGTAGTCGTTGCTGTGGTCGGCATCACCTCACGCCTTGAGGGCGAAGAGATGAAGGTCGACGTACCCGGCTTCAAAGGCGGCGATCGCACCAGCCTGGGCCTGCCCGCTGACGAGGAGGCGCTGCTCGGCGCGCTAAAAGGCGCAGGCAAGCCTCTGGTGGTGGTTCTGATGAATGGCAGCGCGCTGGCGGTGAATTGGGCCAATGAACATGCCAACGCCATTCTAGAAGCGTGGTACTCGGGAGAAGAAGGCGGAACCGCGATTGCCGAAACTCTCGCGGGCGTGAACAACCCTGCAGGCCGCCTGCCCATAACTTTCTACAAAGGGGTCGAGCAGTTGCCGCCCTTCGAAGACTACTCGATGAAGAACCGCACCTATCGCTACTTCGAGGGACAGCCTCTGTACACGTTCGGCCACGGCCTGACGTATTCGAGGTTCGAATACAGCAACCTGAAACTTTCGAGCGCGCAACTGGATGCCGGAACCCCTCTGACCGTCGACGTGGACGTGAAGAACGCCAGCCAGCGAGCGGGCGATGAGGTCGTGGAACTTTACATCAGTTTCCCCAAGCTGGCGGGCGCTCCGTTGCGTGCCCTGCGCGGCTTTACCCGCGTTCCCGTAGGGGCGGGCGAAGCGAAACATGTAAAGCTGACTCTGCAGCCGCGTGACATGAGTTACGTAAACGAAGCGGGTGATCGGATGATCTCGGCTGGAGATTACACGATCACTGCGGGCGGCGGTCAGCCCGGAACTGGCGCTCCGCAGGCAAGTGCGCAGCTTTCCATTCGCGGCGAACAAAAATTGCCGGAGTAAAATAATCAGCAGGCACGTGGGTGCCTCTCCGGACATGAAGAGTCGTGGGCTTCCGCGCTTGCCGCCTGTATTTTTCTTGCTGATGTTGCTGAGCGCGGACTTGCCGCTGCTTTCACAGAGCGCGCCGCCGAAAACTGCGAGCCCTACGACTGCCGACAGCCCCATCCGATTCGCTTTTCAGCCTATTGACTTCAAACTCGACAGCAACGAGAGTCCCGAGCGGCACGCGCCCGAAACTATGGCGGGCGGCGTAGCTGTCTTCGACTACAACAACGACGGCAAGCTCGACATTTTCTTCACCAACGGCGCCAATCTTAAAACACTCCAAAAAGATTCCCCGAAATATAACAATCATCTGTTCGAAAACGACGGCCACGGTCACTTCACCGACGTCACCGAAAAGGCAGG
>DATBEI010000214.1:0-6247 GCA_036269595.1 Candidatus Sulfotelmatobacter sp.
GGATGAGCTTTCCTTCTTCAGTCAGGTTGCCAATCAGATCGCTCTGGCCGTTGAAAATTCCATCGCGTATGGGCAAGTTTCCGAACTCAAGGATAAGCTCGCGCAGGAAAACGTCTATCTTGAATCCGAGATCCGCAGCGAACTTTACTTCGAAGAGATTGTCGGAAATAGCGAACCCCTTCGGCGCGTCCTGCAAGAAATTGAGACGGTGGCGCCCGCCGATTCCACGGTGCTCATATGTGGAGAGACTGGCACCGGAAAAGAGTTGATCGCCCGAGCGCTGCACAATCTTAGCTCCAGGAACTCGAAGGCCTTTGTGAAGCTGAATTGTGCGGCGATTCCGACGGGGTTGCTGGAGAGCGAGCTGTTCGGCCACGAGAAAGGTGCATTCACCGGCGCCATCACACAGCGGGTTGGCCGCTTCGAACTGGCGCATCGCGGGACTATATTCCTGGATGAAGTCGGCGAAATCCCCCTGGAGTTGCAGCCAAAACTCTTGCGAGTGCTCCAGGAGCGGGAGTTCGAACGCCTGGGCAGCACGCGCACCATTCGCACCGATGCACGGTTGATCGCCGCGACGAATCGCGATCTTAAGACCATGGTCGAGGAGCAGAGATTCCGCTCTGATTTGTACTATCGGTTAAATGTCTTTCCCATCCGGGTGCCGTCATTGCGAGAGCGAAAGGAAGATATCCCGCAGCTCGTCCGTCACTTCGTCAAGGAATTCAGCCGCCGGAATCAGCGGGTGATCGACACCATTCCGTCTGAAACCGTGCAGGCGCTGGTCCGCTATCACTGGCCGGGCAATATTCGAGAGCTTCAAAATGTGATCGAGCGGGCTGTCATTATCTCGCGAGGTCCTGTGTTGAATGTCGCCCTCGCAGAACTCACTCCGGATGTGGCTTCGACTTCAGCTCCTGTCGTCTCCAGCGCCAAACTAGCGTCCCACGAGACGCTTCAAGAGATGCTGGAAGAGGCGGAGCGGAATCAGATTCTCCGTGCTTTGGAAGAGGCGAATGGAGTCGTTGCAGGACCGAACGGAGCGGCGGCAAGCCTTGGAGTGAAGCGTTCGA
Organism: Candidatus Sulfotelmatobacter sp.; assembly: GCA_036269595.1. Taxonomy (GTDB): domain Bacteria; phylum Acidobacteriota; class Terriglobia; order Terriglobales; family Acidobacteriaceae; genus Sulfotelmatobacter. Next base: position 1,074 of record DATBEI010000214.1, read on the forward strand.
CGCTCCAGCTCAGGATGCAGAAGCTTGGCATCCGGCTCTCACGAACTGCCGTTGATGGGCGCATGCAAATCGCGCGATGAGAGATCAAGCAAACAATGTCGTCGAGAACGACTGCCTCGAAATGGCTGTTCATGCCAGACATTCAACAGGTCAACAACACTAGAGTCCAGCCGAGCGCCCAGAAGAAAGACATCGGTGCGGTCTTGTCGATGTGCGTCGCTAGGTTCAAGCAGCTCTTCTTATCTCCTTCACTCCGAGATTGAGCCGCCGTCGCAAAAGGAGCCGCAAGGTTCCACCGTCCATGTACCCGACTTTTGCGGCAATCTCATCGACACTTGCCTTGCTGGTCTTCAAGAGATGCACCGCGCGTTCGACGCGCAGACTCTGGAAATACGACATGGGAGATTTTCCAAGAACGCTCTGTAGCCGCCGCGTAAGCGTCCTTTTGCTTGCGCCTACAGCCCTCGCGGCACTGTCGAGAGAAAATCCACGCGCGAGCCGGGCACGCGCCCAACGTTCGAAGAGGTGTACAACCGGGTCGGTGTGCATTAGATGATCAGTAAGGGCATAAGCAGTCTGAGAAGGCCTGGAATCGACAATGAGATACCTTCCCGTGAGCGAGGCGAGTTCGGGGCTGACACTACGTATCAGCCATAAGGCTAGGTCCATATGACCTAGCGCAGCACCGGCGGTCACAACCTTTCCTGACTTGACCACCATGTCCGACTCGTCCAGCAATACCTGAGGATATCGCTCGCGAAACATCGGTGCCAGCCACCAGGTGGTGGTTGCACGCTGCTGGTTGAGCAGACCAGACTCAGCCAGCACAAAGGTTCCAGCACAGGCAGCGCTCAACGTTGCTCCGTCGTTCGCCCACTTTCTAAACGCCTTCGCAGCGTCGCGGACGTCAGGCCTGGCTAGACCTGCTTTCAGAGTATCGGGTGTCTTGCATGCAATTGCCGGGACAATAACGCATTCAGGCTTTTGTCTTCCGACCGGCTGAATCGGGACCTTCAGGCCGTGTGAAGTTCGCACTGCCTTTCGCATGCCTACGATCCTGACTTCGAACCGTGGAACAGCGAGTCCAGTCATCTCAATCAATTCGTTTGCGGTCTGGAATGCATCCAGAATGGCTGACAAGCCCAGATCGAAGACACCATCGAGTGCTACTACATAGACGCGCATGGCACAGATGATACCAAATATGGCGGTTCTGCCACTCGTGAAATCGTCCGTCAGAGCCTAGGGTGAGAAGGTGCCACTTCTGGCCAGAGAGGAGCAGAAATGACTTCCGTTGACATTTCTTGTCCGCTTGGAAGCGAAGGCCGGAAGTCCATGCGGACACGTCGGCCCGATGCGCGTCAAAGCCGCAAAACAAGATCCGCAAAATCTTCGCACATGTCGGCAGCATGGCACCTTGCCAGGTTTCTGGCAGCTAGCTTCCGTTCACGGAAGTCTTCGCAGTCGGGTACAAGTTCCACGCACTCAGCCATTTCGCCAATTGCCGTGGCCGGCCGCAGGGCTTGGCATTCACATTGCAACTCCATGTGTCGAGGAAATGTTTGCACGGCGCTTGGAACGAGGGAAGGTGTCCTGGGGACAGGCTCAATCGATCGGGAATAACTCAACACAGGAGGGTAACTCAATGGAAGCAATTGGATTGTTAGTCACGCTCCAATCACGCCCAGGCAAAGAGGCCGATGCCGAAGTCTTTCTGAAGTCGGCTCAACCCCTCGCGCTCAATGAAAAGGCGACGTTGAAGTGGTATGCGATCAAGATCGGGCCGGGAAAGTTCGGCATCTTCGACACCTTTGCAAATGAAGCGGGCCGCACTGCGCACCTGACCGGCGAGATTGCGAAGGCATTGGGGGCGCGGGCCAACGAATTGTTCGCGACTCCCCCGCAGATCGAAAAGGTGGAGATCCTTGCAAGCACGCCTTTGAAGAACTAGGTGGGAGCAATTCGAATCGCGAGTCCGTTTGATTGCGGCGTTAGTGCCCACTATCTAGAAAATCTGCACGAAACATTCTTGGCCTCCGCGATTGCGCCGAACACCCCACGAATTGCGCGGAGAATGCCGCGAGACTCATCAACGTCGAACCACCGGCCAGGATCGCTTGATGCTTGATTGCCGGAACCGCAAGGAGTTGTGAAATGAATCAACATCCGCTACCGCATCTCGCCTATGTCGCTTTGCTGGCCGTGCTGGTAACGCCAAACACAGTCTGGGCTCAGTCGAAAGCAGCCCCCCCGATTGACGGCCTCATCGGAAAGCTTCAGTCATTTGATGGTAAGTCGCTCGACGTTCAGACGCCTTCGGGCGTTGTCCATGTGATTGTCAAGCAGCCCGTCACCACCTATAAACAGATACCCTCCGATCTGAGCCATGTTGCAGCTGCGCCTTATATAGGTGTCGAGTCGGCTGAGGGGGCGGACGGGAAGCAAGTCGCGAAGCAGATCTTCATATTTCCCGCGGAACTGAGTGGGGCTGCGGAAGGGAGCGTACTGACAGACCCGCCGGGTGCAACCTCCCACAGCAGAATGACCAACGGCACCATCTCTCGCCCCTCGCACTCACGCACGACGAACGGAACAGTCCAGAAGAGCGGCGGCGCCACGCTCGTCGTTAGCTACCAGGACGGTTCTCAAACGATCTCCGTGCCGCCTGATGTTCCTGTCACATTAGTCGCGCCTCAAGAGGTCACTTTCAGCCCGGGCGATGTCGTCTACGCGACGACTCAGAGGCTCCCGGACGGAACAATTGTAACGGACAAGATCTTTCAGTTCGTTCCGGTGGCTGCGTCCCACTAGACAGGGCAGTTGAGGATTCAAACAGTGAGCACCTCGTCAGCGCTTCGTCATCAACCAGGCTCCGCGAGCACGTCGTTAGTACAACCAGGCGTGCTCGTGGTTAAACGACACCATATACTGGTGCGCTGGAGCCACTGGCTGAACGTGCCTCTGCTTCTTGGCCTTGCCCTGAGCGGCATTTCTATTTACTGGTCTTCGCCGATCTATCAACATAAGCCAGACCCGGTCTCGGGAAACTTCGATGTGGCAGCGGATATCGGAATCTGGATCTGCGCCCATGTCGCTAGCCAGCATCATTACGCCAGCCCGCCCGACTGGCTCTACAACCACATGAGTCTAGGACCAGGCATGTTAGCGCCGGCGCTGCGTCTGCATTGGTTGTGCGCGTACTTATTCATGCTGAACGGCACGGTGTACCTTACCGGGCTGCTCATGGGAGGAGCCTGGCGCTCCTTGTTGCCTCGTCGGGCGGATCTGGTTGACGTCCTCACGATGCTTCGATACTACCTTGGCTTTCCATTCGCCAAGCTAACCCGCCGCCGATGGCTGCATCCACTTTTCACCACAAAGTACAACGCACTTCAACGCGCAGCGTATTTTTCTGTTTCGGTCGCCGGGTTTCTTTCGGTCGCGACAGGCTGGGCGATTCATAAACCGATACAACTCCATTGGCTGGCCGCGCCCTTTGGAGGTTTCGACAGAGCGCGTGTATGGCATTTCTGGCTCATGTGGTTCTTCTTTTTCTTTATTGTGCCGCATCTGATTCTGGTTTTTGCTGGCGGGTGGGATATGCTGCGCGGCATGATCGTAGGCTGGTCAACCAAGGTAGATCGGTCGGAGGTCACTGCAAATGAACAATGAGGAGGAAGCCAATTCATTAGAACCGAGGGATATTCCCTCGACGGATACTGGATCGAAACCGGAGGCGACGACGCTACCAGAGGCTGGCCTTGAAGATACAGACCTTGCCGCCCCCGAAACTCCCGGGTCCCTCGAAGCGATCGAACAACCTGTCGATGCCGATGGATCGCCCAAGTCATCAGCAGAACCTGCGCCGCGAACTGACGAAGTGGTTCCACCCATTGCAGTGAGTCCTGTATTCGTGAAGAAGCACTTAAGCTTCTTTGAGGAACAGCCTCCCCCGATCATTGAGATGGCTCTCCGCACTATGCGCTATCGTACCCGGCGCGAAGTTCTGGCGTTTGGAATCGGTGCTGCGGCGGTAATAGCGAGCGCTGGATGTCTTTTGCCAAAGGAAACTCTCCGACGCCTGGGTGTCCGCCGGGATAGGAGTTCGCCTGGGAAGGAGTGGTTGCTCGACAGAGCTCTTCGTATCGACGACGATGTGGCGGAAGCACTCTACTCGCGAAATCGTATAGTGCCCACCTACACAAAGTCTCAAATTACCCCAATCAAGAACAACTACAACGGAGCCACTCCTGAACCCTGGTATATTTCCGCGTGGAAGCTAACGCTGGATGGACTCGCTTCCGGTTTGAGTGTCTCTCTTGATATTCGGACGCTCATGACCCACTTCTCGCTGCATGAGCAGATTATGCGGTTTGTCTGCGTGGAAGGCTGGAGCGCGATCGCCTGGTGGGCTGGTCTAAGGTTCGATGATCTGCTTCGCGCCTACCCACCGATATCGCAGGCAAAATGGGCCCGTGTGGAATCGTCTGTCAATCTCGACACCTCGCGAAATCCTGATCCCTACTTTGTCTCAATCGATTTGGCAACGGCTCGTCACCCGCAGACGCTGCTTGTCACACACCACGACGGTCGACCGCTCACGGTGGAACATGGAGCACCACTCCGTCTCCTGGTGCCCGTAAAACTTGGTTTGAAGAACGTGAAGGCCATTACCCGGATTACCTATTCCGTGGAAGAGCCGAGAGATTACTGGGCCTCGTATGGGTATTCCTCATACGACGGAATCTAGGGATGTAGTGTCGGTGCCGCAACATTGATTTGTAAAGGAGAACTATGGCAAGTAAAGGAACAGTTATCGTAACGGGCGGCTCACAAGGTATAGGAGCTGCTGTTGTCCAGGCATTCTTGGACCACGGATATTCCGTCGTTGCAACTTCACGAAAGATTACTCAGGCTGGATTAAACCCATCTCCGAGTCTCGCGCTCGTAGATGGAGACATCAGCCATGCTACTACCGCACAGAAAGTGGTAGAGACTGCAGTTGAGAAGTTTGGCTCGATTGACACCCTTGTCAACAACGCCGGCATCTTCTTTGCGAAACCGTTCACTGATTACAGCGCAGACGACTTCCGCGCCCTTGTCTCGACGAATCTCGAAGGCTACATCTTCATCACCCAGCTCGCGGTGAAACAGATGCTTGCGCAGAATTCGGG
>DATBEI010000242.1:0-24069 GCA_036269595.1 Candidatus Sulfotelmatobacter sp.
CTGGCGGTACTGGTCACATCGCCGCTGGCTTACGCACAAAATCAGGCACCAAATCAGACTCCTGAACTTTCCATCGGGGAAAACACGAAACTGACCGCAGGCGGGCTGTTTACCTTTGGATACACCGGCGACTATGGTGACGTGGTTTCATCCGACCACGGGCTGACCTTCGGAGTAGACGGCAGGGTCGCAGGCTACTATTACAATCCCAATTTCATTTCGTTCACCGCGACCCCTTACTACAACCAGTCGCGGGACAATTCCAGCTACCAATCTCTGACTGGCGCGACCGGCGTCAGTGCGAATGTGGACTTATTCAGGGGGACCCATTTCCCAGGATCGGTCAGCTACCGCTACGACCGGAACAGTAGCGGAACTTTTGGTCTGACCGGGCAACCGAACTTCACGACTATCGGCAAGGGCCAGGGCTTCGGAATCAACTGGAGCGCGCTATTGCCGAATCTGCCTACACTGACGGTTGGATACACGCAGGGCGACGGCAGCGGCACCATCTACGGCACGAGCGAGACCACGAACTCCAACACTCGGCTAATCAACGTCCGCTCCGGTTATCAAATCGAGGGATTTCGCCTGAATGCGTTCTACGACCGCAACAGCCTAAGTTCCAAGTTTCCTGAATTCCTCGCTGGACAAACGGAATCGGTGCAGCAGTCGACGGGCAATGACGTAGGACTCGGGGCGCAACATGGTCTTCCGCTTCACGGCCAGTTCTTCGCCAATTACAATCGTTCCACCGCCGATAGTAACTATTTCACTGACGCCGGACTGAGCTCGAACCAGTCCAGCTACATCGACGACATCGTAAACACGGGAGCGAGTTTTCATCCCACCATGAAGCTTACGCTGAACGTCACCGAGAATTACACCAGCAACCTGAATGGATATTTGTCGCAGAGTCTGGGCGGCGTGGGAACGTCCCAGCCGGGATTGAGCCTGGGATCGGGCGCGCACTCTTCCACGGTGGGCGGCGGCGCCACTTATCAATTCACCAACAACTTGTCAGCCACCTCGATGGCAACTTATTACGATCAGGAATATTTCGGGCAGAACTACACGGGAACCTATCTGAGCGGCACGGTAAATTACGGAAAGCGGCTGCTCGACATGTTCACCTTCTCCGGTTCGGTCATCGACAGCAGCAACGGGCAGGGAACGAATGCGTTGGGGTTCGTAGGCAACGTGAACTTCTTCCACAACATCGGCGGTTTCCAGACCTCCGGCGTCTTTACCTACGCGCAGAATGTGCAATCCTTGCTGGTTACCTACACGACTTCTTATTACAGCTACAGTGCCAACGTGCATCGAAGTTTGCCGGCGGGGCTGCGCTGGACGGCAGCCTTCAACGGAACTCACAGCGGCCTGACAAATTATCAGGGAACGAGCAGCCAGGGCGAGGGTTATTCAACTTCAGTCAGTTCGAGGAAGTTCACGCTCACTGGAAACTACACGCAGTCAACAGGCATTTCGCTGCTGGGCGCGGGCGGTTTCGTTCCCATCACTGCCACGCCTGGGGTGACCGACTTTATTACATTTGGCGGCTCAAGTTATGGCGGCGGGCTGTCGCTGACCCCGTTCAGGCGGTTTGTGCTGGCGGGCAGCTTCAATCGCGCCATCAGCAATACGATCGGACTGGCAACCTCGCACAACAGCACAGAAATCTTCAATGCGCAGATGCAGTACCACATGCGCCGCATTGGGTTGCAGGCGGGGTATACGCGATTCACGCAGGGGATCAGCGCGGTGGGGGCGCCGGCCAACACGACGACGTACTTTGTGGGAGTATCGAGATGGTTCGACTTCTTCTAGCGGCTAAGGCGCGATTGCACAGCGATCTGACGGTTGCCATGCTGGCGGCATGTCTCGCGTTGTGCGCCGTGCCTGCGCTGGCGGCCCGGCGACCGAAGGAGACGGTAAAGCCGTCCGCTCCCGATTTGTTGATGGATGGCGGGCGCCGTCTGACGTTCGAGCGCAGCTTCAGCCTCGAGCGCGAGGTCAAACCCCGGCGCAGCTTTTGGACCCGCGTGGTGGATGTGATCGCCGGCCAGCCTGACTTTCATTATTTGGTCAGTCCCTACAGCGTAGTCACCGACTCTCACGGAAGAATAATCGTGACCGACACTGCGGCGGCGGGCGTGCACGTCTTCGACTTCGAGCAGCAAAAATACAAATTCCTGTCGCGACGGGACTCTCGGAAAGATCCGATGTTGACGCCGCAATGCGTCGCCGTCGACGCCCAGGACAACATTTACGTCACCGATTCGCAATCGGGGAAGATTTTTGTCTTCGACGCGAGCGGCAAATATCGTCGCGCTTTCGGCAGCCTGAAAGGTGGCGAAGGATATTTCAAGCGGCCCACTGGAATTGCCATCGATTCCGCGGTCCAGCGAATCTACGTCACCGACACCCTGCGCAACAAAATCTTCGTCATGGACATGCAGGGCAGCGTTCTGCAAACCATCGGCAAGACGGGCACGGGCGACGGCGAATTCAACTATCCCACGGAACTGCGCTTGCATGGAAACGACCTCGCGGTGGTCGATGCCATGAATTTCCGGGTGCAGGTCTTTGACCGGGCCGCGGGAACGTTCCGCTACTCCATCGGAAAACCGGGAGACGGAACCGGATGGATATTTCGCCCGAAGGGAATCGGTTTCGACTCTGAATCGCATCTTTACATCGTCGACGGCCAATGGGGCGTGGTGCAGGTTTTCGATGCGCAGAGTCAACTGCTTTATTACTTCGGAGGGCTAGGGACCGGCCCTGAACAATTTCAATTGCCCTCTGGCTTGCAGATCGATCATCAGGATCGCATTTATGTCGTGGATTCGTTCAACCGCCGCGTGCAGATATTTCACTATTACGGAGCGACCCAGGCGGCGGACGGGAGGCAGCAGCCATGAAGCTACTGTGGATGCTGGCCTGTTGTCTCATCGCCGCTCCGAGCCTCGCCCAGACTACCCCGAACAGCGACGTGCTCGGCATGCACAACATGAGTTTGTCGAGCGGCGCCTCGGTGTACTCGCAGGGAAGTCTGGCATGCACATTCTGCCACGCCCCGCACAGTGGACTAGGCGGCAACACGCCGCTGTGGAATCAGAAGCTGTCGCAGAAATCCTACGTGCCTTACACCAGCACCACCGATCCGAGCCTGGGAAACACTCAGCCCACGCTCGGCGTGGGCAGCAGCCTGTGTTTGAGCTGCCACGATGGAACCGTTGGCGTGGGCCAATCGGCCGCGTACGGACAGTTACCTGTGGTCGGCGCCTTGAATAGCGCTGATTCTTTCGGTACGACCCTGACCGGCTCGCATCCGTTCAGCCTGGTGTTGCCGATGAAGGACGCTTCGAACCTGGTTTCTTCCCTGACGACGCAAGGCGCCACGGCCGATCCGACCGGCGCGGTGAAGCTCGTCAAAGGCAACATCGAGTGCACCAGCTGCCATGATCCACACGTCCAGAATATCGACAAAATTGCGCAGAATTTTCTGGTGCGCGACAGCTCCAACGCGCAGATGTGCATCGCCTGTCATGATCCCAACCGCGTGCTTGTGGGACAGATAAATCCCCTCGCCGGTTTCACCAACAGCATCCATCAAACCGCGACGAACCAGGTTTCACCCGACGCCCACGCCGGCTCGTACCCGACCGTCGGCGTGAATGCGTGCAACTCCTGCCACATGTCGCACGATTCCGCGGCTCCGTCTCGCCTGTTGCGTCCGGCATCGCCGGCCACCGCGGCGTTCGATTCGGTGACCCAAAGTTGCATGACCTGCCACGGCGGTGGAAATTATTTGTCGCCGGCGATCCCCAACATCATGGCCGAGGTCGCGAAGGTGAGTCATCCCCTGCCCTCGGGAAATAATTTTCACGATGCCGCCGAGCCGGCTTTGCTCAACAATAACCGGCACGCGAGCTGCGTAGACTGCCATAGTGCGCACGCCTCCAATCCGGAATTGCAGTTCTCGACGGCTCCGGCAGTGCGTCCGTCGCAGTCGGGGGCGACTGGCATCAGCGCGGTCGATGGCATCACTCCTATCATTCCGGTGGCCAATCAATATGAAACGTGTCTGCGTTGTCACGGAACCAGCATCGGCAAACAGCGGCTGCTGGTTTTCGGATATGCGCCAGTTCGCGTGGTCTCCGCACCGGATCCGTTGAACGTGATTGCGGAACTCGCCGCCACCGCAGGCTCAAGTCATCCCGTGACCCACCCGCGCTCCAGCCCGCTGCCCCAGCCAAGCCTGCTGGTGAACATGCTCGACGAAAAAGGCCTGGCTTCGGCGCGGCTGGTGGGCACGCAGATTTTCTGCACCGATTGCCATAACAGCGATGACAATCGTGAGTTCGGCGGCGCAGGACCGAATGGCCCGCACGGTTCCGTCAACTCGCACCTTCTGGAGCGCAATTACCAATTCAGCCAGGCGGCCATTCCCGGCGGACCCGTCACCAATCTCTTTCCCAATCCCGATACCAGTGTCGCGGGCCCGTTCTCCATGTGCGCGAAGTGCCACGACCTGACCCAGATTTTTGCCAACACCAGTTTCCCGCAACACAGTTTGCACTCGGTTCAGTACGGATTCAGCTGTTCGGTTTGCCACACGGCCCATGGCATGGGAGCGACATCGCCGACCATCAGCGGACAGCGCCTGGTGAATTTCGACGCCAACGTGGTAGCAGCGAACGGGGCTGCGCCAATTTCTTATAACCGGGCTACGAACACGTGCACGCTCATGTGCCACTCCTCAGCCCACAACTCGGATGGCACCGTGGCGGCGCCCACGTCCAGGAAACCGACTGGCATCAAGAAGTAAGCGCTGGGACGCTTATCTGCGCCTGTACTTCGTTTTTCCGCCGCATCCGGTTATTCGCTCGCGAATAACCTATGCACGGGGACCGGCAGGGCTGGAGGATCGAAACGATTTGAGACTGTGGTTAGGCCCACGGGATCAGGTTGAATCCAGCCCTGCATCGCGTAATAACTCAGGCCTTTTCTCAAAAGATTAAGATGCCGCCGCGCGGAACGGCGCAGCGGCCGAACTCAGAGCTGCGGCTATTGTTGCTCTCGAAAGGTTGCCGGATCGATGCGATGAGTGATCATGGCGCTGGCCTCGGCTTCTTCCAGCATTTGATTGCGATCCCATTCCGGACGCAGCACCATGGCTTTGATGTGGAAGCGGGATTCTTTGGAAGCGTCATCAATCCGGATTAACATTTCATTTTTCTGCAGGCGGAAGCGCGTGACCTCCGCCAATGGGATGAGTGGCTCGGCGCTCTTTCCCGTAATCACGTAAACCACTTTTTCCCCAACCAGAACATATTCGGGGCAGAGCGCGCCGCTTTCCTGGTTTCCCCCGCCCGACATCTGTGACAACCGTGGATGCTGCAGGCCGGGGCATTCGGCCATGCGCATGCGAACGATCGTGCCTTGCTGCGGGCTGTGCGTCTGCGCCGTTACAGCCAAGCTGAAGCTGAAGAGCATAGCAATGCAGAATTGCGTGCGTTTCATAGTCCCCCAATTATCGAGTTCGGTCTGGATAGTAATATCCGCTTCGGCTGCGGAACCGCAGGTTGACGTTATGAGTCGGAAGAATTCGGATGCTGTGAAATCCCGCAACATGAGTCGGTAGTCGATAGCTGACCGTGTAGCTGGCTTGCAAGCCTTCTAGAATCGTTTGCAGCGTGCGGCTGGCCCCGTCGGGAGGCGCGAAATAATGGCCCCCGGTCGAACGCGCCAGGGGTCTGCAGGACGGCGGCGCCCGAAGCAGGGAAGCGCCGGTTCAGATCGATGCAGTCGATCTCGACGTCAACATCCTGGGAGGCGGCGATGGCATCGCGCATGGAATTTTCGCTAATCGTGTCCGCGCCATCCGAGAATAAGATCAGAATTTTTTGCGCATGATCATCGCCTCGCTTGCCCAGAAAACCCGAGGCCAGGACAATGCTGTCGAATAAGGGTGTAAGGCCGTCGGCGCTCCGCTCTGGCAGCCGTTCGAGAGCGCGGGATGCCCGGCAATTCCCGGCACACAGCATCGTGGGCTGCTGCCCGTGAAAAGAAAATATTGCAAAGTTTTCGTCGGGGATTCCGGCGGTCTGCGAAACCAGGTTCGCAACCTCGCCCAGTTCCTGCTGGAAGCGCGGAGTGACCGAACCGCTGGCATCGACCACAATCGCGATTTCCAGCTTGGACCAGTCGGAGCGGGTAAAGCTTTGAAAATTGCGGACGATAACATCCTTGTCAACTACGGCGAAGTCCGTCGACTGCAGTGTAGCCACTCCGTGATCATTCTCGTCGGTGGCCGAGAAGGTCAGGCGAACTTCGCTGGAACTGGTGCGATAAGTGTAATCGGCGGGATCGGCCACGACGGCAGAAATTCCGGCGCAAAACAAAGGCAGCGCCAGCAGCGACCGAAGGCTCCGGGCAGGTAGACGTGTGGCCATACCTGATTCATCGGCCTTTGGTACGAAACTTTAGGACCTCCCAGTTACGTCCGTCATTTCATTCCTCTCTTCTTCGCCTCGCATGGTCCGAAGCTTGCCGCGATGCAACGATAACCTGACGTTTCTGAGAGCATTCCAATCCAGAACGGGCGTCCCGCCGCTCGCGCCCAAATCACATTGATTCGAGAAGGATGCAGGGATTGCGAGTGTTCGGAGGGAGTTAACTTCGCGGAAGTTTATTCGTGCACCTTGGGTTGGCGAGCTTGTGCAATTAATTTCTGCACGGCGGCTTTCTTGTCTTCCGCCAACGTCGGATTCAGTTTCAGTAATTGCTGCCATGCCGTCACCGCACCGGTGGGATCGTTCTTTCCCTGCAGGCGAATCATTCCCAGGTTGAACAGCGAATTGGCATCTTTGGGTTCGTAACGCAGCGATTGCTGAAGCTGGTTGATGGCGCCATCCGCGTCGCCTTGGTAATAGAGGCACGATGCTAGATCGGTTCGCGCCGCGACGTTTTTCGGGTCGGCGTCGACCGCTTTTTGGTAGTACCCCGCCGCCTCTTTGAATTGATGCGTCGCTTTATAAAGCGTTCCAATCTGATTGAGTAAGATGGAGTTATTTGGATCGGCTTTCAGCTTGGCCAGCAACGGCTCTGCCTTCTTGTCGGCCATATGTTTCATGTCTTCCAGGCTCGGCATTTGCGGCGGATTCGAATCAGCCGCGCCCATGGCCGCCGGCGGCTGCGCTGCCGCGGGTGGGCGGACTTGAGTCACTGAACCGCGGAATAAGTAGCCTAAAGCCAACCCAACAGCCAAACAGATCGCAGCCATGACATAGACTTGGGCCGTCCGCCAGCCTTGCGGCGGTACTTCGGATTGTGTTCCGCTCGCCATAGGATTATTCGCTCGCCCGAAGCAAGATGGCACGTGGGCTGCCACTTTTTATATCCGAGATACCTAGTATTTTCAATCGGATACGCCGGGAAGTCCTCGGCAGGAATAAGATTCCTGTCCGCAGCCGGGGATTTCTCCCCAGTCTCTGCGTTCTTTCCCGGGTGAATATTGGAGCGCCTTGGCCAGTTTAGGTGATGCTGACCTCGGTATAGGTGCCATACACATCGCGCAGAGCTTCGCAGATTTCGCCTACGGTCGCGTAGGCGCGGACCGCATCGACGATATAAGGCATGGTATTGGCCGACGAAACATGGCCATGGGCTCCGGCCGTCGGCTCCTGCGAGGCGGCCTTCTTCAACGCTTCCAAGGCGCGATGCACGGCATCATTCGAGCGCCGCGCGCGCAGCGTCTTCAACTTCGCCGATTGCTGCTTTGCCACGCTCTCGTCGATATAGAGAATGTTCGGCGATTCTTCTTCGATGACGAACTCGTTGACGCCCACGATCACTTTCTCGCGAGCTTCGACCGCGCGCTGGTACTGGTAAGACGCTTCCGCGATTTCTTTCTGCGGATAGCCGCGTTCAATGGCTTTGACCATGCCGCCCATGGCGTCGAGCTTGCCGAAATAATCGAAGGCGCCGTTTTCCATTTGCAGGGTTAAGTTTTCCAGGAAATAAGATCCGCCCAGGGGATCAACCGTGTGCGCGACTCCCGATTCGTAAGCAATGATCTGTTGGGTGCGAAGAGCGATGCGCGCCGCCTCTTCGGTGGGCAGCGCCAGAGCTTCGTCGTAAGAATCTGTGTGCAGCGACTGCGTGCCGCCCAGAACGGCCGCCATCGCCTGCAGCGCCACGCGCGCAATGTTGTTCATCGGTTGCTGCGCCGGGAGCGACACGCCCGCGGTTTGCGTGTGAAAGCGCATCAGCCAGGTGCGCTGGTTCTTCGCGCCGAAGCGGTCCTTCATCACGCGATACCAGATTTTGCGCGCAGCCCGGTACTTCGCGATCTCCTCGAAGAAATCATTGTGCGCGTTAAAAAAGAAGCTGAGCCGCGGACCAAACTCGTCCACATCCAGTCCGCGCCGCCGCGCCCATTCGACATATTCGATGCCGTCATACAGCGTGAACGCCAGCTCCTGCAGCGCTGTCGAGCCCGCCTCGCGGATGTGATATCCGCTGATGGAAATGGTGTTGAAGCGCGGCGTGAACTTCGATCCAAATTCAAAGGTGTCGATGACCAGCCGCATCGACGGCGCCGGCGGATAAATATATTCCTTCTGCGCGATGTATTCCTTGAGTATGTCGTTCTGAATCGTGCCCGAAATTTTCTTCCAGTCCGCGCCCTGTTTTTCGGCGACTACCAGGTACATCGCCCACAGCACCGACGCCGGCGAGTTGATGGTCATCGAGACCGTAGTCTTTTCCAGGTCGATGCCGCCGAACAAAATCTCCATGTCTTCAAGCGAATCGATGGCCACGCCACACTTGCCCACTTCGCCTTCGCTCGCCGCGTGATCGGAATCGTACCCCATCAGCGTCGGCAGATCGAAGGCGACGGAAAGCCCGCTGCCACCGTGTTCCAGCAAATATTTGTAGCGCTGGTTGGTTTCTTCGGGCGAGGCGAAGCCGGAAAATTGCCGCATCGTGAAAAGCTTGCCGCGATATCCGGTGGCGTGAATCCCGCGCGTATAGGGCGCTTGGCCGGGAAAGCCCAGATACTGCTCTTCGCTCCAATCCTCCGGTAAATCGGCCTTCGTATAGAGCCGGCGAATGGGCACGCCCGAAATCGTGGTGAAGCGCGCGCGGCCATATTCATCGAGATTCACACCCGTAGGCGCCCCGATTGGCCGCTCCGGCGCCTTTTCCAGCGTCGGCGCCAGCGTTTTCTCCGCCCATTTCTTTTCCGCCTCCGAAGGTTGGCGATTCTCGAAAACGTCGCTGATCGGAGTCTCAGCTACTTGCGGCTTCGGCTTCTTTGGCATGCAATCCCCAGTGCTCTAATTCGATGATAGGGAAGGGAACGCCCCGGAGCAAGGTAGGGTCGTGCGTTGAAAACGACCGGTCGGTAGGCCCCCGCTGGGCTTCTAAGCAGTTTGTCATCCTGAGCGTAGCGGAAAGTTCGCGAAGCGAACTTCCCGCGCAGTCGAAGGATCTCTATAGCGCGCACAGAACTTTGGGGCGTCGTACCTTTTCCCGCAAGGGCCGATAATGCAGAGTGGAAGAAGGGATCCTTCGACTCCGCTCAGGATGACAACGAAGTGAGCCTACCGGTGCTGCCTCGAAAGCTCCCAAGCCTTCGCATATTTCCACGAAACGTAAATCGCATGATAGAGATGCAGCAGCAGCCCCTCGCGGCCATCGAGAAAGCCAAGGCGAAAGAAGTAGTTATAGACGAACGTGAACAACGGCCGCACCACGATGTTGATCACGCTGAACCCGACCTTGCCATTCGCGGCAACCATCTCCGCCCCCAGCGAGGAGTACCGATTCATGTGCTCGATGTACTCGGAAAGCGTGGGGTAAGAGTGGTGGATGAGCGCGCCGCTTAAGATACGGCCGGTCTTACCCGCGACGAGAACGTCCTCATGCACGAGTCGACTCTCAAACCTTCCGGCGCCGCGGCGGAATAGCCGCAACTTGGGATCGGGCCAGAAGCCGCCATGCTCGATCCAACGGCCCATAAATTTGTTTCTTCGGCGTATCCAATAGCCATCAGCGTCGGCTTTCGGCAGGCTTACACCCATTGCAGCGAGGAGCTCTTGTCTCGGGTGCGGTTTTCTCTCCGACGTCACATGCAGGATGAGTAGGGGCAAGTCACGTTCTACTTCCTCATCCGCATCCAAACTCAGAATCCAATCGCCCGCCGCCTTGTCGATCGCCGAATTCTTCTGCGCCGCATATCCCTTCCATTCCTCTACAAACACTTTCGCTCCGTACGATTTTGCAATCTCTACCGTGCGATCACTTGATCCCGAGTCGACGACGATGATTTCTCCCTTGCCGTCAGCCACCAGCGGCTTCACGCTTTCGAGCGTGCGTGCGAGGTTGGCTTCTTCGTTAAAAGTAATAATGACGACGGAAAGATTCATAGCTGAAACGCGCAGTAACGCATTCGTAAACGCGAAATTCTCTCACACGGAATCTTCTTGCAGCCCAGCGCCCGGCGCGCGCGACTTGCGCCAGCTCACTTCCGATAGCAAAAACACGATCAAGATCACCAACTCCGGTTCAATCGGATGCCGGTAGCGCGCATGCGGGAACACGAAGTAATAAACCGTCGGGTAAGTCAGCACCAATCCCGCGAAAAGCCATGCCCCGGGCCGCCTCTTGCGTACTGCGCGCCCCAGTCCCCAGAGCGCCAGAACCGACGTCGCCAAAAACGCCGAAGTGCGAAAATCCACCGGAGCGACGCTGTTGGTCGGACGCGGCACTCCATTCCAATAATAGAAAAAGCGCTTCAGGCTGATCACCGCAAAGCGCGCCGGATGCTCCCGAATCCAGTCATAGGTGAAACGCTTGCACGCTTCCGCATACGCCAGTTCTCCCATGCGCTGAAACTTTTCCAACTCGAGCTTATTGAGGTTGGGTTGCAGGTAGGCCATCAACATGCCGTCGGCAGACGGGCCGTTGCCCAGCCGGATCTGCAATCCGAAATCGTCGCGCAGAAACACAAAGCGTCCGAAGACTTCATAATTGCGAACCACCCACGGAGTCAGCACCAGAAAAAATACGATTGACGAGAGCGCAACGCCGCCCAGAGACGGCAATCCCCGCCGGTAGCGCTGCCGCCAGATCCACAATCCGCAAAACGGCAGGAACGCCAGCATCGTAGGATTCGCCAGCGCTCCAGCACCATACAGCGCCCCAAACAGCACCCATCCTCGCAAGCCGCGCCAGTCCTGCAGTTCCAGTGCAAGCAAAAATAGGCATGCGAGAACAAGCGGCGTAAAAGTCGTATCCCATATCCAATGCACCGACCAATACCAGACATAAGGACAGAGCCCCCACGTGACCGCCGACCACCAAGCAATGCGTTCTCCGAAAAGTCGTTGCGCGATAAAAAAAATCGGAATGCAAGTCAGCGTGGCGAACAGGCTGTTGATGCTCAGCAGCACCCACGCAGACGCCTGCGTGTAAATACCGAAGACCTTAAACACTCCACCGATCAAATAAGGGTAAAGCGGCGGTTCCCAGGCAGTGGGGCCGGTGTCGCCTTCGTATGGACTGCTGAACCCGCGGCCCAGCGCGATCGAGCGGCCGACGCGTCCCATCTCCCAGCCAAACTCGAAGTGGTCGTCTCCAGGACGCGTTCGATATTGATGGAATGCAGCGATGATCGCCAACTGCAGCACAAACGATAATGGTAAAAGCCACAAAAAAAATCTGGGAAGTGCTGCCCGCGACGATGTCGCCATCGCGCGTAGTGTATCAGGCGTCCTCGATTCGGAGAGACGTAGCTGGCTTCGTCTCGCCACCGCAAATTCACGCAAGATAGAACCTACCCGCGGGCTTGCGCCTGGTAAGTTTCGATCAAATCGCGGATGCGCTGAGCATCGCCCTTGCGGTGCCCGTGGCTAGTGATGGGATCGGTCCCGCCAGTGGATTCAATCACGATCTCGGACCAGACGACTCCCGTCGAAATATGAACCGAGGCGACCTTCGTCATGCCAATGCTCTCTTCGTTGCTGCCGAACAGGCGCGGCTTGATGCGGGTCACTCTCTGCGGGCTGATAACCAGCCGCGTAGGAAAGAAGAAGTTGCCTTGCGTCCAGCGGCTGGCCGTGAACGTCTGTGCCGGAGAACTATCCATCGGATTGGCGGGAGGGTTCGGCATCAATCATTCCCCGAGCCCCGCAACTCGCCCTTCGCTGGCCAGTCGGGCGAGGCTGTTCCCAAACTTTCTGAGATGACGAGCGATCTCTAGACCCATTCGAGCGCGCCTTTTTTCCACACCCAAATGTAGCCCACGACCAGGATGGCCAGGAAGATCAACATTTCCAGCAACCCGAATAGGCCGAAGGCCTTGAACCGCACCGCCCAGGGAAAAAGGAAAATCGTCTCCACATCGAAGACTACGAATAGGATGGCAATAATGTAATAGCGCACGGTATAGCGTCCGCGCGCGCTGTCGATGGGATCGATGCCGCATTCATAGGGCATCAGCTTCGTCTTGCTGGGGTTTGAGGGACGCACCAGCTTGGCCAGCAATAAGGTGATGGGCAACAGGCTGCCAACAATAGCGATAAAAATGAAGATGGGGACGTAATTTTGCGGCATAACGAGTCTGGCCTCTCCACGGGCGCGGCACGCCATACTAGCGCCGAATGGCGCCGGCGTTCAAGGGAGTTCCTGCAGGCTACGACGAGAGCGATACGCGCGGAGGAGTACTTTCCGGCCGCAGCGCGGGAAGCGCCACGCTGATCGTTGTCCCGTTCTTCACCGAACGGATTTCCAGGCGTCCGCCTAACTCGCGTACGCGTTCGCGCATGCCCGAAATTCCCACGCCCGCGTTTCCCACCGCGGCGTTGAAGCGGCGCAGGCGCTCCTCGGAAATGCCCTTTCCGTTGTCGCCGATCTCCAGTTCGAAAGCATTCGTGTCGCGGTGCAAGCGGACGCGCGCCGCCGAAGCTCCCGAATGGCGATGGACGTTGGTCAGGCTCTCCTGCAAAACCCGGAACAGCACCAACTCACAGTCTCGGTGAGGCCGTTCCATTTTCTCCGGAATATCGCAGTCGACTTGAATTCCGCTGCGCCGGGCGAATCCCTCCACGAACCAGCGCGCGGCCGACGCAATGCCGGCTTCATCCAGCAGCGGCGGATGCAACAAATACGACGTGGTTCGAACTTCCTGCAAAGCTTCGTCGGCCAGCGCGTTCAAGTCATCCACCAGCCGGGCCAGCTCAGGCTGGGCACGATCCGTGGCGCGAATCAGCGCAATCGACATTTTCATGGCGGCCAGCGTCTGCCCGGCGGTGTCGTGCAATTCTCGCGCTATGCGGCGCCTTTCCTCGTCCTGCAAGGTCATCAAATGGAGCGACAAGCTGCGTAACTGTTCTTCCTTCCCTTCGCGCACCCGGATTTCCGATTCCAGACGCGACAGCGCCTTTGACAGCTCGGCCGTACGCTCCTGCACGTGCTGCTCAAGCCGGTCGTGAGCATGGCGCAGTTCTTCTTCAGCGCGCTGCCGCTCGCGCGCCTCGGTTCTCACGGCCACCACAGTCTCGTTGAGCCGCAATTCCTTACGACGGTTGGCCTCGCCCAGCGCGATCAGGACGGCGCACACCAAAATACAACCGACAATGGCATGGACTTCTGGCTGGTGAATGAGCGAAAGCGAATGCCGGGGATCGACGAACCAGTAGAAAATGCCCGAAAATCCCAGGACGCCGCTGACGATTGCCGGCCCATAACCGCAAACCACCGCGCAGAATGTAACTGTGACGTACAGCGTGATATAGAACGCTACGTGCCCCAGCACCGGATCCAGCAGCCAGCGCAACAGCACGGCAAGCGTACCCGAAGCCACCGCAATGGCGTAGCGGTGAGCGACGCGCTCCGGCGGAAGAGGAGAAAGGATTGTCAAAGTGCGCGCGCGGAATACGCCTGCCATAAGCCTCATCACTCAAAAAGCGTGCTGAGACACCCTCCGCAGACGGGAAGAAGGTGCGGTTGTTGTTTTCCTAAGAGAAAGAAAGAACCAGAGCCCTCTGTTAAGAGATGCCGCCAGTAGGAGGGCGGTTGCATATTTCGCAGGGCGAAAACCCACAGAGTAAGGAACCGACTCTTTCTCGAAATGAGAATCGAGAATGGACGCGGCAACATGTTCCCGTCACCGGCGAATTTTGGATTTCAGCCACCCCCGTATATCAGGCGCCGTTGTATCAGGGCCGTTGTATCAGGCGCCCTGTGATCAGGCGCTCCTGTCATCACGCGCCCTTGTCATCAGGCGCCGTTGTGATCAGCCGCCCTTGTGATCAGGCGCCCTTGTGATCAGGCGCCCTTGTCATCAGGCGCCCTTGTCATCCTGAGCGAAGCGAAGGACCTATGCATCCGGCCGTGAGTGCATCGATCCTGCGCTTCGCTCAGGATGACAGAGCTTTTTGCTCAGCTGATGTGTTCATCGATCACAGACAGGCTCTCTCCAACTCTGGCATCCTGACGCCAACCCCAGAAGGAGCTCCTTACAGCGGACGCCGAGCGCGCGCGGAAAAGGGAAGCTTTCAGCGTTTGTAAATACTCGTCTTCGGATGGTAATTGCGCCAGTCGAACCAGTAATCTTTCAGGGCCGTCACACGATCCAGGCATTTGCCCTGCGCTGCTCCCGAGACGGCGCATCCCTGGAAGTTCCACTCGCTGGCCGATGCCGTGTCCACTAGAGTCCACGTTTTGGTTCCAGCCGCAGCGGCCTTCGCATCACTCTCGTTCTCGCCTTTGAGGAAAAACTCCGCGTCCTTCCCGTCGACGCGGCTGACGAAAACACGAAACGACTTTCCGTCGGGCCCGACCGCCACTAGCAACGGCGTCCCGTTGACGCGATCCACGACAGGAGATTGTTTCACCAGCGTCTCCCACGGATACGCCCGGCTGGCGCCGTCAAGTTCCAGCCCCACAACCACGTCCCGCGACTTCAATTCCGTTCCCGGAAAGCTGATGACCACCGGAAGCTTGGCCACCTCCGGCTCCCAATTGCTGTCGTAGTGTTTCAGGTCTTTCGCCACCGGCGCCAGCACCTGGCCCTCCGAAACTTCGGCCTTCCACTCGCCGAAGGTTAACTCATCGCTCAGTACCAGATCGAGCGACGCACCTTTCAGCGGCCCGTAAATAGCTTTGCCGGTGATCTGCTGCCACCACGTGCCGGTCTCGCGATCGCGCATCAGGAAGTTTTGATTGTTAATTCCGGCAAGATAGAAAGTCAGCACTCTGCCGTTCACCGTTCGCGTCCACACCAGACCGGTGTGACAAAGCGTTCAATAGGTCGCCGCCACCGGGACGCCGCCGACCACATCGTTCAACACATGGTGGTAAGCCATTTCGCGGATGGGATAGGCACGCGCGTCAGCGCCATAGCGAATGGCAAGAATCATTTCTCCATTGTCGAGTTGGCTGGCGCTCTCCGCTTCAAAGCGTGCGTCCTTCACCGGATGAAACATCCACTCGAAATAATTCAGGCGCGACATCACCGCTGAAAACGCGACCACCACCATCACCGAAGCGAGAATGATTTTCCCCGCCCGCCTGGCCGTTTCCCAGAGGATGGCCGCAAGAATCAGGCACAGCAGAGCAGCCGCCAGCGTTCCCACCGGCGCAAACTGGCGCCAATGCATGGCGAGCCCCAGCGCACCCGCTGTCTGATGATGAAATGGCCGAATGACATAAGCCGGGACGAAAAACAATCCCATACCCACGAGTGCGGCCGGAATGAAGAGATACCAAAGAAAGTTGCGACGCGATTGCATAATGAATTGAACGAACCGCGTCTCCGATTGTAATCAATAACCCACGGATCAGCGCGTGCACCAGCAAGAACTCGCCCAAGCCGAAACAGTGAATGGGTCGAGCAACGAACGCTACTGCGGAGTGAAATTCTGGTGATAACTCAGGTTCACCACGTCCTGGAACATGGGCGTGGCCGGAGGCAGGTTCGCCGGGTTCAGGAACAACACATCAAAATAATATTTACGCGTCGGCGGACTATAAACTGTCGTGCAGCACTTGAATACGCCGGTGTTGTACTCGGAATAGTACATGCTCACCAGCGATCCGTCGTAATTCAGTGTCGTGGCCCACTGCTCCAGATAGCGTAAGAAATTGTGTAACCCTCCGTCGGTGCCGAAGTCCTGGCTGACGCCGCCCCATGTCGGTTGCGGAAATGGAATATTCTTGCCTCCGGAAATGGCCGCCCGGTAATAAGCAGGGGCAGTGGCCTGGCGGTTGCCCGGTGAGGTCGTATTCTGCAAGCTGTTTACATCGGACCATTGGTTTGACAACACAGTCACGGAATCCGCAATAATGGCAGCCGCGGAGTGCGTGGCTTGCGAAGGATTCGCACTGTTCGCAGTGCCCCAGAACGGGTCCGAGCCGTCGCTGTTGTAGTTGCCGTAAACATAGACCGGATTCTCCGATACCACGGTAAATCCTCCGCATCCGGTGGGATTGGCAGCGCTCTGAGTGCATCCACTGGCGGCGGGCTTGACCGGCACGTAACTCACGCCAGCGTTCATGCCACCGTCGACCAGTCGCAGGCCGTGCCGCGCTCCAGTGACCATGTTCGCCGCACCCACCGTGTTGCAGGAATTAATGCGCACATAGGGATTCAAGGGCGCGCCGGTGTTCGTGTTCACGCCGAAGCCGAAGCCAACGTTCAGCGCGCCCCAGTTGTCGAGCGCGCCGTTCTGGTCTACATCTTCCGGGGAATAGGTATAGTAAGTTGCCGCCTCGGGAACGCCATCCGGCGTCGCCGAAGTCAAATTCGCTGACGAATTAACCACGTCCTCCAAGCCCGAAACGCCGCTGATCACGCCGGCCGCGGTCTGTCCGCCATTCGTCGAATTAGGATCGGCAAGCATGCCGCGATGGTCCGAGAAGTAAAGAACGTAGCCATTCTCGTTGGTGTAGTTCACATTCGCACCGCGCCCCGGAATTCCTCCGTTGAGCCAACGCGCCAGGTTTCCAACATCCAGGTCCACCACGTTCATGATGCCGTTCACCGAGCAGGAGCCGGCGGCCTGCGGATTGTCGCGCATCTCGCCTTCGCGCGTGTCGTAAAAATTGATGGGATACCAGTCGGTCGCATTCGCTCCGGTCACGGTCGTATTGCGCAGCTGCTGCAAAATCAGAATCGCATTCTGGTTCACCGTATTGGAGCTTTGTGGCGCGGTCAGGTCCGCGTTGTTGGGCTTGCCGAAACCAAACGCCAGCCATTCCCGAGTAACGCCCTTCCAGCTGTTCGAACCGTTATCAAAAAACTCGACGCGCAGCCAAGCCCCGGTATTCACAGGATTGCCGCCGCCCGCAGGGTTCGTCGTGATTTCTCCCAGCAGCGGCCATTGCGTCCAACTTGTCAGCCCGGACCGCGTATAAGGCGCAATCCAAGTCGGCGACACCGCCGTATTCGCGGTTGCAAAGGCCTCGGGAGCGGTCGGAGGCGTGGTGTTCATATTCATCTGGATATTGTCCGGGTCGCCGACGATGGCTCGTTCCGGCGCCAGATCCGCTTCGGTATCGGCCATCAGGATGCGAATTTGCGCTTTGTTGTACAGGCGCGCGCTGCCCAATGCGCTCGAGGCCGATTCAGTCTGCGGCTTGCGCACAATCGCGATGGGATCGGTGCACGGCGGCGGATTGCTGATGCAACTGTTCTTCACGAACGGCAGCTGCATGTTCGTCGCGCCAGTGAGCGAGTTCGTTACAAAACCGTTCAGCGTGCTGCCGGACGACAAGCTGGGAAAATTCGGGTTGGCGATTCCGCCCACGCTTGGATAACCGCCGCTCCAGCTGGCGTCGCCCGGCACCGTGCCCGCGCCCGGCAGCGCCACGCAGTTCGCTCCCGTGGGCGGAAAGGTCAACGGACAACCTCCGCTCGCCTTCGGGACAAATACCGTTCCTCCATATCCCGAGGTGGTCATGTGCCCGTTTTCCAACTGGTCCATCACGATTTGCTGGTACGCCGACACCTTGTCGTTGAATACCAGGTCGCTGCCCGCCGCAAGGAAGAGATTCTGGTTGGTGTGAACCCGTCCGCCAAAGCTGAAATCAGGACCAGGGAAGTAGCTGCAGTCATAGCCGCAGAACACGCCGAACTGAAACACTGGAATCAGCGCCACTTCCACTTGCCGCGTGATGTTAACCGAGGCGCCCAGGGGCCGCGTCGCAATCACCTGCAGCGTCATCGGAATAATTTGTGCATACAAACCCTGGTTCGCTCCGGAACTGATCGTGTTGTAGCTGCTCTGGGGCGTGACGCCGTCGGCCATCAAGGGCACGTTGATGCTTTCGGTGTAACTCATCGCGCCCACCATCGTGGTCGTGGGCGGGAAGTTAATCAGGTTCTGAATCTGCGGGTTCTTCGGCGCCTGGTACTGGCCGTACAGCGTCGACAAGTCCGAGGTGAGCTTCTCCATGCCCGATTCGGCGCCATAATAGGCAAGATTCTCTTCCAGGTCATTGCCGCCGATACGGGATTCGTTGGTCACAAGAAATAGCAGGCCCACCGCTACGCCCGAAAGCAGCACCATGACCAGCAGCGCCGCGATGAGCGTGAACCCTCTCCAACGATTCTTTCCCTGTACCATGAAGTGGTCTCCGTTACTGATAACGATTGCGGAACGCCATGTTGCGCGCGCTTACCGAAGTCGCCAGATATAAGTTCTGCGATCTATTGCCATGATTGATAATGCTCTGCCCCATGACCACAATGTTGATCTTCTGCATCAGGTTCAGAGAATCGCCCGCTCCTAAGGGATTGGTCTGGTTAGGGTCGAGCTGCGAAGTCGTGGAGTTGTAAACGTCGTAGGAAAATTGCAGGTTGATGATGTTGTCGGCCACGGGCACCGGGGTGAGTCCATTCACCTGCCGCATCAGGCGCGGTGTTTCACCGTTGGGCGGCGGTACTGTCAGATAATAAGTTACGGCGAGCAAGCGGTACGCAATCGTATTCGCGCCAGTGGAAATGGCCGCGACATTGTTGGAGGCCGCGCCGTTCTGGTTGACGTTCAACGGATCCAGGTTCGCGAACTCAATTTCCGTCGGCGTTACATTGGTGACTTCTCCCACCACCGTGCCCAGAGGATTGCTGAGCATGATCAGGTCGCCCACTTTAATTCCGCCCGCCGCAGTCAGCGCCGGGGGCGCCGGCACAAACGTTGGATTCGGGGTCAGCGCGATCGTGGTGCCGTTGCCCGGAACAGGAAACGTGACGTCGTATTGCCACAAGGGAAAGTTGTAGTCCGCATAAATTGAAGTGATGCTGTCGTTCACCGCCGGCGGCGGGGCCGCGGGCACCACCGCGTTTCCTTCCACTCCATTGCTGAAGCCGGGAATAATTCCGTACATGTAATTATTGGTGGGATAGGCGTTGCCCGAAACGTGGCAGGTTCCAGACTGGTCGCAGCCATACAGCGACGCGCTCGATCCTGCTCCCGTGGGCAGCTGAATTCCTCCCGAAGGCAGTCCGGCGCCCGCCATGCCGATGTCTTTCACCATCAGGTCGATCGCCGCTCGCATATTCTGCTGCGTTTCCGCGCGTTGCGTCACCAGCATGTCGGAATCCATGCCCGTCTTAAACAGGCTGGCGATCGCTCCCATCACGAGCAGTCCCACCGCCATGGCGACCAGCATTTCCATCAGCGTGAAGCCGCGCCCAGATTGTGGTTTTGGCATTTTCATGTTTCTCGTCAATGGCACTCAGCGGAAAGCCGAAATCAACGCGTTCACCGTGTAACTGCGCGCCGTCGTTGATCCCCCGGAGAAATAACTCACCGTCACCGTGATCTGTTTAAGATTGGGATCCACCGTAACCCCATCGCTTTCGAGCACTGTAGCGATCCGAATCTGCCGGCTAAAATTTGCCAGGCTCATTGCCGTGTCGTCGGTCGTGCCCAAAATTCCGTCCGCGCCGGGAAGCGTGATGCACTCCGGACCCGCCGGGCAAGCTCCCGCAGCCGGGAAGTCGACGTCATCGGCGGTGTTGACCAGCCCGTCAGAACCTGCGGAAAGCAAAGGCGTGGCGCCATCGGTAAAAATTCCGCCGCTGGAAATATTCGCAATCTGCGCGAAGTTGATTTGCTGCGTGTTACGCGCCGTGTAGATGCTCTCCATCGTCTCCAGCGCCTTCTGCCGTGCGATCAAATTTTGCTGCGCGTTCTGCGTCGTGGAAACTGCGGTGGCAAAAACCGCCAACAGTCCAATAATGCCGACGCTGGTTACCACGATTGCAATCATGGTTTCCGCCAGCGTGAAACCGTCCTGCGTTGAGGCTGAAGACCGCGCGCTTTGAGACTGGCGCGTCATTGTTGCACCCATGTATTTCCCTGCAGCAGCCGCCAACCGCGGACTCTTCCGGTGGTGCCGAACACCGAGACGGCTCGTGAACTGTAAAGATCGCCCGGCCGCGTCAGATAGACCAGCCCGCTATTAAAGTTTCCCAGCGTGTCCTGCGAGGAACCGTCGGGCATGAACATGATGTAGTTCTGGCTTCCCAGGCCCATGCCTTGATCAAAGTCGATGGCAGTGCTGCCGCCGCCAAATCCGTCGGGCGCCGTCGCTGGAAAGCCCGCCTGCACTGCGAACTGAATATCCTGCGGCAGGTTGAACGTGGCCACCGTCACCGGCGGCGGCGACACCGGCGCAGCGTAATCCCAGCGCTGCACAGTGATGGTTCCGGGCGATGAAAACGTGACAATGTAGCGTTTACTCTGCGTGATCGACATCGTCCGGTAGTTGCGGATTACCGACAGCGTGGTGTCGTAGGCGGCGTTTACATGGTTCTCGCGAAACAGCGGCATCAGCGCGATGAATGTCACTCCCGCCATGATCAGGCCAATGGCAATGGTGATCAGCATTTCCAGCAATGAGAACCCGCGATTTGCATCCAACTTCATAACGCCTTTCGAACAGAAAACCCACTCGCTGCAACGCCTCCGCGCCTTTCCCTGCCTCCAGGGCATGGGTGGCGCTTTGATCGCGGACAACTGAGAGGACTTGCGTTCCTTCATCGCGACTTCATCTTCCTAGTTGTGGGGGGACTCCGTCAAAGTACTCCAGACCAATGCACTAGGACATAGACCCTTTGTAATTGGCAGGTGGTTACCAGAGTCATTTTCAGCAACCTTGACAACTGGAATCCCATGGCACTGGTCCCGTCCGTCTACAGAAAAAAAAGGGAGTTGCCATCTCCGCAATCAAACAAATGGGTGCTCGAAGTATGAAGTCGATGTGTCCGGTCGAGGTTCGGAACTGAGAACTGAGGACTCTACTGGTTGGACTTGTGAAACTGCTGTCCCAGGCGAATCAGCAGAAAGGGCGCAAAGATCGCGGCCACGATCGCGAAATAAGTCTGCGCCAGAATCTCTTCATCGACCCGCGCCGGCGCATTGGGAATGTTTCCCGAGAAGGTATGAGTAATTGTGGCTTGCAAGACGAGATTGAGAGCTGCTAGCACAAAGACGGGTACGCTGCCCAGGCATGCCGAAGCGATAATCCCGGGCCGGGCGGAGCGCTGGTAGGTAATCGTGAGGTACAAACCGAGGTTGAGGGAAACGGTAAACAGAATCATGATGGGCGTCAGCCGCGCATTCTGCCAATTCCGGATAATGATGTGCGGGAACCCTAGCGGAAACAGCACCAGCAACAATCCGAAAGCGAGCGACACATAGGCCAGCATGGCCGCCGGATCGGCGAGACGCATCGCCACCGTGCGCCGTGGTTCTTTCGCGAGTGCTGGAGCGGCTGCGCTCATAAGCCTGTCACCTTTGAGAATCGGTCCAACAGAATTTCCGTTACCAGAGCCAAGCTGAATACCAGAAGTGCTAAATTACGCGAGTCGCGCCACGCTCGGTGGGACGTGAAACGAATGCCCGTGTTGCGCCGGCAGTACGCTTCCACCCAGACCGCGCCGGCCATGATGCCGCTCATCGCCAGAAACACCGATCCGAGAGCGATGGTATACGACGTGTATCCGGATTTCTGCAGATCCCAGATGACCGAGATCGCCATCATCAAGCCCACCAGTCCTAACTCTCCGTACTGGAAGACTTGCCGGACACGCGGCCGCAAATCGCTTTTGTGCTGGTTCGCCCAGGCCCGCGTCATGCACCAGGGCAGAACAATTCCCAGGCCCGCATACAAGCTGATCCACAACAGCCATTTGGCAGACATCCAGTCGGCTGCTAATTGATGAATTCCCGGTGCGCCCATACGAACCAAATTCTATGAGCCCCAATTTTCCCGGCCAAGTTACGGTAGACACGGTCCGCCCGAGTCGCAGAGACCGGCTGCCAAGATGCCTGGCGTGCCTAATGCCATGGTGACAGGAGTAACTTGTGAGGCAGAACCATCGGCACCTACGATGTCTTCAGGTATGACTTTATCCGCTCTACTCGTGTGTGCCGACGAGGAGTCGTCCCGATTGCTGCAGCGAGTTTTGGCAGAACTCAGCATTGGGGTCGAGTCTTGTCCGGACTTCGTGCGCGCCGGCATCCGGCTGGCGCAACAGCGGTTCGACGTGGTCATTCTGGAAGGCAAGACCACCAGGCAAGTGATCTCGCTTCTGCGCGAGACTCGGCAGTCCCGTAAGAACGACGCCACGCTGGCCGTGGTGGTGCTCGACGGACAAGACAGCGTGCATGAAGTCTTTTCCCTGGGCGCGAATTTTATTTTCTACAAGCCGCTGGCCTTCGAGCAGGCGCTGAATAGCATGCGCGCCGTCCGCGTGGTCATGCATCGCGACAAGCGAAAAAAAGCGCGCGCCGCCGTGCATGCCCAGGCCACCATCGACTACGCTAACGTCCAGCAGGAGAAGGCGACGCTGATCGATTTGGCCGAGAACGGCATGTCGGTACAGTTTGGTAAGCGGATTCCTCCCGTCGAGAAAGTTTATTTTCAATTCAAGCTGCCGGGGCAGTCGTCGAATATCCGCTTGTCTGGGCAGGTCGTATGGCAGGACTGGAAGGGCCGCGCCGGTATTCAGTTCGCGGATGTGCCGAAAACCTCGCGCCGTCTGCTCTCGGAATATCTCGAAGACAAGTTGGAGAATCAATCCGTGCGCGATCCCCTGGCCGATGTGACCGTCGAGGTAGAAGAGACTTTGCAGCCTGGTCCGGCAGCCGTGGCGGAGATTACTCACGGGGGCCATAACGCGCGGGCCGTGGTGCAAGTCGAAGTTGCCGATGAGAGTGCGAAAGCCGCCGAGGCGGCGGCCAAGGGAAGCATGGCCGATCCTGACAACCGCCGAACCCAATCGCGGCATTCGTGCCGCCTGGGAGCCGTCGTCTACCGCAAGGGCATCACCGTGCCGCATCGTTGCAATCTGACCGACTTGAGTTCCGGAGGATGCTACCTGGAGTTTCCGCTGCCATTCGCCAAGGGAGCATCCGTCGACATTGTGGTGCGTACCTACGAAATGAAATTGCTGTTGCGTGGAACTGTGTTGACCTCTCATCCTGGCTACGGGATGGGCGTGGAGTTCGCGCTGAAGACGAGCGAAGAGCGTTCGAAAGTAAGCCAGCTCATCGACTTCGTGGCCGCAACCACCGAACCAACCAGCTAAGTCGTTGAGCCTGCGTGCAAGTCATTGATAATCCGTTAAACCGTGCCGGAGGGTTCCAGGACGCGCGAATTTGTGTCTTGAGGGCTAACCCCCGGTCGATGGTCGATCGTCGCTGCTAGGGGCGTTTCCGGCTCAGGAAAGGGCATTGTAGGCGGGGAGCGATGCTCGAAGTGGACGGTCAGGCTGAATTTCCGAAGTGTACATACAAATATGTACTGCTAATCCCATCTAACTTATTGACCAGGCGTCGCTTCGCTCCGCGGACGGACGAATGCGTCCGTCCCTACACGAGCTGAAATGCCCCACGAGCCAGGACTCTGCCCTCTGATCACTAGCCCCTAGCCCCTGCTACTTCACTGCTGCTTCCTGGGCCACGGCTGTCTTGAAGTAGTCGAGGGATTGGCGGAGGCCGGCTTCGAGATCGATCTTCGGCTCCCATGCCAGCAACTGGCGCG
>DATBEI010000271.1:0-7919 GCA_036269595.1 Candidatus Sulfotelmatobacter sp.
GAAGAAATTGACGGCGCGCTGGTGGGTGGAGCCTCCCTAGATCCAAAGTCATTTGCCGCCATCGTGAAGTATTAGCACTAACAGTGACGGCGGTCACTGACAACAGCTCTTCACAAACAATAGACTCTTAAACCGAAGAGATCCCGCACGAGCGGACCCCTCCACTAATTATCACCAGGCGAGGAGGTCTTATGCCGTTGTCCAAGCTCCGCAAATTTCTCGACTCTCAACACATTAAATATCTGGTCATCTCGCACTCTTTGGCTTATACCGCTCAGGGGGTTGCCGCCCTGACGCACGTGTCCGGCAAGAAACTGGCAAAGACGGTGATCGTGAAGATTGATGGCGTGCTGGCAATGGCGGTCGTACCGGCCGCGTTGCACGTAGACCTGGACCGACTGAAACATCTGACGGGCGCGCAAGTGGTCGAACTCGCAACCGAACGAGAGTTTAAGGATGCCTTTCCCGATTGCGAGACGGGCGCGATGCCTCCGTTTGGAAATCTTTATGACATGGCAGTGTATGCGGATGCGAGCCTAGCCGAAAATGATGAGATTGCCTTCAGCGCGGGCTCCCACCGCGAAATGGTTCGCATGAACTGGGGTGACATGGTACGGCTGGTGAATCCGCTGATTGCTCAACTGACTCACTCCCGTCCCGTGCCTGTTGCCGCCTGAAAAGACGAGAAAGGCAAATACCAGCAATGGTATTAGGGAAACATTAGCGGAAATCTTATGCGCCGGTTCGGCGGTGCGGAGCGCGATAGCCCAACTGCATGGAGACGTGCCGCGCCGCGTCCTTCAAAGCTTCTAGGATCCGTGGCATGGTTTGCGAATTGACCTGGCCGATGGTTCCGCTCAGGCCGATGCTGGCCTCGATTGCCCCTTGCTGATTGAACACGGGAGCGCCGACGCAACGCGCGCCTAAATTGTTTTCCTCATCGTCAACCGCGTAGCCTTGGGTGCGAACTTTTTCCAGTTCCTTCAGCAGACGCGGCAAGGTGGTGATGGTTTTGGGAGTGCGTTTCTCCATCGCGCGTTCAGCAATGATTTTTTCAAGCCGCTCCTGGAGGATGTGCGCGACCAGCGCCTTTCCCACGCTGGTGGCGTGAACCCGCATGCGGCGGCCTACCCACGTATCCATGCGGATGAAGCCCGGCGGTTCGACCTTCTCAATGTAGACCGCCTCGGGCCCATCCAGAATAGCGAGGTGGCAAGTAAGGCTGGTCTTCTCCACTAAGTGACGCATGATGGGCAGCGCAACCTCGCGGACATCAATTCCGCTGAGGGCGCCGCGGCTCAGGCTAAGAATTTTCAGCCCGACGCGATATTTGCCGCTGGTGGAATCACGATTCAGGTAGCCCTGGGTCTCGAGGGTGCGCAGGATGTAGCTGGCCGAGCTCTTCGGAATCTCCAGCTTGCGGCTGATCTCGGCGTTGCTAAGTCCTTCCGGCTCAAGCGCAACCGCCTCCAGCATTGACAGAGCGCGTTCGACGGCCACGGACGGGGATTCTTCTTTAGAAACCATGATAAGAACCGCCAAATCGTTATGGTAGCAAAAAACTGTATACGTGCAACAAAATGAATGTATGTTCTGCATATTGAACAACGCGCTTGACGAGGCTCGGGAGGCCATCGTACGATCCGCCAGTATTACGAATGAGTGTTCGGCATATTGAACTCTATCAAGGGAACCGGGATATGACGCCAACTGCAGTTGCTACCACGGAAACCGATGCACTGATCAACCCGATCAGCACCGCCCCGGCGGGCTTCGATGCAAGCCGCGATCTTCCCGCCGGATTTATGGAGTTTTTTCTGCCCTTGCACCGGCGGTTTACTCCGCGCCAGCAGGAACTCGCGCGCAAGCGGCTCGAAGTATTGCAGCGTTCGCTGGAGGGGGAAAAGCCGACGCACCGTTTTCCTTCAGACACGGTGCGCAATGGATGGCGGATCACGTTGCCCGACTGGTGCCACGATCAGCGCAATCAGATGACCGGCCCGGCCGACGACGGCGAACTTTGCGTCAAGATGCTGAACTCGGGCGCGCCCGGCGTGATGCTCGACTTGGAAGACTCTTGTGTGAATAAGTGGTCGCATCATGAAGTCGGTATTGCGAACATTTTGGCCTGCCTGCGCGGCGAACTCAGCTACTACGACAAAAAGCGCGAGCGCACGGTAAACATTCAACGGAACGGCACCGTCATTTTTACTCGTCCGCGAGGATTGCACCTGAACCAGGCAGGGCTGATTCCGGGCGAACTGGTTTCGGCATCTCTGCTCGATGTGGCGCGAATTTTCTTCGGCATTGATCCTGCGGAATTGAAGCACCCGCTTTGCATCTACATTCCGAAGTCAGAGTCGGCCGAGGAAGCGCTGTGGTGGCGCGATCTGTTCCAGGCGCTGGCTCAGTGGCGCGGGCTGCCGCACAACTACATCAAGTGCATGGCGCTGGTCGAGTCACACCCCATGGCATTTCAGATGGAAGAGTTCGCCTACAACCTGCGCGATCACATCATCGGCCTCAATCTTGGCCGGTGGGATTACATGGCCAGCCTGATTCATTTCAACCTCGACGATCCCGACTGGGTTTTGCCGGACCGCAACACTATTCCGTACAACGTTGCGTTCTTTCAGAATCTGCGGGAGTTGATGCCCGAAATTTGCCATCATCGCGGCATCCTGGCGATTGGCGGGATGACTGCCCTGTATCCCAGCCGCGAAGATGCAGAATTGAACGCACGGGCATTGGCAGTACTGGAGAAAGATAAGAAGAACGAAGCCGATTGCCTGATGGATGGCGCGTGGACTGGACATCCCGATCAGAATGCGATCGCGGTGGCGCAATTCCCTTACCCAAACCAACTATCGGCGCAGCCGAAGAACGCGAGCCGCTATCCGAACTTACGGCCCCAACCGATCGGCGTTGGCGCACGCACCGTGAATGGCACTCGGGCGGCCGTTCGGACCGTGATCCGCTACCGGCATGGAGTGCTGAGCGGCCGCGGAGCGAGCCTGCTCGACGGATACATGGAAGATCTCGCCACGGATCGCATCTACCGGCTGATGATTGCGCAGCGCGTGTTGCATCGCAATCTAGTTTCAGTGACCGACGATCAGGGCCGGCCGGTGAAGCACACACCGGAATTCATCACGCAGTTGTTCGATGAAGAACTCGAGCGATTGCTCTCGATTCTTCCGGCAAACTCGAACCCAGAGGAGGCGGAGCGTTTCCGCCGCGCTCGCGAAATCAGCGAAGCCATGATCGTCAACGGAGAATTCGACCCAGCTTAACGGCAATTCGAACGAATTTAGTTTAGGAGAGAAAGTAAATGTCAGCCAACGGAAACGGACACAGCGCACAACCCATAACCTCACATCAGCTTGAGCACTCCTTGAGTGACGAGGAGCGGATCGCGCAATACGCGCTGGCCCAGGCGGCGATAAACCAGGATTGGGCATCCAATCCGCGATGGAAGAGCGTGGAGCGTCCGTACACAGCCGGAGATGTGCTGCGCTTGCGCGGCTCAATCCACATTGAGCACACCCTGGCTCGCATGGGCGCCGAGCGGTTGTGGGAACTTTTGCGAACCGATCCCTACATCAACGCGCTGGGGGCGATGACCGGCAACCAAGCCGTACAGCAGGTGCAGGCGGGGCTTAAGGCGATCTATGTCAGTGGATGGCAAGTGGCGGCCGACGCTAACAATGCGGGCACAATGTATCCCGATCAGAGCCTCTATCCGGCGGACAGCGTTCCGAACCTTTGCCGGCGTATTAACAATGCGCTGCAGCGCGCCGACCAGGTACATCACGCGGAGGGCAAAGTGGCGCCGGGGCAGACATGGTTTGCTCCGCTGATTGCGGATGCGGAAGCAGGATTTGGCGGCACGTTGAACGCCTTCGAACTGATGAAGGGAATGATTGAGGCGGGCGCGGCCTGCGTTCACTTCGAAGATCAGCTCTCGTCGGCGAAGAAGTGCGGACACCTCGGCGGCAAAGTTCTAGTCTCCACGACCGAGGCGATCCAGAAACTTGTGGCGGCGCGACTCGCGGCCGACGTGATGGGGGTGCCGACGCTGATCATGGCGCGTACCGACGCCGACAGCGCCCATTTGCTGACCAGCGACATTGATCCTCGGGACCGCGAGTTCTGCACCGGCGAGCGCACGTCTGAAGGCTTCTTCCGCATTCGTGGCGGAATCGAGTCGGCCATTGCCCGCGGATTGGCGTACGCGCCGTACGCGGACCTGATTTGGTGCGAGACTTCGCATCCCGACATGGAAGAGGCGCGGCGCTTCGCCGAAGCCATTCACGCCAAGTATCCGGACAAGATGCTCGCCTACAATTGTTCGCCGAGTTTCAACTGGCGCAAGAATCTGGATGAGGCGACGATTGCGCGCTTCCAGCCAGAGCTGGCGCGGATGGGTTACAAGTTCCAGTTCGTGACGCTGGCGGGCTTCCACGCGCTGAATCTCAGCATGTTTGAATTGGCGCGCGGATACAAACTGGCGGGTATGACCGCGTATTCCCGGCTGCAGGAAAAAGAATTCAGCCGCGAGACGCAGTATGGATATGAGGCGGTGAAGCATCAACGCTTTGTGGGCACGGGATATTTTGATCAGGTGCAGCAAGTGATCAGCGGCGGCCTGGCCTCGACCACCGCGTTGACGGGGTCAACCGAGACCGAGCAGTTCATGGAAAAGAAGCCACTGCTGCGGCCGAAACACGGTCCAGATGCGGCTTGCCAGCCGATTCTCGGCAACTGTCCGCAGGCTCCGGTCAACATTGATCTGGGGCCGGAGGAGATGCTGTTGCCGTCGGGCGACTAAACGGTCGCAGGTATCGCGGTGACGCTATAAGGGCCGTCCGCAAACGCGGATCGGCCCTGTTGTTTTTTGTGCAATGAAATATGCGGGTTCTCCGGCGCCAGTTCCCCGCCGGAATTTGCCGCGGGCCCCCTTACGAAATCTTCGCTTCCCCTAAAATATTTGCCTCGCTCATTCGTCTACATCTGCAGATGGAAGAAGCGCTCAGAAAGCCGGGGATGATGGCAGAGCAAGATCGGCAAATCGCGGAGGCAATCGACCGCGAGAGGCCGCAGCTTCGCAACTTCATCCGCAGACGTGTGGCCGATCGGGAGGACGCGGAAGATATCCTGCAGGAAGTTTTCTACGAACTGATCCAGACTTACCGAATGTTCAAGCCCGTCGAACAGGTTACCGGCTGGCTATTTCGGGTGGCTCGCAATCGCATAACGGATCTGTTTCGGCGCAAACAGCGGGAAGCGTTACGCAACGGACCCGCAACTAGCAATGAAGATGGGGACAAGCAGGAACTGGAAGAACTGCTTCCCTCCCCAGATGCGGGTCCCGAGGCGGCATATGCGCGCGGAGTGCTTCTCGAAGAATTGGAAGCCGCGCTGGAGGAGTTACCAGACGAGCAACGGGAGGTATTCATTGCCCACGAACTGATGGGTCGCAGCTTCAAAGAGCTTGCGGCGGAAACTGGCACCAGCGTGAATACGTTGCTTTCGCGCAAACATTATGCGGTGCTGCATCTGCGAGAGCGACTGCAGGCCATTCACGACGCATTTTCGAAATCATGAGGACAAGAAGATGAAAAGAAATCGGATCGCGAGAATATTGAAGTTCGCCTTGTTTGCTGTGTTGTTTGTGACCGTATTTAGCTTTGTGGTCATGCGCCTGTGGAACTGGTTGGTGCCGGCTGTCTTTGGATGGCACGTGATTACCTTCTGGCAAGCGGTGGGCCTGTTGGTTTTGAGTAAGATCCTTTTTGGTGGCTTCCATGGGCGGCCGGGACGAAACATGTACTGGCGGCGGCGCATGATGGAGCGCTGGGAGAACATGACCCCAGAGGAACGGGAAAAGTTCCGTCAAGGGATGCGGGGTCGCTGCGGTTCCTTTGGAGAGCATGCAACGGCAACTAAGGCTTGAATTCTCCCGTCTTGGTCAAAGCTGTTGACCGCCGAGTTCGCGGAGAGAGGCCGCTGAGGACGCTGAGAAAGTTTGAGTATTATCTTGGCGCGCGGTTTTAGGATTCGTTCGACGGTTTTCTGGGACTTTCTCCGCGGTCTCTGCGGCCGGTCTCGGCGTCCTCTGCGGTTCAAGCCTTCCGCAATTCCGCCGAGCAATCAGCTACGCAATCGCAGCCAACCACGATCGCTGAAATCTCATTTCACCCTACGACTGGCGACCAGAAGGTGCGTCCAAGGCTCGTCATCCAAGCGGCTGATCTGAACGACGGGATGAACGTTGGTGGTGTCATGGATAAATTGGCCATCCCCGATGTACATCCCGGTGTGAGTAATGTCTCTCGCCGAAGAACCGAAGAAGAGAAGGTCCCCTGGCTGCAGGTCTTTGCGCTCGACCGCACTCACTCCAGTCCAAGCGGCCTGCTTATCCGCGTCCCGTGGCATGGTCTTACCGCGAGCGCGCACCAGCATCTGGGTAAAGCCAGAACAATCAAAACCGAAGCTGGAACTTCCTCCCCATAGGTACGGGAATCCGAGAAAACGCTTGGCGAGTTCGATGGATTCGGGAATCGACAAAGGCTTGGGATCGGGGTTTATGTCTCCCGACTGGATCCACTCGTCGCGCTTGTCAGGCAAGCGAACGTGCAACCAACCCTCAGGAAGTGCTTTGCCTGTCGCGGCCTTTGAGCCGGCAGCATCTTGGTCAGAGATCACTTCCAGCCGCGATTCAAAGGGTACAGTAATCACGGGCTGATGGCGGGTGATGTCAGGCTCGCGGTAAACATTTGCGAAAAGACTTTGCACTTGAACGACTTGTCCGGCTGTGGCGTAGCCGCCACCGTTCTGGACCAGACGAAGGTGGCGGCTGCGCACCCATCCCTTGTAGTGGTCCGCGGTTTGAATTCTCGACCACTCTCCGAGCGACGACAACAAAGTCACGTTGCTTCCGTAAATCGCTTGGGAGACGACGGCCGATTGGTCGCTGGGCTTCGAAAACATGTTTGCGACGGGAACTACGACAATCTGCATGCCGTTGGCAGCAAACAGTGACGAGGCGGCGCAGACGACGACAACAAGGGCGAACTTCGCAAAGAGGAGGCTGCAATGATGGCGCTTTTGCATTGGGAATTTATTCTCGATAGTGTCGAGAATTTTTAAGTTCCTTGGAATGATTGAAGCGAAGAAACTTGGCTGCCCCCCAGGGATTCGAACCCCGATAGCCTGCTCCAGAGGCAGGTGTCCTAGCCGTTGAACGAGGGGGCAGTTTTCAGGTGAAGCCGTTGCCCGCAAGCCTGTTTTGATTTTATGTTTGAAAGCAAAGCGGGTCAACCGAAACCGCTTGCGATGGTTTCGAAGCCCTAAGCGGTAGAATCGCATGATCGAGTTTCCCCCGAAGGAGCATTCATGGTCACGGCCCTTGATTCCAGGCATTCGGGTACGGATTACGCAGAGATGGCGCGACGCCCGCTGGAGGCCGCGCAGTGTGCACTGCTGGTCATCGATATACAGGAAAAGCTGCTGCCGCCAATTTTTCAGAAAGAACAACTGGTACGGAACGCCCAACTTCTCATCCGAGCAGCCGGAATTCTCAAAATCCCCGCGCTGCTCAGCACGCAATATGCAAAGGGCTTGGGCGGAACTGTACCGGAGGTTGCTTCCCTGCTGCTCGGTACGCAAGCGGTCGACAAGACATTGTTCTCCTGCTTCGGCAGCGACGTGTTTTGCAGCCTGCTGAAACGATTGCCGGGACAACGCACGACTCTGCTGCTGTGCGGTATGGAAAGCCACATTTGCGTCACGCAAACTGCGCTAGCAGCGCTGCATGATGGATATCTGGTCCATGTGGCATCGGACGCGGTCAGTTCCCGGAGTGAATGGAACTGGAAGATTGGACTGGATCGCATGCGCGCTGCCGGCGCGGTTAT
>DATBEI010000008.1:0-39788 GCA_036269595.1 Candidatus Sulfotelmatobacter sp.
TCGACAAAGGTGCGCATCGATGGCTAAATCGCAAAAGCTGCTTTCTCCCATCCACCCCGGTGAAATTCTGCACCTGGACTTCATGGAGCCGCTTGGTCTAAGCATGAACCGGATTGCGCTCGACCTTAGGGTGCCGGTGACCCGAATTGCCGAAATTGTCCACCGCCGCCGGAGTATTACTCCAGACACCGCTTTGCGGCTGGCGCGGTACTTCAATACGAGCGCCGGCTTCTGGCTGAATCTTCAGTCGGCATATGACCTGGAAGTAGCGCAAGACAGATTGTCTCGCGTGATTGAACGGGAAGTTCGTCCTGCGAAACGGGCAGCCGCCAACGCAGCGTCTTAGCCAAGAGGTTGCCGAGAACGCCTTGTAATTCGTACATGCTAGAATCAGCCTTCCGAGTTGCTCGACCCTCGCCGCCTCGACCGACTCTCCACTTAATCCCATGCCCGAGTCGCTTGCTGCAATTGAACTCGACACGCTGCCAAAAGCGAAACTCAAACCTGGCCCGGAGATGCGAACCGACGTTCTGGTGATTGGGGCCGGGCCGACGGGTCTGGCCTGTGCGATCGAGGCGCAAAAGATCGGGCTCAAAGTCATTATTCTCGATAAGGGCTGCCTGGTGAATTCGCTGTTTCACTATCCGGCTAACATGTCATTCTTCACGACGCCGGAATTGCTGGAGATCGGCGACATCCCCTTCACCACGGCCCAGCAGAAGCCCACGCGCGAGGAGGCCCTGGAGTATTACCGCAAGGTCGCGGAGCATTACCACCTGGATCTTCGCCAGTACGAATGGGTAAAAACGGTGATGGGTAAGGATGGAAACTTCGCGATCACGGCGACCGACCGCGCTGGGCGGCCGCATGATTACCGCACGAAAAAAGTCATCGTTTCGACGGGCTATTACGATCTGGCGAACCAGTTGTGCATCCCGGGCGAAGATCTGCCCAAAGTGTCGCACTATTACGGCGAGCCGCATCCGTATTACGACACGGACGTGCTGGTAATCGGCGGAAAGAATTCCGCGGCGATCGCGTCGCTCGATCTGTGGCGGCATGGCGCCCGCGTCACGCTGGTTCACCGCGACGCGCAGTTGCACAATCACGTGAAGTACTGGATCAAACCCGACATTGAAAACCGCATCAAGAACGGAGAAATCGAAGCGTACTTCAATAGCTCTGTTCTGGAAATCGGAATCGATCATGTTGTCATTAACACGCCGCGCGGTCCGCAGCGCCTGAAGAATGATTTCGTGCTGGCCTTGATTGGCTACCATCCCGACTATGATTTTTTGCGCAGCATGGGGATTGAATTGTCAGAGCCGCAATGTCGCCCGGTGTGCGACCCCGTCTCTCTGGAAAGCAATGTGCCGGGAATCTATGTTGCAGGAGTGATCGTGGCGGGATCGCGGACGAACGAAATCTTCATCGAGAATGGCCGCTTTCACGGCAAGCAGATCGCCGAAGACTTGAAGAAAAACTTGCGTCCGGAATCGCGGCGGGAAAGTCCGGCGCTCGAATCCTAATTCGTGCGTCGCCTGCAGTTTTTCCTAGTAAAAGAAGCAGAAAAACAAGACCCCGGGCAGGTTCTCCCGGGGTCCAACCAGCAACTCGAGAATTGGCTACACGCGCAGCTTGCGACGTACCAGAGTACCGAGACCAACCAGTCCGCTCCCCATCAGTACGAGCGATTCTGGTTCGGGGACAGGGCTGGTCGGAGCGTACAGGAACCCTGCTTCTGAGTTGGGCGTGATGTAAAGAATCTGGTTATTTACGGGATTGATGATTTCCGCGTAGAAGACCGTTCCGTTGGGAACGCCCGACGCCGTCACCGAGATTGGCCCGCTGCCGATGACTCCCAGGTTCGCATATCCGAACGCAACGCTGTTGAACACGATTCCGTGACCCTGCCATGTGCTCCACGTGGTGGGAATCGCTCCGGTCCAGTTTCCGTGATGCTGTGCAATGGCGTCTCCCTCGCCAAAGGCGTTGAGTGAAGAAAACGACGTACCGTTTACCTTTCCGGCCATGCCATTGGGGAATGCCGCCAGGATAACCAGGTCGTCCCCGACCACCGATTTGCCGTTATTAATGGTGATCCCGAATGTGTCGCTTCCTAACAAAACGGTTACACCTGAGGTTCCAGTCGACCCGGTTCCGACCAGGTTGACGACGTTGGGATCATTTATCGTCTTGCCCTTGTTATTCGTGGGGCAGGAGAAAGAGGCGAAATTGTCGCAGGTATTGGCTAAGGCCGCTCCGCAGAGCAGCAGGGAAGAAATCAGGATAGCGAGAAGTTTCGAAGAATAGCGCATCGGTGTCAGGGGGGCCTCCACGCAGCCTTTAGAGTGCACGGCGTTTACCAAAGCCAGTTCACATCATGCACGAAGTGCCAACTGTTATCCTATTGCAACGTAAGAAGTTACATTTGGTTGTGATCGCAAGATGAAGTTCGGGGGAAATTTCCGGTGAAAATAGTTGCAGTGTAGGGTCAAGGTTTCAGCGTCGGATGAAGACCAACGTGCGGGTACACTTAACGGCGCCGCATGGAACCACAACCTCAACGAAGTGTTCCAACGATCTCGATTCCGTCATATTTCCGCCTGCTGCGACGGAACCGCAATTTCCGCCGTCTGTGGATGGCGCAAATTGTCAGCGAGATTGGGGACTGGTTCTACACGCTTTCGATTTATACGCTGCTGCTGCAACTGACGGGGCATGCGGGTTCAGTGGCTTTGGCGCTGGTTCTGCAAGTTCTGCCGCAGACGCTAGTGGGTCCCACGGCCGGAGTAGTGAACGACCGGCTGCGGCGCAAGCACGTGATGATTGCTGCCGACATTGTCCGCTTCTGCGTGGTGCTGGCGATGTTGTTCGTGCGTTCGCGTTCCACGGTGTGGCTGGTGTATCCCTTGCTGCTGGCCGAAACCACCATGGCGGCGTTTTTCGAACCCGCGCGCAGTGCCGTGATCCCCAATATCGCGGCAGAGGACGAGGTTCTAGTCGCCAACACGCTGTCGTCGGCGACATGGTCGGTGAACTTGCTGATCGGAGCGGCGGTGGGGGGCGTGGTGGCTGCGCTTTTCGGACGCGATACCGTTTTCATCCTCAATGCGCTTTCTTTTCTAACTTCTGCGCTGCTGATCAGCGGAATGCGCTTCGCCGAGCCTCATGCCGAGTCTGCAGCCCCGCTGCGGCCGCGTGATCTGGTCGATTACTCTCCAGTACTGGAGGGAATCCGCTACATCCGTAGCCACCCGACGCTCTTGCCGGCAGTATTTGCCAAAGCCGGGGAATTGATGGTGGGCCCAAGCTGGGTGATCTTTACGGTGATGGGCGCGAGGGAGTTTGCGGTGCACGGGCGCGGCATCGATGCCGCTGGCGGGGCCATGCTCGGCATGAGCATCCTGCTCGGTGGGCGCGGACTCGGCGCCATGATGGGTCCAGTGGTGGCGGCGCGATGGGCGGGCCGCAGCGACGGTCGGTTGCGGCTCGGAATTCTCTTCGGTTATCTCACGATCGCATTGGGATATTGCATTTTGGGCGTCAGCCGGACCGTTTGGATGGCAGCTGCTTGCGCCA
The DNA here is from genome assembly GCA_036269595.1 of Candidatus Sulfotelmatobacter sp. Classification (GTDB taxonomy): domain Bacteria; phylum Acidobacteriota; class Terriglobia; order Terriglobales; family Acidobacteriaceae; genus Sulfotelmatobacter. Next base: position 3,583 of record DATBEI010000008.1, read on the forward strand.
TGCTCGCGCACGCTGGCGGCTCGACGGTCTGGGTCTTCTCTACGACGCTGTTGCAACTTCACACCGAAGACCGCTTTCGCGGACGAGTGTTCTCCGCCGACCTTGGCCTGGGTAGCCTTTCGTTTGCAGTTACAGCCTATGCGGCTGGCCGTTTTCTGGATGCGGGATTCTCGGCTCGAGCCGTAGCCGCCAGCACCGGTGTGCTCATGCTGGTTCCAGCTGCGATCCTGGCGATTGCGCTGCGCGCGGGCCGTGCGAGAGAGACAACCCTGATTTCCTCGTGATGTGCTGGTAACCCGGTTTGAAGGATTCAACGACAATGAACCTAGGGCCGGCTCACGCGATCAATCTTCGCGGCCATGATGAAATCGCTCTCCGTGAGGCCGTCGATCTTGTGAGTCCAAATCGTGATGTCAACTTTGCCCCACGCCAACAGAATGTCGGGATGGTGTCCCTGCTCCTCGGCTATCGCGCCAACGCGGTTTACGAATTCGAGCGCTTGCTTGAAGTCGGGGAATTTGAATTCGCGATGCAGGTGATGCTCTTCGTGAACCGACCACTTTGGAACACTTCGGTGCAATTCCTCCAGTTGCAAGCCCTTGACCGGCGGAACGCCTCCGCGGCAGGGAACGCAGGTTTTGTCGGCAAGTTGTTCGGTCATATTGCCTCGCAAAGTTTTGGGTTTTTGGGTTGAAGAATCACGTCATTGACCGATCGGCGCAGGAACTGTCGCCGCAGAGGGAGCGAGCGGCGTTCTGAAATATCGTTTCAACCACAGTAAATAAAGAAAAAGCAATACGATCGAAATAAGACTCCACCACAGGACGACGTGGCCGCGAAGCATAGGATTCGAGCTCAGTACTCGCAGTTGCTCGTGCGAGACGCCCATCCTTGCGTAGGCTTGCCATAAGTCCGCGCGCCCGTAGGTCAAGGCCATTGATGCGAGACGAATCGGCAGTGTCAGCGTCGCGATCCACCAACCGGTCGAGTGCAGACGGAACAGGGCCAAGGAAATGTAGCCATCGAGAGCTGCCGTCACCACAAAACAAAGCGTTGCCGCAACACCGGTTAGATATCGTCCGAAGAACGGGAAGAGCGGGGCTGTAAAGCCAACCAGTAGAAGATAAACAGCTCCTAGAGCGAAGATGAGGCTGGCGCCAAGGATCGGTAACGGAGTTCGGTCGGTCCAGCGTTCGACCGGATCCCGGCGGCGAAGGGTTTCAGCGACATCCTGGCGGCCATAGAAAATGATGAAAGCGACCGGCACCATTATCAGGAACAGGGCGACAAAAACGATGATGAAGGTGAGGACGACGGCCATCACGCCGGTGGAGATTTCTGGCGGCGATCCGGCATGGGAATTGCGCTGCGCCTGCACGAGGGCGCTTCGCACGGTCGCGGGCAACATGGCAGTCAGCAGGATCGTGAACAAAGCTCCCATGACGAGCCAATACCAGGACAGAACCAGCGTAATGGGGCGCGCCCAGCGCTTCATTTGTAAAGATCCGATACCCAAAGCGATCAGCACCGTCGCGATGAATGCGTAAGTGGCGACTCCGGAGATGAATTGGCCGGGACGAATGGACCCGCCGGGGGCGAGGCGAGACATGAATGCGCCCAGCGCAATGAATGGAATCATCAAGGCCGCGAGCAAGCCGAGAATGATCTGGGCAACGCCGAAAACGGCTAAACCTGTGCCGCGATCGCGATAGGCAGGCGCGTCAGGCGGAGGCGCCTGCACGCGGTTCGAGGGTTGTCCGAAATCTGGTCCGGGATCAAGTTCCACAGTGTCTCCCAGAAGGTTCGGGACATACTATCAGGCCCATAGGCTGGAATATAGTTCGAGATTCGTTGTTTGGGCGCACGAGGAAATCTTCGTTCGATGTACAATTGCACTCTTCCACTAGCCTTTCTGATATTTTCTTCGGGCATTATGAAGTTCTTGCAATTGCCGTTGAAGCCGACGGTTCAGTGCCGCCGCCGGCGAGCCTTTAAACCATTGGAAGGGCGCGACTGAAAAGGGAAGACAAGCATGGTCATACTGGTCATTGGCGGAGCTGGATACATCGGTAGTCATACTGCTCGCGCGCTACGACGCGCGGGCCATGAAGTAATTATTTTCGACAATCTCAGCACCGGATATGAATCGCTGGCCGCTGGGTTCGACCTGATTAAGGGCGACATGCTGGACGCGTCCGCGCTCGGGCGAGTGCTGCCGCGAGTGGACGCCATAATGCACTTCGCGGCGCACGCTTACGTTGGAGAGTCGGTTACCAATCCCAAAAAGTATTTTCATAACAATGTCGAAGGCGGTCTGTCGCTGCTCAACGCGGCGCTGGACGCAGGCGTGAAGAAGATAATCTTTTCTTCGACCTGCGCCGTTTATGGCGAGCCGGCAAAAGTTCCGATCGAAGAAAATACGCCGCGGCAGCCGGTGAACCCTTACGGTGTTTCGAAGATGTTTTTTGAGCAAGCGTTGGAGGCGTACGATCGCGCTTATGGATTCCGCTACGCCAGCCTGCGCTACTTCAATGCCGCCGGCGCGGACGACAGCGGGGAGATTGGCGAACTGCATGACCCGGAGACTCATTTGATCCCGCTTGCACTTCTCGCCGCGGCGGGGCGCGGACCGGAGCTGCGCGTATTCGGATCGGATTATCCCACGCCCGATGGAACCTGCATCCGCGACTACATCCACGTCAACGATCTGGCGAGCGCGCATTTAAAGGCGCTCGAATATCTCGCGGCTGGAAAAGAAAGTGTCGCGCTCAATTTGGGAACCGGAGAAGGAGCGTCGGTGCAGGAAGTGATCTCGGCGGTCGAGGAAGTCACCGGAAAGCCTGTGCCGCACAAAATGGTGCCGCGGCGGCCGGGAGATCCTCCAAGGTTAGTGGCGAATCCGGCGAAAGCGCAGGCCTTGCTGCAGTGGAAGGCGACGCGCGGGCTACGCGATGTGGTTGAGACCGCGTGGAACTGGATGGAACGACAGAGGTCGCGTTCCCCGCAACAAATGGCGCAATAATCGGTTGATGAAGGCGTTCTTGCGAAGCGTTAAGAGGTGAGCACAAGCAATATGGCGAATGATTTGTCAGGTAAGCAAGTGGCGTTCCTGGGTGCGGGCAAAATGGGCGGCATCCTTCTGCAGGCGCTATTAAAGAATGGCTCGCTTTCAGCGAAGTCCACGCGCGCAACCGTTGCCCATGAGGAGAGGGCGAAGGCGTTGAGTTCGAAGCTGAACGTGAAAGTCGGCACCAATAATGTCGAAGCCGCCACGGGCGCCGATATCATCATCGTCGCGGTCAAGCCGCAGGTGGTCGAAGAAGTAGTGCGCGAGATCGGTAGTCACATCACGCCGAAGCAACTGGTCGTATCGGTCGCGGCATCGGTACCGACTTCCATGATCGAAAAAAATCTGCCGCCGAATGTTCCTGTGGTTCGCGCTATGCCCAACACTCCCTGCCAGCTTGGCGCCGGCATGACCGCGATCTGCAAAGGCAAGCATGCCAGCGCGGAAGATGTCTCGCTGGCTTGCCACATGTTCGACGTGGTGGGGCGGACCGTTGTAGTCGACGAGAAACATATGGACGCGGTCACTGCCCTCTCCGCCAGTGGCCCAGCCTACATCTACATCATCCTCGAATCACTGGCCGAGGCGGGAGTGAAAGTCGGGTTGCCGCGCGACATCGCAACGCTGCTGGCGGCGCAGACTACACTGGGTGCCGCCCGCGTCGTACTTGAGACCGGAGATCATCCTGCCCTGCTGAAGGATGCGGTGACCACTCCCGCGGGCTGCACCATTGACGCCATCATGGAACTTGAGGAAGGCAAGCTGCGAGTCACGCTTATCAAAGCGGTGGTTAAGGCCGCGCAGCGAGCGAAGGAACTGGCGTTCGGGTAAATCTCCGTTTGATCTCTTCTCGGAGCCAACGGCCAGAGGAGTAGGGCGGCTTCGCTCTTTTGAAACGCCAGGCCGCTATCTCAAAATTGTCATCCATGAAGCTGCTGATCGTTGTACACAGCCAGTTCGAATTGTGGAATGCTCCAAAGTGGTTCGGAGAGCGTTTGGCCCAGGAATTCCCGCAATTGCAGGTTACGCAACGTGGCAGCTATGACGGCATCGAGACGGAACTGTGCGAGGCGGAGGTCCTTTTTTCGTCGTCACTGCGGCCGGAACAATTTGCCGTGGCACGACAGTTGCGTTGGATCCACGCTCCCTCGGCTGCCGTCCATGATCTGCTCTTTCCGGAGTTGGCGAAGAGCGAGGTCGTGCTCACGAACTCGCGCGAAGTTCATGGTCCGGTCGTGGCCGAGCATGTGATGGCGCTGATCTTCGCGCTGGCGAAGAAGATTCCGCAAGCCGCGCTGCTGCAGCAACGGCGCATCTGGGGCAAGGGGGAGATGTGGAACCAGCGAACGCGCCCGCGCGAAATCGCAGGAGCAACGCTGGGCCTGATCGGAGTAGGAAGCATTGGAGGCCGGGTTGCGAAGCTAGCCGCCGCTATGGGCATGCGCGTGATCGCGGTGCGGGAACATGTGGAGAAGGGAAGTCCCGACGGCGGAGAGGCCGTCTTCGCACCATCACAGATCGACGATGTGTTGAGGCAATCCGACTTCGTCGTGCTGGCGGCGCCGCTGGTAACTTCCACAGAACGCGTGATGGATGCCGGCCGTTTAGACAACATGAAGCCGAGCGGTTATCTGATTAATGTTGGGCGCGGAGCGCAGGTGGACGAGGCCGCTTTAATTGAGGCGCTTCGGTCGCATCGAATCGCGGGCGCGGCGCTCGACGTCTTTGACCAGGAACCGCTGCCACCGGACTCGCCGCTTTGGGGCCTCGAGGATCTGCTGATTACGCCGCATACCGCGGGGCTTACCGAAAAGCTCTGGCAGCGGCACTACCAGCTGTTCTCCGAGAATCTTCGCCGCTATCTCGCCGGGCAGCCGTTGTGGTTTGTCGTGGACAAGCAGAAGGGATATTGAGCGCCGCCTTCGTGCTACAGTTTTCTAGTCGCTTGCTACGTCGCAAATTCACTCTGGCCGGTTCACGAGACGGAATTCATGGCATCGCGCCTCATCCTCATCAACTTGCTGCTCCGATTGGGCATAGCCGTGACTGTGTCGAGTACTCTTGTGCGCTCCAAGGAATTCAAGTCTGTCTTGTTTCGCGAGGAGCGGACGGTCCGCCAGAAAATATATCTGGTGCTCTGGTTTGGCCTGCCCATCATGATTGGCGTCGCCATCCGGATTGTGCAGAAGAATTTTCTGGCGGGTGACCTCAGTTTTGAAACTGCGTTGCTGCTGGGAGTGATCGGCGGACGGTTGACCGGGTCGCTCGGCGGCGTGCTCATGGGCCTTCCCGCGCTGCTGCACGGCGAGTGGGCCGCCATGCCTTTCGATGTTCTTTCGGGCTTCCTCGCAGGTCAGTTGCGAGCCATGGCCGCCGATAAGGACGATATCTGGTCCTTTTCTCCTTTCGTTGACCAAAGCATCATCCGCATGATCCGGCGCAATCTCCCCCGGCCTCGCTTATTCGACTGGCAGATCATGTTTTTCTGGACGGTTATTGGCCTGCGCTTCCTGCAGACCGAGTTAGCCGAATATCTCCCACGCTCCATTTTCAGCATTGAAAGCCCAGATAACTATTGGGTGTACAGCGCCATCTACGCCGCGTGCGTAGCGGCGGTGGGTATCGAACTAAAAATATTCAACAGCGTTCGCATCCAAATCAAACTGGAAGAGCAGGAGCGGCTGCTCTTGCACGCCCGCATGGAGGCGCTACAGAATCAAATCAATCCCCACTTCCTATTCAATACTCTGAACTCCATCTCTTCGCTGGTTCGCTTCGATCCAGACATGGCGCGAGACGTAATCTTTAAGCTGGCACGAATTCTGCGGCGCCTGCTCAATAGCGGGGAAGCGTTCGCCCCACTGCGCGAAGAATTCGAATTCATCGACAACTATCTCGACATCGAGGTCGTACGGTTTGGGCGCGACAAGCTGCGCGTGGTGAAAGAATTTGATCCCGCCTCGCTTGATGTGGTCGTGCCCAGCATGTTGCTGCAACCGCTGGTGGAAAACTCCATCAAGCACGGCCTGGCGCCGAAAGTCGAGGGCGGAAGCGTTTATTTGCGCAGCCGCGTCGTCGACTCACGGCTCATCATTGAAGTCGAAGACGACGGGGTCGGCATGGGAGGCAATCAACTCGAGGAGAGCAGCAGTTGGCCGGGCATGGGGATCGGAATGGCGAATATCTCCGAACGGTTGCAGGTCCTCTACGGCAACACCGCACGCATGACCATTGACAGTCACGAAGGAAAGGGCACGCTGATCCGGATTCGCCTGCCTCTGGTGGAAGCCACGAGTTCGGTGCCCGAAGGTTTCTACGCCGAGCGCTCCAATACGCGCCGGTAAAAATCTTCATACTGCTTCACAATCTTGGTAGAACAGAAACGGTCCATCGCCACGGCGCGCGCTGCCTTTCCCATCTCGCGCAGGTGCGGCTCGTCGCCCAGCAATTCGATGGCGTACCGCGCCATCGTTTCGACGTCGCCAACGTCGGCCAGGTACCCCGACTTGCCATGCTCAATGACCTCGGGAACACCGCCAGCCCGGGTAGAAATTGGAACCACTTCGCACGCCATAGCTTCGAGCGCCGCCAGGCCGAACGATTCCAGTTCGCTGGGTAGGAGCATGATGTCGGAGATTGCCAGCTTCTCCTGAATCTCATCCTGTTTCCCGAGAAAGAAAACGTCTTTGTGAATGCCTTTTTGCACCGACAACCATTCGGCCACGGAACGGTCGGGGCCATCGCCGATCAATAGGAGTTTCGAGGGAATCGTCTTGTGAACGCGGTCAAAAATTTCAATCACATCGGTTAAGCGCTTTACCGGCCGGAAATTAGATAGATGCACCAGCACGCGCTCGCCTTTGGGCGCGTATTCGGCGCGCATCTCTGCGTTGGTCTGCTGGTTGCGAGTATAAACATCGCAATTCACCGAGTTGTAGATGACTTCGATGCTGTTCTTCACATCAAAGACGCGCTGGGTGCGGTCTTTCAGGTAATTTGAAATGGCGGTGACGCCGTCGCTTTGCTGGATCGAGTAGCGCGTGATGGGCAGGTAAGAGCGGTCGAGCCCGACCAGGGTAATGTCGGTGCCGTGCAGCGTCGTCACAAAGGGAAGCCTACGTCCTCGAGGTCCGTCCGCCAACATCTGCCGTGCCAGCAGTGCGCTAACCGAATGCGGAATGGCATAGTGAACGTGCAGCAGGTCGAGGTCGTAGAGCTGCGCTACCTCCGCCATACGCGTAGCCAGCGCCAGATCGTAGGGCGGGTAGTCGAACAGGGGGTAGCGTGAAACTTCTACCTCGTGGTAATGGATATTTGGTTCTTCTCCGCGCAGGCGAATGGGTTGCGCGTAGGAGATGAAGTGGATTTCGTGCCCGCGTTGGGCCAGTTCCAGCCCAAGCTCGGTAGCCACAACCCCGCTGCCGCCATACGTCGGATAACAGGTAATTCCAATCTTCATTTGCCGGGAGCCGCCTTCGGGTTACTCTGTCATTCGATGGCTGGAATGGGCAGTGGTTGCAGATTTTACATGAGCGATCGAAGGTTGCGTGCAGAAGACAGTTCCTTATTCGGCGGTTTTCGGGCCCAGGGTCTTGGCAGAGTCACGGCTGTCCAGGTGATCCTGAAAGCGTTTTTTCAACGCATCGGGCAAGCCCGTGAACTCGATGCCCATGCCGACTCCTGGGTCTCGGGTCCGCACTACCGCGGATGGAGTAAGATGTTCGTCCTCAATCCACAAGTCCACGCGCAGCGGCGTGGCAACGGCCAGCGGCATAACGGTCTCAACATAACAACCATTTCCGCTGATGTCCGTGGCATTTACGCGCAAAGGGGTATTAACCCGTTCATCACGAAGCTCCAGCGGGTAGGAAATCTTGTGGCGGATAAACTTGCGGCGGTTGTCGTGGCGTTGCGCGGTCCGCTCGTCAAGTTTCATGTCGGTGGGAAGAACGACAGCCCACGGGCAATCCTGGTCCGCAACCAACTGCACCCCGACCTGAGTTTTTTTCAACGCTCCCGCGTCTACGACCCAGATCACCTTACAGCGTGCTTTTTTACCTTCATATTGCACGCCAATCACGTCGCCCACCTTTAAGTCGGGCTCAATGCCATACAAGCAGGCTCCAGTTGCGCTCACGTTCTGGGCCATGGCGTTCTGAAAAAATGGCTGGTCATTGGCGCCCATACCCCACACCCGGACCTTAAGGTCCAGAGTCGTGCGCGGAGCTGACCCTTGGGCCGACATGAGCGAACAACCTCCGAGTGAGAAGAGGACACGTCTGCAGAGCACATCATACTACCTGAGTTTGCCGGCATTAGTATTACGACAGTACCTAAGCGGGTGCGGGCGGCCATAACAGAAGTCTGGCGGCGAATACGGTTTCAGGCCAGCGCTGAAATTCTAAGCCGTCAGATCACGATAGGAGATCAATTCAATGCCCTCCTGCGCGAGCATTTTGCGGGCGGCCGGCAGAGTCAGGACGCGAAGTTCGGTCTCACGCGATTCGCGCAGGCGCGTTTCGGCTCGCTGCAAGTCAGAATCGTTATAGCCGGGATGGCAGACGAATTCCCACGTCCCTGGCGGAATGCTGCGCGCAATCGCGTGAAACAGCCTTTCGTCAAGAGCCCCGGTGACCACAATGCCGAGCGTTCCGTTGGGCGTGTGAAAGCCCTGGTGATCCACAGCCTCGCGAAATTTTCCGGCAAAGCGGCCGAGCACACCGAGCTCCGCGTAACGCTTCCACAGCCCGGGCCGCGACAGAAGGTCGCTCGACCGCAGCGGCAGGCGAGGCCCAAACGGATTGCGCACCGCGCGAACGCCACACGCCGCCGCGGCTGCCAGCAGCGGCCGCAGAACCTTCGGAAACAAGTGCGTATGTTTGTGCGTATCGATGTGCGAGACTGCGATTCCCGCCGCTTGGATCTTACGAATCTGTGCGCCGGCCTCAACAGCAATTTCGTCGGCGTCAATGCGTCCGGCAATCGCGCGCGCGGCGAAGCTCATCAAGCCATCGCGGAACTTCGTGCCTCGTGTAAACGAGGGGAGTTTTTGCGCTTCAAGAACGGGCCGTCCATCGATCAACACGACGTGGCAGCCGACGCTCAACTTCGGGAGAGTCCTGGCCAGTTGAACAGCTTCGTCAAACGCCGCGCCATTGGCCATCAGCGTAGATGAAGTTACGATTCCTTGTGAGTGCGCCTCCGCGATGGCCCGGTTCACGCCCGACGTGTAGCCAAAATCATCTGCATTAACGATCAAACGGCGCACGCAGAAAGTTTAGCAGGGGCAGAGTTTAGCGCGGAGTGTGGGTTGGAATTTGCGCGCATTCGATGGCGTGCGAATTCCCGGTTGCAATTGCGGGCGTTCCCAAGGAAACGGTCGGCGTAGTTTGACCCGCATTTTCCGGGTCACGTATACTCGGAAAAGCGCAGTTCGCGCGGTTCCCCTCAAGTTAGTTCCCCCGGAACGCCTGTCGAATCGCGAAGAGAGGGGCGGTTAGCTCAGCTGGTTAGAGCGCCTGCCTTACAAGCAGGAGGTCGCAGGTTCGAGTCCTGCACTGCCCACCAATTGGCATTCACACCCCGAAAACCAAAGACACGTTTGCGTTAGATCTGCACGCTTCCTCTCACATATTTTTCGCGACGGCCTTACCGCGAGTACACCAGCACATGGAATGTGCCAGGCACCGGCGACGGGCGTGGATGAGGATGCTCTTTCGTGGGCTCCGGGGCTTTTCCAAACTCGGCCGTATCTACGAAAATGCGGTCGGTCTTGGAATCGTAAGCCATGGTCTTGGCGCCAAATTCCGTCTTCACTTTGCCCGCCTCGCTGTAGTGATCAGGCGAGTCCTCGTGGAAAATGTGGACCCAGCCCTCGCGAGTGGAGACGAAGATCAGACCCTTGTTCGAATCGTACACTTCCGCGTCGGCGCCGTTGCTGATGGGGAAGGACTGGATTACCTTGCCGTCGTCGGCATTCATCACTACCATCATCGCGGGCTCGCGGCCGGCAACGAAAAGCCGCCTATGTTCACGATCTATGGCGATCGGGGCTGGGGCTCCAGCGGGCGCGATCGGCCATCGCGATTTCACTTTCAAAGTATTCGCATCAATCGCTAACACTTCGCTCTGATCTTCCAGGTTGTTGTAAATTGTGCCTCGACCGTCGGAAACGGCGAACTCAGGTCCGCCGCCCAGATCGACCGTGCCCACAACATTTCCGCTTGATGGATCGATAGCAGTCGCATTCTTGCTGTCGCCATTAAAGGTGAAGACATGCTTCGAGGCTGGGTCGTAAATGATGCAGTCTGCGTCGGGCGCGGCGTTTACTTCACCGGTGACCTTGAGAGTCTTGAGATCGAAGATGATGGCTTTACCCTGCGCGCCATCACTAATGAATCCCCGACCCACCTCCGGCACCAGCGCTACTCCGTGGGTAGCTTTCAGCCCTGAAATCTTTCCTTCTTCTTTGCCTGTGTCGGCATTGACCACCAGCACTTCGCTGCCGTGTGACAGGTAGAGGCGATGGGATTCCGGATCGAACGTCATGTAATCGAAATACTCCCGGTTCCCTGGGGCGGCGCCGAATTTATAGGTGTTCGCCAAGTGGTACTCGATCGTGGTGGCGGCCAACGCCAACGCACCCAGCATCATTACTCCGGACAGCAAGGCACCAGTGATGATGCGATTGCGAAAAATCGTTTTCATAAAATATTCCTTTCGCTGCGGAACTCTGGATTCTTGTCGTCGCGCGGCGTCGCGGGCGCATTCGTTCCGAAAGGCTCTCTGAACGGATGGATTCGCCCTGAAGGCCAGCATCCCAGAGTCCGCAGAGAATAGTAACGGCCCTACATGAATAGAACCTGAAGAAGTCTTCCCGGGGAGGAACGCAGTTCGTAGAACTCGATGGCGAAGGCGAACCCGAATGCGGGTTCAAGCGAAGCCTCTCGCTATTCGAGATCCTAATGGACGAACGTCTCAGATGCAGGTTTGGACTCCGTGGGCAATGGGATCGTGACCACGATTGTGGCACCCGTCCCGTTGGACTGAATATCCATTCCGCCCTTGAAATGGCGAATTCTTTCACGCATGCCGGTCATGCCTACTCCAGTGCGCTGCGCTTTGATCGCGATCAGTTTGTCAGCCGAGATTCCCTTGCCTTGGTCCTCAATCTGCAGCAAAACTTTGTCCTCAGCGCGGAATAAACGAATGCTCGCGGTCTTGCTTCCGGAGTGGCGATGAATGTTGGTCAGAGACTCCTGCACGATACGAAAGACAGCCAGTTCGAGGTCGGCGGGAAGTCGGCCGAAATCCTCGGAAATATCGAGGTCGATCTTCAAGTCGCCACGTTCCATCAATCCTTGCATGTACCACTGAATAGCCTGTGGCAAACCATTTTCGTCGAGCAGTGGCGGATGCAATAGGTAAGAGGTGGTGCGGATCTCCTTATTGAGCTGCTGCACCAGGTTCTGAGTGTCTTCCAGGGTTCCTGCAAGCGCCGGGTTTTTCTTTACATGCTGTGTCATGCTGGCCAGATTCATGCCCAGGGCCGAAACAATTTGACCGGCACTGTCGTGCAACTCGCGCGCAATATGCCGTCGCTCCTCATCCTGCGTTCTCAAAAGGCGGATCGACAACTCCCGCAATTGCTCCGACTGCTGCAGGACCTCGGCATTGCGGCGCTCCAGTTCTTCCGTGCGGTCACGCACCTGAACCTCAAGGCTATTCGATAACACCCGCAGCCGCTCTTCACTTTCTCGCAGTGCCCGGTCGCTCTCCTTCTGTTGCGTGATGTCATTATTGGTTTCCAGAACGCTCTTCCACTGGCCATGCTCGTCCTTGTCCAGTGCCCACCGGCTGGCAACCACGATTTTAGAGCCATCCTTTCGGCGATGAATGAGTTCGCCGGCCCAACGAATCTCGCGGCGAAGATGTTCGGCAATTCGATCCGGCGGTTCGGGAAAAACTGTCTGCAACAAATGATGGCATACTTGGCCCATGGCTTCTTCCCGGGTATAACCATAGAGCTCGCAGGCGCTTTGATTCCAGTAAGTAATACGGTCAGCGCTGTCGCGAACTATGATCGCGTCGTTGCTCAAGTCGAGCAACCGGCCTCGTTCCGCCAAGGCGAGCTCAATCTGCCGTTGTTCGGTGACGTTGCGGGCAACCTTCGATGCGCCGACAATGCGGCCCGCATCGTCCTTGACTGGCGAAATCGTAAGCGAAAGACTGATCAGACTCCCGTCCCTGCGCTGACGAAGCGTCTCGAAATGATCAATGCGCTCGCCTCGCTTAAGTCGCTCAAGGATATTTGCTTCCTCGTTCTGTCGGTCCTCCGGAATGATCAGCGTGATATGTTGGCCAACCGCTTCGTCGGGCGTGTAGCCAAACAACCGTTCTGCACCCTTATTCCAACTGGTGATGACGCCCTCGAGCGTCTTGCTGATGATGGCGTCATCGGATGAATCTACGATTGCGGCCAGTAGGCCGCTGGCACGCTCTCGTTTTTCTCGTTCTTTTTCCTCTTGTACCTGGCCCGTGACTTCGACCGCATGAACGAGGATCCCTTCGACATTCCCCTCAAGATTGCGTATGGGCTGGTAGACGAAATTGAAATAGGCCTCATCATTTTGTCCGGTGGCAGCTCGATTGAGGACGGCTTTCGCACCCGTGGCAATGTAAGGGATACCGGTTCGGTATGCCGTATCCAGGGGTTCGAAGAAAGGTTGCCCCTCCAACTCCGGCAGACTCTCAAGGAGTGTCTTGCCGAGGAAGTCTTCCGCTCGCTTGCGGCCCGCAACCCGAATGTACTCGGGGTTTACGAGCGTCCAGCGAAGCTCCGGGCCAGATAATAATCCAATGGCAGCGGGAGCTTGCATGATCAACTCTCTCAGCCGATTGCGCTCGAGTTCAACGTCGGCCAGCCTGCGCTCTGTGCCGGTAGGCTCACGGCGCGTCATGGGCTGCTGAGCTTCTATCGCCGCTACCAGTTCATTCGCCATTTTTGACTTATCTACGAAAGCGGTCGCGCCGGCCTCCAATGCGGACTTCCGCACAAGCGTGGGATCGTTTTGGCTTACTATAATCACCTCGCAGTCAGGCACTTCTTGGCGAAGGACTCGCGTCGCGGCCAAGCCGTCCAGTCGCGGCATGGAGATGTCCACGATCGCCACATCAGGATGAAATTCTTTGGCTTTTTCAATCGCTTCAACACCATCGGCCGCCTCGCCGCAGACAAACCACCCGGGGCGCTGCGACAGCAAGTCCCTAATGCGATTGCGCACGGCCGCATGGTCGTCCACGACGAGGATGCTTAGCGATCCCATAATTTCAGCGCACCCAAAAGACCGGTTGACCAGCTACGCAAAATAACAGAATATCCTCAATTATCGCAGGATTCTATAAGCCGTTGGGACTTGGAGCCGTACAGTCTTTACCCTATTCCCCAGTCCGCTGCTGGCGGCCCGGCCTTTCCTCGCTCCTTTCGCAGTCAAAACCTTAACGCTGTGTTCAAACAGCGATTGCAGAAGAGAGCGACAATCTAAAGAACCACGGCGAAGAGTCTGTCTTGTGGCATACTCGATTGGTAAATCGCATGAACCCGAGACGCACTTTCCTCAAGCATAGCTCCGCCGCAGTCGCGATCGGCATTGCTCCAGTTTTCTTACCAAAGACGCTCCTTTCATGGGCGATGGACGGCCAGGACGGACCGATGGCCTTTCCCGGCGAGGATGGCATGATCGTTCGCTCCTTCCGCTTCGTCGATTTGGAATCGCCTGTCCACTACTTGAATACTTGGATCACTCCCGTCCCTCGTTTCTTTGTACGTAACCATATGCACGAACCCAGTGAGCTCAATCCGCAAGATTGGAAGCTCACCATAGGAGGAGAAGTCGAGAAGCCGTTCAGTTTGACGTTCTCCGAACTCTCGAAGCTCAAAACCCACTCTGTCGTCAACACACTCGAGTGCGCCGGAAACGGACGCGGTCTGTACCGGCCGCAAGTTCCGGGTATTCAGTGGGGCAAGGGCGCAGTCGGCACCGCACGCTTCTCCGGTCCGCGTCTAGGCGAAGTTCTGGAGCGCTCCGGCATGAAGCCTTCGGGCAAGCACGTCATGTTTCGCGGCCTCGACGAAGTTCCCGGGAAGGTTCCTCCATTCATTCGCAGCATTCCGCTGGAGAAAGCCCTCGACTCCAATACGCTGATCGCCACCCATATGGACGGCGCGCCGCTGACCAAGCACCACGGCTTTCCCGCACGAGCCCTGGTACCTGGCTGGATCGGGGCGGCATCCTGCAAATGGCTGACAGAGATTAAAGTTCTGGACTCGGAATTCGTCGGCAACTTCATGAGCCCCGGCTATCGTCTTCCCAATCAGCCCCCAAAGCCCGGGGAACCGGTGAAACCGGAGGACACGCATGTCATCACGGCACTGAATGTGAAGTCGGTGATCTCTGGCCCAGTGGACGGCGGCCGCGTGAAAGCGGGCACCGTCTCGATTCGCGGCGCCGCATGGGCTGGCGAAGCCAACATCGTAAAGGTTGAGGTCTCAACCGACAACGGGGCGAATTGGGGTTCTGCCGCCCTCGCTCGCGAGCAAGCGCAGTACGCCTGGCGCTTGTGGAGCTATGAGCCGCAACTGAAAAGCGGCGACTACACGATCCTTTCTCGCGCCACTGATTCGCAAGGCCGAACTCAACCTGCCAGCCCCGAATGGAATTCTAGCGGATATCTCTACAATGCCATCGATCAGGTGAAAATCCATGTCGCATAGCTCTCAGCGATATTTCGTGGGCACGCAGGCATGGTCGATCTTGATGGCTGCATCAACCGTGCTCCTGGCTCTATCTGTGACGTGTCCTTTCGGAATGTCGCAGAAGGTAACCCATGCCCAGGCGACCGAGCAACTGCCTGCGGGTGCCATGGCCGCGAAGGCCACGACCTCCTGCACTGAATGCCATGAAGCTCGCATTATCCTGCAGCAACGGCTGAGCAAAGCCAGCTGGACAAAAGAAGTTGACAAGATGATCAAGTGGGGAGCAGTCGTGGATGCCGGTGATCGCGACGCCCTCATCGAATATCTCAGCACAAACTTTAGTCCTGACCAGCCGCCGTACAACCCGCCGCGAACTCTGCCCGAGAAAACATCCGAAATAAATACGAAGAAGCCGTCGCAGTAAAAAGCTTGCGGCAGTGCCGCCCCAGCGGAAAGCTCGTGGCGATCATGAAAGTCCTGAACGACGTTCCCAGCTGCAGAACTGAACTGACACTTCTGAGCCTGCGTTGAGTACCGACTTTTCAAGAGGGAAGTCAGCTTGTGGTCACCATCGAGGGTGATCTGCGTCACTAACTCGTCCTTCCGAGCCTATTACGATTATTGGCGCAGACTTGAGTTAGCCGGGCTCCTCCGCTTCCACAATTTGCAGTCTGCTGACCATACGTCGTGAATGCACGCGGGAGGAGCCTTCGTTCGGAGGGTCCGATGAATTCGGCGAAAAGCAATTTCATTCTTCTGATTGCGGTTTTGATTTCGGGGCTCATGTTGCGCAGCCAGATTCGACCGGCCTCCCCAGTGATGCCGATCGGGAAGCTCGTGCAGATCAAAGTTCCACTTGGGCTGCCGCCAGTGGTAATTCCGGCAGACAATCCGCCCACGGCGGAGACGATCGCGCTGGGGCGAAGACTTTTCTACGATCCGATTCTGTCGGCGGATCGCAGCGTTTCGTGCGCCTCGTGCCACAGCCCTCAATTTGGATTTGCTGATTCGCGGCCGGTATCGGAAGGCGTGGGCAAGAAAACGGGAACGCGGCACTCGCCGCCCGTGGTGAATGCGACCTATTACACCGTCCAGTTCTGGGATGGGCGCTCACCAACGTTAGAAAATCAGGCGGAAGGCCCGGTGCAGAATCCGGTGGAGATGGCCAATACGCTAAAGACCGTGGAGGAGCGGCTGAACGCGGATGCCAGCTACCGCCAGCAGTTTGCCGATGCGTGGGGTGCGCGTCCGATTGTTTATGAAATGGTGGAAAAAAGTATTGCGTCGTTTGAGCGCACGGTGATCAGCGGCAATTCACCATTCGACCGCTGGAAATATGGACACGATAAGAACGCCGTGGACGACGCGGTGAAGCGTGGATTTGTGGTCTTCACCTCGAAGAAGAAAGCGGACTGCGCGGCGTGCCACACGGTGGGCGAGAAGTACGCGCTGTTTACCGACAACCAGTTTCACAACGTGGGCGTCGGGGTGAATGCGGGGGACTTTACCGACGTTGGGCTCTACGCGGTCACACACAACGAAGCCGACAAGGCGAAGTTCAAAACGCCGTCGCTACGCAACGTGGCGCAGCGAGCGCCTTACATGAGTGATGGCAGCCTGAAAGATCTGAAGCAGGTAATCGACTTCTATATTGGAGCGGGAAATTCGAATCCGAATCTGGATCCGAAGATCCACGTGCTGGACTTTCTGAGCGGACAGGAGCGGGCCGACCTGCAGGCGTTTCTAAATTCTCTGACGGGGGAAACTCCGCCGGACGTGGGGCCGCCAGAAGTTACGAAGGCGGAGTTGAGCAGGAAGTAAGAGGTGGTTTGTAATCTCGCCGTAGCGCTCGCTGGCCGGGTTTTGAGCGCTACAGCTGGTTACATCAGTCATCCAACATTGCGTCGTCCTATTGTTTCGACCACCAGCGTGAACTAGTATTCCATGGCGATGCATATACATGACTTCGCCAAGGCATACCAAGCGAAAACCGACGAGGAACTCCTGCAGTTGGCGCTGGATTCAGAACACTTGACGATCGAAGCTCACGCTGCTCTCACAGGAGAATTAGCAAAGCGCCGAATCGACACCGCAAAGGGGTTGAACGTACGAGACCAGAGTGGCCGGGGCAGGATTGCGCAGCCAAAGACTCGCGCGATGAGTTACCTCCCTGACTCCCATGCGGTCGGAAAATTTGTAGCAGAAGTCCTCAGTATCTATCACGGACACTTCTGGCTTTTCATCAAACTCATTGCGCCTGCGGTGGTGGCGGGTTACGTCGCAGTCCTTATGGGTCGTAACGAGAGTCGCGAAATTGCACGGCACCTCCCCCGCGGGTTTGATTTTCTAGGGCACAAAACCGAGGTTTTCGAGATTTGGTTCGCAAACGGCGGCGGATACCTTATCAGCTGGATGGCTTTTTGTTTCTCGTTCGGCGCGATTTGCTCAGCCGTGGGTCAAATCGAAGTTGGGATTGCGCCGTCAATTCCAGATTCTTTTTCAGCAGTTCGCGAGCGGATGGGCTCCTTCTTGCGCCTTTCCCTGCTCCTCTTATTGCTGTTCGTTGTGGGCGCGGTGGCTGTTGGGCTGCTGTCTTCTGCCGGACTTTTCTGGATGTCGAATTATCGTCACTTTCATCCGAGCCGTTTAGCAATGCAGGCCGTCCCGTTCGCGTTCGTGTTCGTGTTCGGAGTTCTGCTCCTTCTCTCCCGGCTTGGGCTCGCGATGCCTGCCATTATTTTGGACAATTGCAGAGTTGGCCAAGCAATTTTCCGCAGCGACGAGCTGACCGAGGGAAAGTGGCTGACCCTGGCAGCTCTTCTAGCCAAATCCGTACTCGGAGGCTACGTTGCAGGTATGTGCCCGTTCTGGCTGGCGTCTTGGATTCCGGTCAACATTGCACTGCCCTCATGGTTCCCGTGGGTGCTGACCGTTGTTTCGATTTCCGCCGTCATAGTGGTCGAGCCCACCATGTTCATCGGCCTTGCTTTGCTCTATTCAAGAATGTCGGCGGTTTCTCCTGCCTCAAACGAAGCACTCGCCGGCCAGTTGGCGTAACATCTCGATATCACTTATTAATCCGGACAATCTGGGGGCGTGCCACGTTTTCGTGAGGCTACCCTGCCCTTTTCTTCCAACTGCCACTTGTGAGCTACGCCCAGTAGGTGCGGTCGAGGCTGCGGTATTGGATAGCTTCGGCGATGTGCTTGGGCTCGAGGTTCGCGGAATCTTCCAGGTCGGCAACGGTGCGGGCTACTTTTAATATACGGTCATGGGCGCGGGCGCTCAGGCCTTGCTGGGTCATGGCGCGTTCGAGCAGCCGTTCGCAATCAGCAGAAAGGTCACAGAAACTGCGGATGTGGCGCGAGGACATCTGCGCGTTGCAGTAGATTTTCTCGCGCGTGTTGGTGAAACGAGCCAACTGCTTCTGGCGGGCGCGGATGACACGTTCGCGGATGGTGGCGGAGTTCTCCGGTTCGTGTGTGCTGCGCATTTCCTTATAGTTCACGGCGGGAACGTCGATGTGGATGTCGATGCGATCCATGAGGGGGCCGGAAATTTTGGAAACGTAGCGCTGGATCATTGGCGTGGTGCACTGGCAGTCGCGAGTGCGGTCGTTGTGAAAGCCGCAGGGGCAGGGATTCATGGCGGCGGCCAGCATGAAGCGAGCTGGGAATGTCAGGGACATCGACGCGCGGGCGATGCTGACAGTGCCGTCTTCCAGTGGTTGGCGGAGGACTTCGAGCACGTTGCGCGGAAATTCTGGAAGTTCATCCAGAAAAAGCAGGCCGTTGTGCGCCAGCGAAACTTCGCCGGGACGAGGGATCACGCCTCCGCCGATCAATCCAGCGTCTGAAATGGTGTGGTGCGGCGAACGGTAGGGTCGCGTGCCGACCAGTCCGCTGCCTTGCTCGAGAACTCCAGCAACGCTGTGAATCTTTGTCGTCTCCAGAGCCTCTTCAAACGTGAATGGCGGCAGGATGGTGGGCATGCGCTTGGCGAGCATGGTCTTGCCCGAGCCGGGCGGGCCGATCATGAGGATGTTGTGGCCTCCGGCGCAGGCGATCTCAATGGCGCGCTTAGCGGTCTGCTGGCCGCGAACGTCTTTGAAATCGACAAAGAATTGTTGGGACTCACGGAGAAGCGAGTCGCCGTCGGCTTTGATGGGAACGATGCCATTGCCCGAGTTGACGAAGTGGATCACGTCGAGCAGGGAGCGCACCGGATAAACATCCAGGCCGGAGACCATCGCAGCTTCCTTGGCGTTGGCTTCAGGCACGACCATGCGCGTGATTTTCTGTTCGCGCGCTTCAATGGCGATGGGAAGAGCGCCCCGCACTCCGCGCACGCCGCCGTCGAGGGAGAGTTCGCCGACGAAGAGGCAATCGGGCATTTCCTTCTTGGTAAGGCCTCCGTAGGCCCCGACGATGCCGAGAGCCATGGGTAGATCGAATCCCGAACCCTCTTTCTTGATGTCCGCGGGGGCGAGGTTGATAGTGATGTGGGTGGGAGGGATGTCGTAGCCGCAATTCTTGAGCGCGGCGCGGACGCGGTCGCGGCTTTCGCGGACGGCGGCATCGGGTAGGCCGACGGTATGAAAGTGGTCCTGATCGCACTTGATACCCGAGCAGTCGACCTCAACCTGAATGATGTTGGCGTCGATGCCGTACACGGCGGCGCTGAGAGTTTTATAGAGCATCGGACTGAGACCGGAGATTTGCGGCCTTCGACTGGGCTCAGGCAAGCCTTCTCACAATGAGGCCAGAACACTAGAGGCAGGCAGACTAAGTCTGATTGCCAGATCACCACCTTAGGCTTTTGAAGACAGTGTTGGCTGTGACGGATGTCACCAGCCGGTTGTGGAAAAGCAGAACCCTGGCGGCTAAAACTCGTTGTGATCTTGCCAGACAACAGCGCAACCCCCAGTCTAACGAGGCCGTAGTCCAATGCAGAGCCGCGCCTTTCGTGTACCAAGATGCCCAATAATAGTGCTGGTTTCGCGCGTATAGAATGTACGATGGTTTTCAGCTAAGATCGGCAATTCTCATGAGTTCAACCTCCCCTAACGCGCCCCGCGCGACTCGCCCTCCCGACCATCTTGAACGCGAAGAGTCCCAGTTGTGGAGATGGGCGCTGGGATTCATGATTCTGCTGGCTGTGGCGCTGGCGGGATTGTTGTGGGAGCGGTTGGAGAACATTCCGTTTTCGCTTCGCGCCATTCCGATTGGAATTTTGGTTCTGTCGATCTTGTTCGCAGTCTATGCTTATGGACGGCGGCGCGAAGTCAGCGAACTCAAAGGATTATTGCACGGGCTGCAGGAGCACGTGGGCGCCGCGCCTTCGGAAGAGCAACTCGACCAACTCAGCCAAGTCATTCTGCGCTCGCAACGCAACTTCAAAGAACTCATCGATTCATTCGACGATCCGGCCTGCGCAATATCACTGGACGGGACGCTCCGGACGGTCAACAAACGAATCACCGAGATCACGGGCGTCACATATTCCGAACTGATCGGGCGAAAAATCTACGATTTCGTGGACGAGCCTACGCAAGCGGAAGTCGAGCGCAATCTGGGACGTTTTCTGGAGAAGAGGCGTTGGGCGGGGACGGTGCAGATCCGGCTAAAGAACAGTTCGCGGCCTCGTTATTTCGAATGCGTGCTGAATGGAATTGTTAAGGGCGACGAGGTGGTGGGCGCGAGCATGCTGGGAAGGGACGTTACCGAGCAGCGCGAAAAGGAAATGCGCTTTACGGAATTGTTCGAGACCCTGCAGGAAGGCGTTTATTTCAGCACACCCGACGGCCATTTGTTGGACGCGAATCCGGCGCTGGTGCACATGCTGGGATATGTCGAGAAAGAGGAGTTGATGGCGGCCGAACCGGCGGCATTAAATTTCGATTCCGGCCAGCCAGTGCTGGGGCGGGCAGTGGACGATCGCGGAGGCGTACGCACGCGTGAGGTTAAGCTGCGGCGCAAAGATGGGACGGCTGCGGTATTTCTCGATTCTTCGCGAGCGGTGTGGGATACGTCGGGCAACATCATCCGTTACCAGGGCACGCTGGTAGACATCACGGAAAGGCAAAAGATGGAGCGGCAACTCGAGCAGCAGGACGAGTTCCGCAGCCGGTTGCTGGAGAGCTTCCCCGATCTGATTCTGGTGGTCGACCTGGAAGAACGCTATACGTTTGTAAGTTCGCGAGCTCGGGAGCTTCTGGGCTACGAACCGCAAGAAATGCTGGGAAAGAAAATTTCAGAGATGGAAGATCATTCGCCAGAGATCGCGGCGCTGTACCATACGGTGGTTTCCGGCAAACAAGCCGTCGCGTCAGCGGAATACGGAGCGCGGCACCGTGACGGAAACTGGCGCACGATGCGAGCCGCGGGCAGCCAACTGGTGGACTCCGAGGGGAAGATCAGTGCAGTGATCGTTTCAGTACGCGACATTACAGTGGAAAGAAAGATGGAGCAGCAGATTGTGCAAAGCGAGCGCCTGGCGGCGATGGGCGCGATGATCGGAGGCGTGGCCCACGAACTCAACAATCCTCTGACAAGCATCATGGGCGTGAGCGAATTGCTGCAGGATACCGAAACCAACGAAACCTCGCGCAAGCAACTTGCCATGCTACAGCAGCAGGCGCGGCGGGCGGCAGAGATCGTGCAGAACTTGACTTATTTTTCACGTCCACCGGCTCCAGGCAAGAGCCGGATCAATCTGGCCGAGGTGCTGGAGCGAACTTTGAACCTGCATGCTTATTCGCTGCGCAAGAACAACATTACGGTGGACTTTTTGAAAGAGGCCGGCGTGCCGTATGCGTTGGGCGATCCTCATCAGCTCATGCAGGTGTTTCTGAACCTGATTCTCAATGCCGAGCATGCAATCCGCGAGGCCCGCGATAAAGGCACGTTGAGGATTCGGATGGGCCGAGGAGAGAATACGGTGTGGGTTAGCTTCCACGATGACGGGCCCGGAATTCCGAAGGAAATCTTGGCGAGCATCTTCGATCCCTTTTATACGACGAAGCGGCCGGGGCGCGGCACGGGGCTGGGGCTGAGCATCTGCAAATCGGTGCTGAAGGAACACAACGGAACGGTGGAGGCTGCTAATGCTCCCGACGGCGGAGCGGTTTTCACTGTGACGCTGCCGATGGCGACGGCGGGATAGCCGGTGGTTCTTTCAACAACTTCGGCCCTGAGCGTGAAGCGCTTAGCTTCGCCTTCGCTGGAACGGACGAATGCGTCCGTTCCCACGTGATCTACCGCTCGACAGCCATGGCGACGGCGTTGCCTCCACCTAAGCAGAGGGCGGCAATGCCGCGTTTCACGTCGCGGCGGATCATCTCATAAATCAGAGTGACTAAGACTCGCGCACCGCTGGCGCCGATGGGATGGCCTAGGGCGACAGCACCGCCATTCACGTTGACCTTGTCGGGATTCAGGCCCAACTCGCGCATCACTCCCAAGGCCTGCACGGAGAAGGCCTCGTTCAGTTCGTAGAGATCGACGTCTTCGTTTTTCCAGCCCGTTTTTTCCCAGATCGTGCGAACCGCAGCGACGGGGGCCATCATCACCCATTTGGGTTCGATGCCGCTGGTAGCCTGGGCGACGATGCGAACCATGGGCTTCGCACCGAGTTCGCCCGCGCGCTTGGCGCTAGTCACGACCAGGGCGGCGGCACCGTCGTTAACCCCGGGCGCATTGCCTGCGGTCACCGTTCCGTCTTTCTTGAAGGCGGGCTTCAGGGACCGCAGCACTTCAATGGTCGTATCTTCGCGCGGGCCCTCGTCTTTTTCGAAAATCGTGGAAGGCGAACCCTTCTTCTTTGCGGGGATCTCCACGGGAACGATCTGCGACTTGAAGCGGCACTCTTTCATTGCCGACAGAGCTTTGCGATGGGAGTTGAGGGCGAACTGATCTTGCTCTTCGCGGGTGATGCCATATTTCTCCGCGACGTTCTCGCCGGTGATGCCCATGTGGTAGTCGTTGTAAATATCCCAGAGTCCATCATGGACCATGGAATCGACGATTTGCGCATTGCCGAGGCGATAACCCTTGCGCGCCTGCGGCAGCAGGTAAGGAGCGTTGGTCATGGATTCCATGCCGCCGGCAACGACGATGGAACTGTTTCCGGTCTGCACCGCTTGCGCGGCGAGCGCGACCGATTTCAATCCCGAGCCGCAAACCTTGTTGATTGTCATGGCACCTGTCGCGGGAGAGAGTCCGCCGAAGATGGCGGCTTGTCGCGCCGGATTTTGTCCGAGTCCGGCGGAGACGACGTTGCCCATGATGCATTCGTCAATCTCATCAGGAGCAAGGCTAGCGCGCTTGACCGCTTCACGCACGACGATGGCGCCGAGTTCCGGAGCCCTGAAATCGGAGAGGCTGCCTTGGAATTTTCCCACGGCAGTGCGGCAGCCGGAGAGGATGACAATATCGTCAAAAGAGGCCATGGATCAAGCTCCCGCGAAGATTTCGCAATTCACATTATAGATGCTGGAGAAGAGGAATGGGTCGCGTGGAAGTTCTCGTCGCGCGTTGATCGACGTCGAAGCAGCGGGATTTCGCATCGGCTTTTCTCGAGATCAAAGCGAGTGAGGAACTGTCGTTCGTCCGAAAAATTGAGAAGCGTTCCACGCGTCCGCAAAAATCTTCTTGACATTTGCTATCGAAAACTTTGTCGTCGTGACTTTGGTGTCACGACCTGCGAAGTTTCATCGTCATTTTTTTCTTGACTTCATTTTTCATTAACTCTATACATCAACTAGTTGCAGTAGAAGATCACTGCGACATTTTCCATGAAAAATGGAAGGGAGAATAGGAACAATGGCAACCAAGAAAAAGGCAAAGAAGAAAAAGAAACACTAAGTAAGTTCAGTACGAGGTAAAAAAGGGGACGCGCAAAGCGTCCCCTAAGTTTTTGGGGCGAATGTTGGGAAGGGGGCGCGGATCAATTCGGCTTTGCTGTGGCGCTCTCCACGCGATGCGGAATACGCTTCTCTTTCACCGGGCAGAGGCTGCGATAGGCGCAGAAATTGCAGTGAATGCCGGTCTTCGCAATGAACTTGCCCTCGGCGATTCCCTGCGCAGCGTTTTCCACGCGGGCGCGGGCACTCAGCAACTGTGCCTCACTGCGGATGGTGATGACCGGGACATTCTCCTCGAGGTTGTAAAAGCTAAGGGTCCCGACGTTATATCCCCATTTTTCTTTTGCGGCGATCGCATACAGGGACAATTGCAGACTTTCATCCGCATCCTCCTGATCCCGCGCCTTGCCAGTCTTGTAGTCGATGATCGCCACGCTGCCGTCGATGCGGCGGTCGATGCGATCGATGCGGCCGACGACCGAAGTCGGACCTATGCGAATTTCAAATGACTGCTCCGTGTGCAGCACTTGCGCCAACGGAAGTGTTCGGGCGGAGGAGATGAACTCGCGCAACTGCGCGATCCCTTGCTGCTCGTAAAGTTCGTGCTGGTAAGCTTCGTGAATTTTGGCCTCAGCGAGGTCAAGGCGGAAGAGGTCGATGAGTTCGTCGTCGGTTTTGGCGCGGCCCAGGCTCAACGAATCGAAATAAGTCTTGAGCACGCGATGGATGGCAGCGCCATACTGCATGGCCGCAGCCGGTTTTGCGGCCAGGCGCCAGTCGCGATCCAGCTTGAACTGCAAGCCGCAACGTTCGTAAGTATCCACTGCGGACGCGCTCAGCCGAGTATGCAGACCGTCGAGTACCGGAAGCTCAAACCAAAGATTCGTCTGCGACTCGGCGGGATACGCGAGCGCGCCTTCGGCAAAGATGTCGAGGCTCTTTTGGGAGCCGCGAGCAGGGACTGTCGTTAGGAAGCGAGTGAGGCTCTTGTCGGCGATCAAATCGCGCATATAGCCGGCGGGAGCTTTGTTGACCTTGCCAGTTCCCTCGCGTGCGTAAATGTTGAGCGAGTCGCGAGCGCGAGTCATGGCAACGTAGAAGAGGCGGCGCTCCTCCTGGTCGTGAAGCGTCTTGTCGTCGGCTTCGGTAATGGAACCGGCATCCCGCAACTCGCGGGGAAAGGCGACCAAAGTTTCGCGATACGAGCATGGGAAGGAATTTGAATTGGCGCGAAGAATGAAGACATGGGGAAACTCCAGGCCCTTGGCCCCGTGCACAGTCGTGAGCCGCACGGCGTTGTCGCTGTCCTTGGCTTCCAAAGGTATCACGCCGCCGGCTTCACGGAAGTAGGCGAGATAGTCAACGAGTTCCTCCAGTTCGATAGTCTTGTTCAGCTTTTTCTTTTCCCATTCGCTGACGAAGTTCAAAGCGGCCTGAAGAATCGGCGAGGAGGCGTCGAGCGCGAACTCGCGCACGATGACGTCGAGCGCGACTCGGGCTTTGGCTTCGCGCCGACGGATCTCTTCGCGGGTGCGCTGCACGGCGTCGAGAACGTCGGCACCGCCATCGACGCGGTCAAGCGCGGACGAAAGAGGAACGACATGAGCTTCGCGGTTGTCGCGAGCGATGGCGCGCATGGTCTGGCGAAGCTGCTCCGGATTAACGCGGAAGCATGGCAGCGCGGCGACGCGAAACAAGCTGACATCGTCTCCGGCGGATACGACCGTGTTCAGGCAGGCAAACAGATCGCGCACTTCGGGAGTGTCGGAGATGTCCATGCTTTCGATGACGAAGGGAATGTCGGCCTCAGCCAGTTCGTGGACGACCTCGTCGCGATGGAAGTGAGAGCGGTAGAGGATGCCGAAGTCGGACCATTTGCACTTCGATTTTCGCTGCGCGTCGCGAATGGAGCCGACTAAGTCAGGCCCCTCGGCGTCCCTGCCGGCGAGAACGACGACCGATACCGGCGGACTCGGAAGTTGGACGCCAGTTTTTGCGGCTTCCTCGTCACGGGCCGACTGGAGCGGCACGCGCCGGTAGGTGGACGCTCCATTGGAGGAAAACACGGGGGGATTCTTATCGATGAGCGCGAAGGCGCTGCGAAGGATGGGAGTAGTCGAACGTCGATTCTTTTCCAGGATGACGCGTTTGGCTTTGGGAAAGTGATGATCGAAGAGCGCGAAAGCGGCGCTGGAAGCTCCGCGAAAACGGTAGATTGCCTGATCAGGATCTCCGACGGCGAAGATGTTTCCTTCCGCGCCGACAAGCCGGGCGAGGATCTGAATCTGGGCGAAGTTGGCGTCCTGAAATTCGTCGGCGAGGATGAACCGGGCTCGGGCGCGCGCCTCGACGAGAACGTTTTCATCATTGTGAAGTAAGGAGTGCGCGCGGGTGATCATGTGGCTGAAGGTCCCGAGATTTTCTTCGGCGAGCCAGCGCTCCATGGTGGTAAACACGCGGGCAATCTCGCGGCATCGACCAAGCACCTCGGAGTCGTCGAGGACATTCTTGGATTTCGCGACCCGTGGGATGGGAAGTTCCTTGCCTTCGAGGCGTTCCACATACTCCGTATATTTTTCCGGAGTGACCAGTTCATCGTGACAGCGGCTGACGAAATCCAGCAGGTCGGTCAGAAACTGGGCAATGTTGGCGGCACGAATGTAATGCTCCAGCCGCAAGTCGCGGATGCGGCGGCGCAGGTAGATCCACAAATCCTTATCGTCAAGGACGCCGAAGTCTTTGTGGACGCGCTTGAGCAAGTCGAGGCAGTAATCGTGGAAGGTGGCGGTATTCACTTCCTTGCCGCCCAGAAGTTTGCCCACTCGCTCGCGCATTTCGTGGGCCGCGTTTCGGGTGTAGGTGAGGGCGAGGATTTCGTGCGGATAAGCGTGGCCCTCGCGAACCAGGCGTTCGATCCTGTGGGTGAGAACGGAGGTCTTCCCGGTGCCCGCGCCCGCGATCACAAGCATCGGTCCGTGGATATGCTCGATGGCTTCTCGTTGGTGCTCGTCCGGAATGAACGTCAAAGGACGGCGAATAGATTTCGAAAGGGACATCAGGTGAAGCATATCACTGCCGGGCTTGGAAAATTCAGCCGCAGGTCCTAATCATCTGTCCGGAAAGCAAGCTGGCCTTCCTAATTGGTGAGCTGAGAAACCGTAACCGCGACGGCAGCGATGGCGGCGGTTTCGGCGCGCAATATCGTAGAACCCAAGGAAGCGCAGAACCAGCCAGACTTCTGAAATAAACTCAACTCTTCTTCCGTCCAACCGCCTTCGGGGCCGATGGCTAATGCGACTTCGCCTTGGACGTAAGAAGTAAGAAGATCGCTGAGCAGAGTCTGCCGTTCGGACTCTGCCAGGACGATGCGCAGCGCTACTGGCTGGACGGCGGCTTCTTGCAAGCTCATCGGGGCGGAAATTTCGGGCGGCGTGGTGCGGCGCGATTGCTCGGCGGCCTGCAGGGCGATGCGGCGCCAGCGGTCGCCGCGTTTCTCTGAGGCAGCGGCAAGGTGTGCGTCGGTGCGGCGGGCAATTACAGGAACGATCCGAACGACACCGAGTTCCGTGCATTTTTCGATGGCCCACTCCATGCGGTCGAATTTGAAGATAGAGAGGAGGAGAGTGAGAGCGAGGGTGGGCGAGGCGGGGATTTCTTCGGCTAATTCAAATTCGACGCGGTTGTCCCGAATTGTCAGGATGCGTCCGCGACGAACGACGGGGCCGGTAACGATGTCGAATTCTTGCCCGTGACGGGCGCGGAGAACGCGGATCAGGTGATCGGCGTGGCCGCCAGTGAGCGCGGCGTGGGTGTGGGAGAATTCGTCGGCGATCCATCGGCGTCGGGTCATGAGATGAGAGGGCGTTTAGCCGTCGGAGTCTTACGCCCCTTCGGGACTGGTTATTCGTTTGCGAAAATTAACCACGGCTTGTGCCGTAGGCTGCATTCTTGCGTCGCTTCGGGGCTGAATCAGCGCGTGTTCCTGATGAAACGACCTCCCGCGACTGAAGCCGCACTCGCCGGCTGAAACACAGCGCTGGCGGCTGAAACCGCAATCATGCAGATGTCGATCTCTGAGTCGAAAAATTAGCCGAACATGTCTTTCACTTTGCCTAGCAGCGACCGCAGCATGGGCTGGTTGTCGACTTTTGAAAGCGCGTCGAGTTCCTGCAGCAACTCTTTCTGGCGTTTGTTGAGCTTGGACGGAATCTGCACGCGAACTTCGACGTAAAGATCGCCCTTGCCGTGTCCATTCACCACGGGCACGCCTTTATTACGAATACGAAAGATTGCGCCGGGCTGTGTGCCTTCGGGAACCTTCAGCGCGTGTTCGCCGTCCATGGTAGGAACGCGGATCTCCGCCCCTGCAGCGGCTTGGGTCACCGAAATCGGGACGACGCAGTGCAGATCATTGCCTTCGCGCGCGAAGAAGGGATGCTCCTTCACGTGCAGCACGACATACAAATCTCCGGCGGGACCACCGAAGGCGCCGACCTCGCCGGCGCCGGAAAAGCGAATGCGGGTTCCGTCTTCCACACCGGCGGGAACCTTGGCGTCAACAGTACGCTGGCGAAGAATGCGGCCTTCCCCTTTGCATTTCGGACAAGGATCGGTGATGACGCTGCCGGTGCCCTGGCACGTGGGACAAGTGCGTGCGATGCTGAAGAATCCTTGCTGGTAGCGGACCTGGCCGCGGCCGTTGCACGAGCGGCAAGTCGATGGGCTTTTGCCCGGCGCCGAACCGGAGCCGTGACAGTCTTCGCAAGCTTCGTGGCGGCGAACCGTGACTTGCGCCTCGGTGCCGAAGAAAGCTTGCTCGAACTCGAGGGTCAGGTCCTCGCGGAGATCGGCGCCACGCTGCACACGGCTGCGACGGCGTCCGCCGCCAGCGCCGCCGCCGAACATGTCGCCGAAGCCGAAGAATTCCCCGAAGATGTCGCTGAAGTCCTGGAAGACGGTGGGATCGAAGCCGGAGGCCTGGCCACCGCCGCCAAGTCCGGCGTGTCCGTAGCGGTCGTAGGCGGCGCGCTTGTCGGTGTCGGCGAGCACGGCGTAGGCCTCGCTGACTTCCTTGAATTTTTCTTCCGCGTCGGGATTATTGGGATTGCGGTCGGGATGAAACTGCAGCGCGAGCTTGCGATAGGCGCTCTTTAGCTCGACTTCCGTAACAGTGCGGCTCACCCCCAAAACCTCGTAATAGTCGCGTTTTGCGTTCGTGGTCAGAATAAACCTTCCTCAAATGAAAATTGTGGGCACATTGCTGCGCCAAGTGGTTGCCAGTTTCGCGTCCGCAAATCTTTAGGGATTCTTTGCGACCTTGACCATGGCCGGACGCAGCAGGCGGTCTTTCATTTTGTAGCCGCGCTGCAACTCTTCAATCACCTGATGGTCGGGCGCGTCTGCGGTCTCAACCATCTCGATCGCTTCGTGAACGTGCGGATTGAAGGGCTCGCCCTTTGCCGGAATGGGCTGCACCCCCAGTTTCACCAGCGCGTCCTGCAGTTGCTTGTAAATGAGTTCCACGCCGCTGCGGAAGTCGCCGAGGTCGGACTTCACCTGCAAGGCGCGTTCAAAGCTGTCGATGACCGGCAATAGCGCCTTAATCGCATCGGCGGCGGCGTAGTCGCGAAAGTCCTGCTGCTCTTTAGCGGCGCGACGGCGCGCATTTTCGAACTCAGCCTGCGCGCGTGCCAGCCGGTCGAGCAAAGAGTCGCGCTCGGCCTTGAGCTTTTGCAACTCTACGAGAGCAGAAGCTTCCTGTGACGTTGCTCCGCCGGCTGCAGATCCGGACTGATTATCGTCTGCGTCCGCGGGAGGAAGTTCGTGTTCCAAATCCAGCCCGGGCATTTCCGATTCCGATTTTCCGTTTGATTTCTTCATGACTGCGTGTTCCTTACTCCGATTCATTCAATATCTTGTCGAATAGACGCGCGATATACGACACCGCGGTGATGGTGTGCTGGTAGTCCATGCGCGTCGGGCCGATCACGGCCAGCGATCCCATTACTTCGTTGCCAGAGTGCGCGGGAGCGCCAATCAGCACGAAATTCTGCATCGAGGGCAGGGCCTGATCGAGACCGATGACCACGCGAACAGCCTCCTGCTTCACGTCGAGATAGGCGCTGAGAAGCTGGACTACTTTCTCTTTTTCCTCCAGCGTCTTGAGCATCTCCTGCAAACGCTGGCGGTCATGATCGGCCGTGATCAGGTTCGAAGCGCCTTCGATGTAGACGAATTGCGAGCCCTTCTCCGAGGCGAGCGCGCCCTGCTTGTAAAGCTGCTCGATGGAATTCATCAGGCGGTCGTACTCGCTGCGTTCTTTTTCGAGGCGACGGGCGAGTTCCGAGCGGACCGATTCCATGGTCCAGCCGCGGAAGTTTTCGTTGATGTAGCGCGCGGCCAAGTCGAGATCGGACTGCGACAAATCGAGCCGCAACACGCGGTCGCGCACCAGGCCTGACCGCGTGACCAGCACGGCCAATACTTTCTGGTCGGCGAGGCGCGAAAAATATACGTGTTCAAGGGCGTTCTTCGGGCCGCTGGTAGCTACCGTCACGCCGACGTTGCGCGAGATCAGCGACAGCACGCGCGAGGTGCGCTCCATGAATTCCTGCACGTCGGTGACGCCGGCGAGCGATTCGGAGATCATGGTCTCTTCCTGCGGTGCAAGGCGGGCCGTGCCGGAAATCTGTTCGACGTAATAGCGATAGGCCTCGGTAGTCGGCACGCGGCCGGCGGAGGCGTGCGGCTGCTCGAGGAAACCGGCGTCGGAGAGATCGGCCATCACGTTGCGGATCGAGGCGGGGCTCAGGCCTTCGCGGTTAGAGCGCGCGAGCGTGCGCGAGCCGACCGGTTCGCCAGTCGTGATGAAAGTCTCGACAATGGCGGTCAGAATTTCGCGTTCGCGATTCCCGATATTGGGGTCAGCGGGCATACTTTGTGGTATCAGTTGTCTCGGTCCGACGAGCGGCGGCCGGGAGGAGAAACTGCTTCCGATCCATTTTACCTAACTATTTTAGATGCAGAAGGTTGGGATTTGGATCAAATTGCGGGCAGGGACGGTGATGGGAATGGTGCAGGGGAAGCCCGTCCCCGCGGGACCGGGTTCAGATTAGCTCCATTTCGCGAAACAACGCAATAGGAGACGAAGCAAGCGCCGGGCGGGTCCGCGTTCCTATTTCTTACTAGTCGGTCTCTTTTTTATTTGGTCTTCGAATTATCGCTACTCCGGATAAACTGCGCGACGTTGTCATGGATCGCTTTTAGCGAAGCTTCATGGGCATAGACCATATGTCCCGATTCGTAAAATTTAAACGTGATATTTTTTTGCAGATCCAGCGGAATCGGCAAGTGTTGCATTTCGTAAACGCCTTCGTAGAACGGGGTTGCGAGATCGAAATACCCGGCATTTAAAAGAATTTTGAGTTGGGGGTTGTACTTCATCGCAGTCGCGAGGTCGAGCATCACGTTGGTTGCTCCCGGCAAAGCAAAGGGGACACCGGGAGGCTTGTGCGCAAAGCTCCACCATTTGAAAAGTTCGATCTCCGGTTTGTATTCCTTGTTTTCGCCATACTTCAGATCTTTTCGCACGTAGTCGTTGAACGCGGAAACGTACGCTGAAGAAATGGCCGCGGACTGCGGATCGTACTCAGCCTCTTTGCTGAGAGGATCAAACGTGGGTCCGGAGAAGCGCGTGTCAAGGCGACCGGTAGTGAGATTGCTCTCGTCCTGCAGGTTCTTCTCAAATTCTCCGCCATTGATGCGCAGGTTGGCCTTCTCGATGTAGGCAACTGGAAGGCCGGTATATTCATGAAGCTTGGCGGCGATGGCATGGCGCTGATCTGCTGGCAGCGAAGCACCGGCTCCAAGGGCCAGAGCGTAATCGTTCATGGCAAAGTGCTCGACTTCGGTCAGCAGAGATGCGAGATCCGCGTGAGCCTCCGGCAGTTTGTGGTGATACCAGGCTGAAGCGGCGTAGGTAGGCAGATTGAGTTGATACGCCACATCGACGCCGGGATTGAACTCAGGGAAATCCGAATCGAGCGAGAAGTTTAAGATCTGCGATAGAAGGATCACGCCGTTGAAGTCGACGTCGCGCTCGGTTTCGAGAATGTTGCTAACGACGGCGGATCGCGTTGTCCCGTAGCTCTCACCGAACAGATACTTTGGTGAATTCCAGCGACCGTACTTCGAAAGAAACTGCGAAATGAAATCGCCGAATGCCCATGCATCCTGATCGACACCGTAGAATGCTTTCTCCTTGTCCTTTCCGGCGATGCGGCTGAAGCCGGTGCCGGGAGCGTCCACAAACACCAGATCACTCACATCGAGCAGGCTGTATTCGTTGTTCACCACGGGATAGGGTGCGGCGGGTGTGTGGCTGTCGTTGGCGGTAACCACGCGCTTCGGCCCGAATGCTCCCATGTGAAGCCACACCGTCGAGGAACCGGGTCCGCCGTTATACAGGAATGTGATCGGCCGGGCTTCGCCTTTATTGTCCGACTTGAAATATGCGACGTAAAACATGCTGGCCTCGGCGGGCTTGTTCTTGTCATCTTTGTCGGCGTTTTGCGGGACGTCGTCCCAATCTTTGGGATGCACGACCAGCGTGCCCGCGAATGCGTCGTAGGCAATGGCACTGCCGCCGATGGTGACCGACCCCTTGCTGGCCTGCTGCTCGGGCTTGAATTGTTCCGGATGTTGCGGCTCGATCTTGGCCGGCTCGGGCTTGGCTACGGGCGTTTCTTGTTTTACCTGGGCAAGGGCAATTGTGAACGGAACAGCGAGGATTGCAATCGTGAGTGCAACGAACTTCTGTCTGAGGATCCTAAAGCTGGGCATTCGCATCCTGTGTTCCTCCAATGGGCAAGAAATGGACCCTTGATCTTTAACTTTGAGCGAAAACAATTTATCACGTTCGCGGAAAAGAAGGTTGGCGCCGGTCCAGTGCCGTGGGCGCCGCCGTTTGAAAAACGAGGGCTGGTATGCTCTATCTCTTCCATGAAATCCAAACCTTACATTGCTGTGGTTGGAGCCGGAGCGTTTGGCGGGTGGACGGCGCTGCATCTATTAGAGCGGGGCGCGCGGGTAACGCTGCTCGACGCTTGGGGCCCAGGGAATTCGCGCTCATCTTCGGGCGGTGAAACGCGGGTAATGCGCGGGACCTACGGACCCGACCAACCTTATACAGAGATGGCGGCGCGAGCGCTCAAGCTCTGGTCGAAATATGAGGGGAGATGGAAGCGGCAATTCCTGCATCGCACGGGCGTGCTGTGGATGGCGTCCGGGCGCGACGATGCGTTCGAGCGGGGGTCGGTGGAGATGCTGCGCGCCGCAAGGATCAAGTTTCAGGAATTGTCGACGGCGCAGATGAAAAAACGATGGCCGCAAATCAACTTTGAAGGGATCCAGTGGGGAATTTTCGAGCCGGAGTGCGGGTATCTCGATGCGCGGGCAAGTTGCCAGGCGGTGGTCGAGGCGTTCGTTGCGGCGGGAGGCAAGTACAGGCAAGTCGCCGTACTAGGTGATGGGATCGAGAACGGTACCCAGCGCGCCCTCTCGCTTTCCGACGGTGCTCCCTTGAAAGCCGACGCCTACGTCTTTGCCTGCGGGCCATGGCTCGGCAAACTTTTTCCTCAGACGATTGGCGATCTGGTGCAACCGACCAAGCAGGATGTTTTTTTCTTTGGCACGCCGCCAGGCGATGATCGTTTTCGCGATGCGCATCTGCCAGTGTGGGCCGATCATCGCGGAGGTTTTCGTTATGGAATTCCCGGTAGCGGCCGGCGCGGCTTCAAGATCGCCGATGATACGAGAGGGCGAGCATTTGATCCTACAAACGGTGAGCGCGTCGTGAATCAGGAGACGCTAAAGGACATTCGGGAATATGTGGGATTCCGGTTTCCCGCCCTGAAGAATGCACCGTTGGTAGAGACCCGCGTTTGCCAATACGAGCAGACGCCCGACGCCCACTTCATAATCGATCGCCACCCAGCGATCGACAACTTGTGGATAGTAGGTGGTGGATCCGGGCACGGGTTCAAGCACGGCCCAGCGATTGGCGAGTTGATGGCGGAATTAATTCTGAAGGATCGAGAGCCTGATGCGACCTTTCGGTTGGAGCGATTCAAGCAGCAGAAAGCCTTGTCATCCTGAGCGGCGGGTTTGGCCGCGAAGGATCTATGGACTCCTCGGAAAAGTTGCACAGGTCCTTCGCGCCGAAAAACGCGCTCAGGATGACAACCAGCCAAAAACGCGCTCAAGAAGACAACCAGCCAAAGACGCGCTCCGGAAGACAACCAAAGACGCGCTCAGGAAGACAACCGGCCACAAAACGCACTCCGGATGACAACCAAACGTTAAACCCTACTGGATCTGGATCACGCTGGCTGGGGCGTTGGCTTTGATCTCCGTGGTTCGGGCGATGACTCGCTGCGCGAATTCGTAAATCGATTTCGCGTGCGGGGAATTTTCGCCTTCCAGCACTACGGGCGTTCCCCCGTCCCCCGACTTGCGGACCTCGGGATCGAGGGCGATGTTGCCCAGGAACGAAACTCCAAATTGCGCCGCCATTTTTTCGGCACCGCCACGGGAGAAGATGTCGACTTCATGCTGGCAGTGCGGGCAAGTAAAGTAGCTCATGTTCTCGACCACGCCCACGACATCGACTTTCATCTGGCGGAACATTTCGATAGCTTTGCGCGCGTCCTGCAACGAAACGTCGGAAGGAGTTGAAACCACCACCGCACCCGTGAGCGGCACGGTCTGCACCAGCGAAAGCGCGATGTCGCCCGTGCCGGGCGGCAGGTCCACGATGAGGTAGTCGAGTTGTCCCCATTCCACCAGCCCCAAAAACTGCCGCATGATCTGGTGCAACATGGGTCCACGCCAGATAATTGGCTTGTCGCCGGGATTAAGAAATCCCACAGAAATTACTTTCAGACCGAAGGCTTGAATCGGCTCAATGCGATTCTCGCCAACCATGCGCGGCTGGGTGTTGACGCCCAGCATGAGCGGGACATTAGGGCCGTAGACGTCGGCGTCGAGCAGCCCGACTTTGTGTCCCATCTTGACGAGGGAGACGGCCAAGTTCACCGACAGCGTGGTCTTGCCGACGCCGCCTTTCCCCGAACCGACGGCGATGATGGCGTCCACGCCCGGCAGCGGCTGCGGGCCTTGCGGCGCTTGTCCAGGTTGATGCGGCATATGTGCGTTCAAGAAGTCACACTCCCGAGAAGAATTCCGAATGAAAGAGTCCTCTTCAATTATACAGAGAGAAATCGTGGGAGGATCGGTCCGCCCCGCTAGCCTCTTGATCAGGGGGCGCGCAAGAGGTTGAGTCTATTGCATTTGTCAGGGTGAGAAGCGCGACAAAGGCTGGCTAGTTGTTTTCCCGCGGCCGCATATCTCCTGCTCGCAGGTAACGGCTATGCCACCCCAGCGACTCCGTTAGTAAATGTGGCGTATGCTTTCCATACGACAACCGCTCCGCCCGCGCGAAGTAATCAGCAAGCAGCGCCTTGTAATCCGGATTCGAGCATTTCTCAATAATGAGCTTCGCCCTCTGCCGCGGCGAAAGTCCGCGCAGATCTGCTAATCCCTGCTCGGTTACAACCACCTGCACATCGTGCTCGGTATGGTCCACATGCGACACCATGGGCACGACCGTGGAGATCGTCCCCTTTTGTGCCGTCGAGGGCGCCATGAAGATCGAGAGATATCCGTTGCGCGCGAAGTCTCCCGAGCCGCCAATCCCGTTCTGAATGCGCGATCCCATCACGTGGGTCGAATTCACATTCCCGTAAATGTCGGCTTCAATCATTCCGTTCATCGCGATCACGCCCAGTCGCCGGATGATTCCCGGGTTGTTGGAAATTTCCTGGGGCCGCAGCACAATTCGCTTGCGGTAACTGGCCATGTCGGCATTCACTTCGTCGAGCATTGCCGGACTGAGCGAGAACGCCGTCGCCGATGCCGAAGTCACCTTGCCCGACTTCAGCAAGCGAATCATTCCATCCTGAATTACCTCCGTATAAGAGGTGAGATCTTCGAATGGTCCTTCTTCTAGTCCAAACAAAACTGCGTTCGCAATGTTTCCCACGCCTGATTGCAGTGGCAACAGATTTTCCGGCATCCGGCCCTTTTTCACTTCCCAACTGAGAAATTCCAGGATGTGTCCGGCAATCAGCTTCGAGGCCGCATCGGGCGTCTTGAACGCGCTGTTACGGTCCGGCGAATCGGTCAACACGATGCCGGCAATCTTCTCGGGTGGCACCTTGAGGTAAGGCGTGCCAATTCGGTCACCCGGCCGCGTCAACGGGATTGGCTTCCGATTCGGAGGCGGCTCCAGGCCGTAATAAATGTCGTGCATCCCCTCGAGTGCCATCGGCTGCCAGGAATTCACTTCCAGGATGATCCGTTCAGCGCAATCGACCCACGTCTTGTTGTTGCCAATGGAAGAGCTGGGCACTACCCGGCCATCTTCGAGGATTGCCGCGACTTCAATCAGCGCTACATCCATC
>DATBEI010000011.1:0-14980 GCA_036269595.1 Candidatus Sulfotelmatobacter sp.
GACCTGCAAGACTTACCTGGTGACGCAAGGGAAGTTCATTCTGCTGCTCTGGGCGTTCATTGCGGTCATCATTGCGGCTTATTTCGGATGGCTGTCGCCAGTACCGGGAAAGTCTGTCGGCCTGACGCTGCCGATCATTCTGGGATTCAGCCTGGTGGGAATCGCGGGAAGTTACGGCGTGGCGTGGTTCGGCATTCGCGTGAATACATTCGCGAACTCGCGGACGGCATTCGCTTCCCTGCCGGGCAAACCGTATCCGGTCTACCAGATTCCGCTTGAGGCCGGCATGAGCATTGGCATGATGCTGATCAGCGTGGAACTGTTGATCATGCTCTTCATCCTGCTCTTTATTCCCGGGGATTACGCGGGACCTTGCTTTATTGGATTCGCGATCGGCGAATCGCTGGGCGCCGCGGCGCTGCGCATCGCGGGCGGCATTTTCACCAAGATCGCCGACATCGGGTCGGACTTGATGAAGATTGTTTTCAAGATCAAGGAAGATGACGCGCGCAATCCCGGCGTGATCGCGGACTGCACCGGCGACAACGCGGGCGACTCGGTTGGGCCATCCGCGGACGGCTTTGAAACTTATGGAGTGACGGGCGTCGCGCTGATCACATTTATTCTGCTGGGCGTGAAAGATCCCAGCGTGCAGGTGCAATTGTTGGTATGGATTTTCGTAATGCGCGTGATGATGCTGGTATCGAGCGCACTGTCTTACTTCTTGAATGGCGCGATTGCCAAGGGAAAGTATGGCAACGCGGCGGAAATGAATTTCGAGGCGCCGCTGACTTCGCTGGTTTGGATTACTTCGATCGTATCGATCGGGCTGACATATCTGATCTCTTATTTCATCATTCCGCAACTGGGCACGGACAGCACGCAGTGGTGGAAGCTGGCGACGATTATCTCGTGCGGTACGCTAGCGGGCGCGCTGATTCCGGAACTGGTGAAGGTGTTCACGTCGACCGAGTCGCGGCATGTGAAGGAAGTCGTAATCTCGGCACAGGAAGGCGGAGCGTCGCTGGGCATCCTGTCGGGATTCGTGGCCGGCAACTTCTCGGGCTACTATCTGGGCTTGGCGATGATGATCCTGATGGCGATTGGGTATTACATGAGCACGATGGGGCTGGCAATGGCTGCGGGAATGCTGGCTCCAGCGGTCTTTGCGTTCGGGTTGGTGGCGTTCGGATTTTTGGGAATGGGACCGGTGACGATCGCAGTGGATTCCTACGGTCCGGTCACCGACAACGCGCAATCGGTATACGAATTGTCGCTGATCGAAGCGGTGCCGAACGTGGCAGGAGAGATCAAGAAAGATTTCAACCTGAACGTGGATTTCGAACGGGCCAAGCACTTACTCGAAGCCAATGACGGCGCGGGTAATACGTTCAAGGCCACGGCCAAACCCGTGCTCATCGGTACGGCGGTAGTGGGTGCTACGACCATGATCTTCTCGATCATCATGGCGCTGACTAATGGGCTCACCGACACCGAGAACGTGGCGAAGCTATCACTGCTGTATGCGCCATTCTTTCTGGGGCTAATTACTGGCGGCGCGATGATTTATTGGTTCACCGGCGCGTCAACCCAGGCCGTGACAACCGGAGCGTATCGCGCGGTCGAGTTCATCAAGGCCAACATCAAACTCGAAGGAGTGGAAAAGGCTTCAGTCAGTGACAGCAAGAAGGTGGTCGCGATCTGCACCAAGTATGCGCAGAAGGGAATGCTGAACATTTTTATTGCGGTATTCTTCGGGACCCTGGCCTTCGCGTTTGTGGATCCGTTTTACTTCGTAGGCTACCTGATTTCGATCGCGATTTTCGGGCTGTATCAGGCGATTTTCATGGCGAATGCCGGAGCTGCGTGGGACAATGCCAAGAAAATTGTGGAAGTCGAAATGAAGCAGAAAGGGACGCCGCTGCACGACGCTACCGTCATCGGCGATACCGTCGGCGATCCATTCAAAGACACTTCGTCGGTGGCATTGAATCCTGTAATCAAATTCACCACACTGTTCGGGTTGCTGGCAGTAGAGTTGGCGGTGAAACTGGCAAGCGATCAGGGGACCATGCTGACTCGTGTACTGGCGCTGGCATTCTTCGTGGTGTCGTTTTTCTTCGTATACCGCTCGTTTTACGGAATGCGGATTAAGGCGGGCGCCGAGTAGAAAGCTCGCAAGAACGCAAAAAAGGACGCCATCCGGAACAATCCGGATGGCGTTTTTATGAATCAACGTTGTCGCTTACTTTTTCCTTTCAGAGGCGTTGGCCGCTTCGGCAGCGAGTTTCAACTCTTTGTTGGCCTCGACCAGCAGATTTCGCGCCTTCTCGGCATGGCCTTTCATGTCGTAGCGATTATCCTTCTGTGCCACTGCGATAGCTCTGTTGGCTTGTACAACGTGATTCTGGGCTTCAGCCAAGTGAGGGTGCATTTTAGCGTCGATATCCTGCACTGGCTCTTGCGCCAAGGTCAAACCACAGCAAAGCAATGTTGCCCCGAGAATCGTGCTAGTAAGTAGCCTTGGTTTTCTCATACCTGTTCTCCTCGCTTTCGAATAGAACGGCGGTTCCCAGTATAGCCGGGATTCCTGGTCAGGAATTCCTTTTGGAGTTCAGAAACCCGGGCAAGATTGCCGGTATTGCGAAAACTCTGCCGCATTGCAGCAGGTCCCGGTCGTGAAAGCAGCCTGCGTCGACTGCCACGATTTCCACAGCAGCGACCATCGAATTCAACGTCAGGCAGGAGTGCCCGCTCCACACACGGCTACGGTTTCACTCCCAACTGCCAAAACAAAAACGAATAAATATCCGTGAACTCTTCGATCTGTTTGGTCACGGGCTTGCCGGCGCCGTGTCCCGCCTTGGTTTCGATTCTTAGCAAGATCGGGCGGGTGCGGCTGGTTCCATTCTTCGCTTCGGCTTGCATCTCTGCGGTCATCTTCTTGGCGTGCATGGGATCGACGCGGGTATCGGTGTCGGCGGTCATGAACAAGGTTGCGGGATATTCCGTGCCGGGCTTCACGTGATGATACGGAGAATAGGCGAACAGCCATTTGAAATCGTCGGCCTTTTCGGCGGTGCCGTATTCGGGGATCCAAAGCTTGGCAATCTGAAATTCCTGGTAGTGAATCATGTCGAGCAGCGGGACCTGGCAGACGACGGCGCGGAACAGGTCGGGATGCTGCGTGATCATTGCTCCCATGAGCAGGCCGCCGTTGGAGCCGCCCTGGATGGCGAGATGATTTTTGTCGGTATATTTTTCGGCGATGAGGTGCTCTGCGGCGGCGATCATGTCGTCGAAAACATTCTGCTTCTTGTCGAGCATGCCGGCACGGTGCCAGTCTTCGCCAAACTCGGCGCCGCCGCGCAGGTTGGCGACCGCGTAAATGCCGCCGTGCTCCATCCAAAGGTAGGCGGGACGGCGGAAGTCGGGGGTCATGCTGAGATTGAATCCGCCATAGGCGGTGAGCAGCGTGGGATTGCGGCCGTTTTTCTGCAATCCTTTTTTGTGAACGATGAACATGGGCACGCGCGTGCCATCCTTCGAGTGAAACCATTCCTGGTGAACTTCATAAGCGGCGGGATCGATGGAGGGGGTGTCGACCTTGGTCCAAAGCGAAGTCTCGCCAGTCTTCAGATCGTAGCGATAAATCGAGGGTGCGAATGTGTAGGACTGAAAGGCGTAAAAAAGTTCGTCGCGATCCCAGCGGCCTCCCGATCCGTAGACGCTGCCGATGGCCGGCAGGGCGAGGTCGCCGAGTGGCTTGCCGTCGAGATCGAAAAGCTTGAGCTGCGAGCTGGCATTTTTCTCGTACTGCGCGAAAAGTTTTCCGCCCCAGATTGCTGCGCCTTGCAATACGGCGTCCGATTGCGGGATGAGTTCCTTCCAGGATTCGCGGTCGTAGTTGCCGGCGTTGGCGACGAACATGCGGTAACGGGGAGCATCCTCGTTGGTGGTAATGAAAATTTTGCCGTTGTAGATCTCGGCGTTGTAGCGAAAGTTTTTTCCCGTGGTGATGCGCGTGGGCGGAGTGCCGGCCTTCATGTCCATGACAAAAAGTTCGGTCTTGGTCCAGCCTTGTTCGACCGTGATGAGCAGCCAGCGTCCGTCGTTGGACAGCGAGACCCCCGGCCAGTCTTCGGGATCGCGGCCCTGCCCGAAGATCAACGGATCGCTGTCTTCGGGATGATCCTCAGGATCGTTGGTGAGTTCGTGATAGTAAACGTGGCGGTTGTACATCTCCTGGCCGGCAGGTACTTCGCCTTTTTTGGGATAGCGGGTGTAATAGAAGCCTGAATTGTCGAGTTTCCACGCGATGGAGGCGGCGCGCGTGCGCTCGATAGTGTCAGGGAGAATTCTGCCCGTCTTGGTTTCGATGATGTGCAGAGTGCTCATCTCGGAACCGCTGGGCGAAGTTCCATAGGCGACATATTTTCCAGTTTCGCTGGGATAGTACCAATCGAGCGCGATGGTGCCGTCCGCAGCAAGAGTGTTGGCGTCGACGAGAACACGGTCGGGGCCCTCGAGTGAATCGCGTACGTAGAGCACAGGCTGATTCTGCATGCCTTCGCGGCGAGTATAGAAATAATGATGGCCGGCGAGAGTGGGTGCTGAAACACTGCCGATGGAGAGCAGTTCGGTAAGGCGTTTGTGGATCGCGTCGCGTCCGGCGAGCCGGTCGAGAATGCCGCGGGTGTAGGACATTTCCTGCTCGACCCACTTTTGCGTTTCTGGACTGTTGCCGTTTTCGAGCCAGCGATAGTTGTCGAGAACTTTGGTGCCATGAAAAATGTCGATGACCGGTTTCTCGGCGGCCTTAGGCGGCGCACTGGGAGCGGGGTTGGAATTGTCCGCGGCGAACACCGCTGCAGCGACAAGCAAGAAAGCGAGAGCAGAGAACGAGCGCATGAGCACCTCGAAAGCGTGCAAGGAATGCATAGTGGCGGAACTGCTAGCCTACCAGATTGGAAGTTTTCAGATAGCTCTCGGGATGCTATGATGAAGATGTTTTCAGGGCCGCTTCGCCAGAAGCGACCCGCGACACTCCTCAGTAGCTCAATGGCAGAGCATTCGGCTGTTAACCGAAGGGTTGTAGGTTCGAGTCCTACCTGAGGAGCCAATTTTTGGGGAAATGCGCATCCCCGCTGCACTTCTGAAGAACTCACTCCGGAATAGCGCGCTCGATTAGAGGAGCGGATGAAGGCAGCGACACCGATAACTACAAAATATTGCCTGACGGAGGAGCGGATGAATTTAGGAATTCCCTTCGATCAGGAGCGAAAGACCTGCACACGCACTGTTCTGCTGCTTGCACGAGACTGGGGAAAAAAAGTAGAAAGAGCGAGCGTGTCTCAATCAATCAGGGGTTCACGCTTATGGTTTTGGGCGCAGTAATTTCAACTGCAGGTCTCCGAGAAGTCCGGAGGGCAGGGGTTGCAAGCCTGCCATATCTTGTGGAGTGAATCGCTGGCCGTATCTCTGGTTCAGCAATCGATACGACGGAAGCGTCCGGCCTGCCAGCGAGTTGATTGCGGTATTGCCGACCACGATGCGCAAATCGTTTTTCCCTGCGGTTAGAAATCTGGTTACATCGAGTTTATATGGCGGATGCCATACGCAGCCCGCGCGCTGCCCGTTGACATAGACCTCGGCGGCTTCGCGTACCGGACCTTCAAGATAGGCTCTCATGCTGTGTTCGGGCGGAGGGTTCGGTTCCTCGACCGGTGCGCCTGCACCGAAATCAAGAATGGCTTTAACTTCAGCGCGAAGATCGGCGGCGGATAGGTCGAACGACTTCCTATAAGTGGCTTGGCCCGAATAGTATTTCAACTCGGAATCGTCGCTCCACGAATGAAGCTTTGCCATGGGAACATTCTGGTTCGCGTTCTCGAAAGAAATTTTCCACTCCGCGTTGAGGTCGATGGTTCGAACGGGAAGGTCGTCTTTTGCCGATGGCTTCTGTTGATGAGTGACCGAATCGCTGAACACGATCAGGCGGGACTCATAGGGCTGCAAATCAAGATCCACTGCACTGGGATTCTCTACTTCCGAAAAATCTCCCGTAAACGGATCCAACCATTCCGAGGGTTTCCCGCCGTTACGAAATTTTGCCGCGACGTGGCGCGCCTGGTTGCTGGTGTTGGCGATGAAATACAAATCTCCGAAGGCGAGCCTGCGGTGGCTGAATCCGATTCGAGGGGTCCTGGGAGAAAAGATGACGTCTGGAGTGAGAGAAGCTGCGAGGGAAGCTCCCAATGAGTCAATGGAGACGAGATGCGCGGGCGCGCCATTGGCGCGGAACAAGGCTTGCGAGACTTGCTGAATCTGGCGGTTTTCAGATTCTGCATCAACCAGGCCGGGTGCCGTTGATGGCAGATTGTTTACCGCGATCACGACTCCTCCGTTGCGCGCGAATTCTTCAATCTTTCGATAAGTGGTGAGCGGCAAACGGTCGATGGCGGGCAGAATTAACGCTGCGTACGGAATACCGATGGAATCGATCGCATCGCCGTCGATGAAGTCCACATTGAAGCCGGAGTCGAGAATTTGTGGAACGACCTTGCTGACGAGGGAGTCGCGACCGAGCGGTTCGTCCATGCTGAAGTTCGAATCTACTGTGTTGAAGTTACCTGGGTTAATGATCGGTTTCGCGGAATCGCTTCGAATGGAGAACATCGACCACAAATCGTCATTGGGCAAGAGCAACGCTACATCTTTGGCGGGCTCTCCCTGGCGAAGAGCAAAGCTAACACGCTGCAGGTACCGAGCGAGGTCCGGCATTACAAATGACCAAGGATTGTGCGCATTGAGGGCGGCTGCGGCATACATGCGCCATCCTGGCTCTCCGGCTTCGGCAGGAGAATAGGGCCAGCCATGCCCGACCAACTGGTTGATCCCTTGCAGGAAATGGAGATCAGCTTCAGCCTTCAGGTCGAGGGGAGTGGCGCGGAATGCGGGTGAATGAAGCCACGTCCAGGTTTCTGAGGAAATCACACTCTTGCCGAAGAGATGACCTGCGGACCCGGCCCAGCGTACATCGGAGAATTCTCGCCACATCATCAGGCTGGCCTTTC
Organism: Candidatus Sulfotelmatobacter sp.; assembly: GCA_036269595.1. Taxonomy (GTDB): domain Bacteria; phylum Acidobacteriota; class Terriglobia; order Terriglobales; family Acidobacteriaceae; genus Sulfotelmatobacter. The sequence continues at coordinate 7,077 of DATBEI010000011.1, forward strand.
CTTCGCCTTCGGGAAGATCTTCGTATCGATTGCTGGAAAGGGTGACGGGCGGAAATCCATAGGTCTGAGAGCGAAATAGTGTGTGATGCTGTTGCGCCCACTCGTGAAGGGGAATCAGGTAGCGTTCGTTGACCAACTCCGTGAGCGTTTTTCCCCAATCGTGCCGAACCGCGGCCGTCAGCGGGCCGATATCGCCAATCAATGCCGGCAAATGCGGAATGAGATCGTATCCGCGACGCGCGCGAAATTGCTGCAAAAAATCGCCCGTCCAGTTCGAGCCTTCGTCTTCCAGACTGTCGCTGAAAATTGCGTAGGGCGGATTGTCGCCAAATGCTTGCAGCAAACGATCTCCAACCGCGTGCAGATGAGTTTCGATTGCGCCTTGATCGTAATGGTCCAGCACGAAACCCTCGGCTCCGACAGCGGGACGGTTCACCATCATTCCTGTGCGACTCGAGATGAAGAAGATTGCCTGACTGGGAGTGTTTGAGTCGGATACCTGAAGGCGACCGTTGACGATCTTCGAAACCTGTTTTGCGTGGGGCCGGGAAGGCTGGTCACTGACGACGGGGGCGAGAAAAGCTGCAATGAGCTGTTCGCCGGTGTCGATATCGGGAACCGCAACCGAGTCTGCTCCCGGCGGGACCGATATCGATTCCACACGCAATGCCCCAGCGGCTTGCGTGACCGGGATGTGAGGCCCCCCGTAGGGCCATCCACTCGTTAATGTGATGTCGACGCGCAAGCCGAGCTTCTTAGCGGTGGCTGCGGCGAAGCGAATGGCGTCGAGGTGTTCGTCAGAAAGGAATTGCTGATTGTGAAAACCGGTTTGGGGATCGTCGAGGGCCAGAGGATAGAGGGTTGCGATCTCGACGCCACCGATACCTTCAGCCTTCATCTGTTCCAGTTCGCGCTGTAGTTCCGGTTTCGTGACGGCCGGGCCAAACCACCACCACCGCATCATGATGCGGCAGTCATCGGGAGGATTGGCGAACGACTGCTCTAACTGCGCCAGACTTGCCGGCTGTTGCGCCCAAGAAGGCAGCAAAGTAGAGCATGCCAGCATACAAATAAAGAATGCAGTCTTACGGAGAAATCCGTCCTTTTGGCAATTGCAGACGGCAAGTCGGGGCAGTCGCTTGGGGCGCCCTCCCATAATTCGCCGGCCATTTATATTCATGGATAAACCAAACCTGCTGCTCGCCTTCGCTTATTTCACTTCGAAGTTGTAAGAGCCTGAGCCAACTCTTATCACGTACGATCCATTTTCAGCCTGGGGGCTGATAGCGTTCCCACTTTCGGTAACGTGTAATCCCGCGGTTGCTGGCAAGAAGATGCGGGCCGAGGTGTTTGCGGGAATCGTGACGGCGAGGGAGAACGGGCCTGCGGGAGCGCCCTTCCAGTCGCTGACAATTTTGCCGTAGACCGATTCATATTCGGCTCGTGCCGCGGGCATGCGCGCGTCGAGGTGCGGATGTATCACGATCTGCTTGAATCCGGGCGAATCGGGCATGGTATCGATGCCAGCCGCGTAACGATAAACCCAGGCAATGACGGAACCGAACGCGTAGTGATTGTAAGAATTCATGGAAGGATCGCCGGTGTCGCCGTTCCAGCGCTCCCACCAGGTCGTGGCGCCTTTGGAAAGCATGTATCCCCAAGAGGGATACGTGTCGTTGAGCAAGAGGCGATAGGCGACGTCGCTGCGCCCGTGATCGGCGAGTGTGAAAAGCAGGAAGGGCGTACCCAGAAAACCCGTCGAGAGATGCCAGTTGCGAGCCTCGATGTCCTTTACAAGTTTGTCGACGAGCAGCGGCTCAAGCGAAGCCGGAGCCATTCCGGTGTAGAGCGCGACTACGTAGGAGGTTTGCGTTCCCGTTCCAACGGTGCCGTCGGCTTTGATGTAGGCTTTCTGAAAGGCCGCGCGGATGTTCTGCACGAGATCGTCATAGCGCCTGGCGTCATCTTCTTTGCCAATAGCCCGCGCCATCTGCGACATCATATTCGCGATTAGCGACCAATAGGCTGTCGCCAGCAGATCCTTGTTCGTATTTTCGTCGGGAGCGAGCCAGTCGGCGAAGTTTGGGCCAACGCCCTTGCTGCGCAGAAAATCCGGATTGCGACTTTGAATGAACTCCATCCAGCGCTGCATTGCATCCCAGTTTTGTTCAATGACGGCCTGGTCAGCATATTGCAGCCATGTCGTCCACGGCACGATCACACCTGCATCACCCCAGCCAGGCGCGCCCACCATTGTCATGTCCCAGGCCGAAGTGCCCTCGGTTTCGCCTTCGCCCAATGGCATGGTATTGGGCGAAACGTTGGTGAAGGCGCCTTGGCTAGTTTGAGCATCGACAATATCTTGAATGAATTTTTGGGAGAAGGCAGAAATGTCGAAGTTGTAACTTCCAGTTCGCCAGAAAACGCCGGCATCGCCCATCCAGCCTAGCCGTTCGTCGCGCTGCGGGCAGTCAGTCGGGATGCTCAGGAAATTTCCGCGTTGACCCCAAATGCCGATCGACCACATTCGGTTGACCAGGTCGCTGGAGGTGGTGAGCTTGGCGACCGGATCGCCGCTTACGCTGCTGACGACTTCTCCTCGGATCGCATCGAGCGGCGGAGTTCCGGGATAGCCGGTCATTTCGACATAGCGAAAACCGTGGAAAGTGAAATGCGGAGAGAAGGACTCTTCGCCGCCGCCGCGCAGAGTGTAGTAGTCAGTGGCCTCGGCATCGCGGAGATTTGCGGTGTAAATGGTGCCGTCAGGATTCAGAATTTCGGCGAAACGGAGACGAATTCTTGTGCCGGGAGCGCCCTTCACTTTCAGGCTCGCCCATCCCACCATGTTCTGGCCCAGGTCGAAGACGTAGCTTGCGTTCGAGACGAGCGTCACTTTGTTTGGTGCCAAGGTAGCGATGACCTGAGCAGGCGCGGTGATCTGGCTGGACAGAACGATGCTGGGTGCATCCGCCGTCACGGCCGCCGCCCACGTCGAGTCGTCAAAGCCAGACTTCTCCCAGCCTGGCTGTTCCAAGCGCGCGTCGTAAACCTCTCCGGCGTAGATGTCGGAGCGAAGAATCGGCGACTCCGCGCCTTTCCACGACTCATCGGTGATGACGGTGTCATGACTGCCGTCGGCATAATCGATTTCGAGTTGCGCCACTAAACGGTCAGGGGGAGCGAAGAAATGCATTCCAACCCAAGTGAGGCCACTGCCATACCAGCCGTCGCCGAGCAGAGCGCCGATGACGTTGTTGCCGTTGACCAATAAGCTGGTCACGTCATAGGCCTGATAAAGAACGCGCTTGCGATAGTCGGTGAAATCGGGCGTGAGCACATCGCGGCCAACGCGGGTGCCGTTCAGGAATACGCGATAGCTGCCCAGTGCTGTCACGTAGAGCCTGGCGCTTTGTACATTTTTTGCCACCACAAGCGATCGTCGCAAATAGGCGGCTGGCTGCGGCAGTTGGCCGGGATCTCCCAGCCGTTTGTCATTCAAGTCGGCGACAACTTGAGCTGATTGCCAATGCGCGGCATTGTCAGAACTTGCTTTCCAATCGGCATTCGTGGGAATGCGAATTGGGTCGCCCTTGGAACGCGTGATCTTGATTAAGCCCGTGAGTGCCGCCGTGGTCGTTTTCGCGACCGCATTCGGTCCGGAGTCTGGGGCATCGGGAGCCGTCACGGTTACTTCAATTAAGTTCTTCTTGCCGACGACCATTTGATCGCTGATATCGTTTCGATCGAAGGTGCTCCATCGGCTCTTAGCATCGACTTGATGGCCGTTCACCTTGGCGACGTACTCGCCGTGCGTCGCCAGAAAAAGAACAGTCTGTTTTGCATCTTTAGGAAGATTTACGGTGAGTCGAAAAATCGCGGCAGTTTTCGGGATGGCTGCGAGCGCATCTTGGCCAGGCAGCCAAATCCAGCGGATACGCTGGCGGTCGGCATCATCTTCGGGATTCTTCCAGCGAATCCATTTTGCTTTCCAATCTTCCGGATGAAGGAGGCCCATTTCCCACCAGGCTGGATCCGCCGACTCGGAGGCTTGCCCGGCTGCGTCCCAGACTCGAACTTTCCAGAAATATCTCTTTCGCGATTCCAGCGCGGGGCCGCGATATGCGATTCCCACCGACCCGGCGGAATCCATCTTGCCGCTGTCCCAAACGTCGCCTTTGCCAGTGCGCACGTTTTCGACACTACTCGCTACCAAGACCTCATAGGCGGTCTGTCTCCAGTCTCGCTCGGAGTTGTCGCTCTGCCAGGAAAGGTGCGGGGTCGCAATGTCGATGCCGAGAGGATTTTCCAGATATTCACAACGCAGGTGGACAGGGACGGCTGCGGCAGTCGATCCGAGAACCGCAATTGCGAAGACCACACTAAGTAATCTGAAACCTTTCACCTAATCCTCCTGGCGTGAGACCTCGACTGGGGGCATGGTTGGTTCGGCGATTCGTCGTTCATATCTGCCCGTTAACATAGGCGGACGCACTCCATTCCCAGCAACGCGCCCAATTTTTTTAATTGGCTTGACACGTGACCTAATCCGACGGCGCAATGGTGTGCCGGTCCATGAGAGCTCCACTCGTTAAGGAAGTTCCTTGCGCCAATTGAAAATCGGTAACGGCTGTTGGTATTGCCAATTTCGAGAATTGGGCCGGCGACCGATTCCCCCTCAGCGACTAACAACTTGAGTTTTCCGTCGGCGGTCTGAACCAGAGAAAGCAGGGTTACCGGCCCATGCTTGACCGACATTTCCACCGACAGCCCATGCCCAACCTTTCCGTGGTAGACCTGCAAGGGACGAACCTTTATTTTTCCCTCCGCGATACCGATATGGCCGGGACCGTCGTGGCCCATCAGCACCAGGTCGTCGTTGTAGTCGACGGCATAGTATTCGGTGAAGGAACCGCCTGCCCCGAGAGAGTCCAAGATTTTCATGGCTTGCGCATTTTTGATCTCGTACTCACCCGCGACAGGAATTCCTCGCGCCGTCAGCAAACTCGTTCCAAGTATGATGGAGCTGATGGCGTCTTCATTCTCTGGACTTCCCACGCCCTTGTGATAGTAAGCCAGCGAGCCGAGGCGGTGAACTTCGACGAGTCGATCGAGTGCAACGGAGGTTCGCGCGGCTCGCTGCAGTTCTTCGGCAGAACAATCTGGTTGCACGTCGAACGCTGACTTGAATTCCTGGACTCTCCGGTTTAGCTCTGCGTCCTGCACGTCGCGCCGCATGGCCGCGAGTTCTTCGACCTCGAGCACTTCGACATGTCCGCCAAAATAGGCCAACTGCTGGGTAAGATCGGAATAGATGTCGAGCATACCGCCATAATAATTGCCCATCACACCGAGGCGATTGTGTTCCATGATGTGAGCGACGCGGAGAGCAGCGATCCACTCGCCAATTTCATTCCAGGCGATGGGATCATTTTCCAGCATGCCGCTCACTTGAAAGAATGGAATCCGGCAACGATTGAAGACGTTGGCAATCTCGGGAAGCGGGCAAGCCTGACAGAAAGCCAGCCACTCTCCGGTCATTGTGGTGCGGTCGCCGAGCCGATTGAATTGGTCATAATCAATCGCGGGCGCGGGCGAGAGATTCAGAACGATTACGGGAACTTTCGCCCGGCGGACGGCGGGCAGCACCGTCGAGGAGAGCGCGTAGGTCGTGACATATAAGAAGATGAGATCGACATCTGCTATTCGGAAGTCATGGCCAGCGGCAACGGACTTCTGGGGTGTGTCGATCAGCCCGAGGTTGACAACGAGAACACCAGATTCCTCGAGCTTGCGGGCGACTCGCTCCAGGAATTCGGCTAAACGATTTCGAAGGCCGGGAAACTGCGGCCAATAACTGTCCAGTCCAATGCCGAAAAGCCCAACCTTCAGGGGATAATCTGTGCCTTGCATGAACAGACTCCAATTTCCTGCGGCGATAGCGCTTCCTCGAATAGCTGGCAAGCATAGCCGCAGTTGAAACAAGCTACAAGAGGTCAACCGCAAGCGGGTCCACATTGTGCACTGCCAAGCGAAGCATCATTGACGATTGAGTCAGAGAGTGCGACGATTCGACTCCGTAGAGAGGCGCGAACTCAGTGCAATGCGGTTCGGCAAGCGAGTTGATGAGGACCAAATGAAAAACCGATTACGGCAACGCGCATTGGCATTCCTGGCGGCAATTTTCTTTACTTCATGCGTGTGCGCTGCTCAGGATCCAGCGGCGAAAATAACGGTGCACTGGGATAAGGTCTTTCGCGTCTCCCAGACCACGCCGACTCTGCAGGTTGTGGTGAATCCTCCTCTGCAGCGCGGGACGCTCGTACACGGCAACGCATTCAAATCTCTACGTGAGCTGGGCGCGGACTATGTGCGGTACGTACCATGGCTGCCGTATCCGAAGCTGGGAGTGGCGGAGCTGGAGCCGCCACAAGATGGAAAGACGTACTGGGATTTCTCTGTCATCGATCCCATGACCATCGACTTCCTGAATGCTACCAGGGGGACTCGGTCATTCTCAACTTCAGCACAATTCCGCAGTGGATGTACAAGACGGACAAACCGGTAACGTATCCCGCGGACCCTAATCAGGTCACATGGAATTATGAGCAGGGAACGGAGCTGCGTGATCCCAGCATGAAAGAGGTGGCCGATTATTACGCTCGCCTGATTTCGTGGTACACGCAAGGCGGCTTCACCGATGAGTTCGGCAAGCGCCACGAATCGGGATATCATTATCCGATTTCTCATTGGGAGGTGCTGAATGAGGTGGACTTCGAGCACCATTTCGATCCGGAAACGTATACGCGTTTCTACGATGCCGTCGTTACCGCGATGAAGAAAGTTCAGCCCGACATGAAGTTTGTTGGGCTGGCGCTGGCAATACCAATCGATCCGCACGTTTTCGAATACTTCCTCGACCCCAAGAATCACCAGCAAGGTGTGCCGCTGGACTTCATCTCGTACCATTTCTATGCAGTTCCCAGCGCCGACCAGAGTCCGGAAGTGGAACAGTTCACTTATTTTGACCAGGCAGACGGATTTCTAAAGACGGTTCGTTATATCGAGTCGATTCGCAAACGGCTTTCACCCGAGACGAAAACAACGATCGACGAGCTTGGGGTTATTTCGGCTGATGATACGGTTCAAGATCAGCCCGGCCATGTGTCCAAGCCGATTGAAAAGTCGTATTGGAATCTTGCCGGAGCGATGTACGCTTACATCTTCGGCGAGTTGACTAAGATTGGAGTCGATGTCGCCGGAGAATCGCAGCTGGTAGGATTTCCGACGCAATATCCCAGCGTCTCCATGGTGGATTGGGATAACGGAAAGCCGAATGCGCGCTATTGGGTGCTCAAGCTGCTGCACGACAATTGCAGTGCCGGGGACAAGTTGGTGGAGATGGAGACCGCGGCGCCAGGAAATCCCTATGTTTACACACTTACGTTCACCACACAAAACGGCAAGAAGCGAGTTTTGCTGGTCAATAAGCGCAATCGTTCGATGGATGTGGAAATTGCAGGCGCAAGCGGGGGACAAGTAAACTACGTCGATCAGACGACCGGATTCGACCCTCCCGGGACGGCGAAACTGAGCACAGACAGCCTGAAGCTGGCGGGATTCTCGGTCGCAGTGGTAACACTTCCCTAGGCCATCGCTGCGAATTGGGATCTACTCGCTGCTTCGTTATTTTGGGGGCAAAAATGCGGGATCGGGCCACGGTTTCTTTGGCCGACAGAGCATCGGCGCAAGGTCGACGAGCCGCGACAGCTACGACGAGTGAACGAACGACTGTGTAAACCAACGGCTTCGCCAGAGTGGCGGCGGGAGGGAGACAGGTTCAGTATGGAAGCGCAGAAGAGTGAAAAGATTTTTAATTCGCTCGAGTCGTTCCGCATCGAGTTGCC
>DATBEI010000024.1:0-8793 GCA_036269595.1 Candidatus Sulfotelmatobacter sp.
ATAGCTCGCGCCCAGAGCGCACTCGCGCGTCTTATCGATGAATGGATAATGTTCCTCGGCATAGTCGAGGCCCTTCATCAGGTCTTCATACGGAGCGCCGCCCCAGTCGCCGTTGATGGCGTCGATGAACTTCTGCCCGTATCCGGTCGAGCCGTGGAAGTTGATCATAACGACGACGTATCCGCCGCTCGTCGATGAAGTTGGGGCCGCAAACAGTTCGGGATTCCAACGATACGACCAATCATCTCCCCAAGCCCCCTGCGGCCCGCCGTGAATGAGAAACTTCACGGGATATTTCTTCGACACATCGAAATTCGGCGGCTTAATTAGAAAGCCCTCCACCTTGTCGTCGTGAGCTCCGGTGAACCAAAACGTCTGCAGCGGAGACATTGAAATTTCAGAAAGGACAGCATCGTTGAAGTGGGTTAGCGGCTCTCCTCGCGGAAGATTGTCCCACTCGATTTTTGGAGGAAGGATCAGTTGCCAAATCTCATTCGGCCTCTGCAGCGACATTCGCGTGAAGAACAAGGTTTTTCCGTCGGGAGAGAATGCAAGATCGTCGGCATAACCCCGAGCCCATGCCTCAGCCATTATCAATTTTGTGATAGGCTGCAAACCCTTTCTGACATCTTCGGGCAGGCTCTGGACGAACGGTTTGGGATTTACTGCTACGGGTTCGACAGTCGTCGACCAAACGACATTCATCTGTCCCTCGCCAGCCCCTTCCTGGTGGTTCGAGACATAAAATATCCTCCTGGAGTCAGGCGCCCAGATGAATGTCCCGACCCAGTCCGACGTGGTAGCCGTGAAAAGTTCCCTCGACTTGCTAGAACTTCTGTCGTACGCCATTAATCGAAACTCGTCGCTCTCGTATCCCGGACGCTGCTGGGCGCGGTAGGCGATGTAGCGGCCATCGGGCGAGTAGAGCGGCGACGAGTCGCTGGCAGGATTGTCGGCGGTGATGTTTTTGGTCTGGGCCAGAACGGTCTTGACCCAATGCTGGGCTTGGGCGGGACCTTCGACGCCGCTCGCTCCGCTCGCGGGGCGGACGAATGCGTCCGCCCCTACGTTGACCGGGACGATCCACAGGTCGTTGTTGGTCGAGGCTGCCGGATTCTTATCGTGATTCGAGGTGTAGCAAATCTCTTTTCCGTCAGGCGAGAACGAGTAGTCATCTTGCCCGCCGAGCGAGAACACGGGCGCGTCGTAGTCACCGGGCGTGAGATCGCGCGGAACGGTGTCCACGGGCGGAGCATTTGGATCGTGCACAATCGGTTCCATTAATCTGGAAATTACGAATATGTGGCTACGCTTACCTTCCTTGTAGGCATTCCAATGGCGATACAGCAGGTGATCGAAAATCAACGCCTTCACTTTTGATTGCTCAACTTCTTTTAGCTTTTTCGCATTGCAGCTCGTCTCCGCCTCGGGCGCGCCGTCGCATTCGGGATACACATCGGAGGTGAACAGAATATTCTTGCCATCGGGAGACCACAGCTCACCGTTCGCCTCAGTGGTGATGGAGGTCAGCTTATGTACTCCCGTCACCAAGCCGTCAAGATCGTTAAACTCCGCGATCCAGACTTGCGAGCCGGCTTCTTTTGTCGACAGGAATGCGAAGTGCTTGCCGTCCGGCGCCCAGCGGGGGCGGTCGGCATCTTGATCGGCAATAATCTCCCGCTCCGACGACGAAGAGCCTGCCGAGCTTCGCTCGGCTTGGACGGGCGGGGCGCCCGTCCCCACACGATCCGTCCCCACACCAGCCTTTCCCACATGAGCCGTCCCTGCATTCGCGTTCAGCGGGACGATCCAGATGTGCGGCGTCTTCGTGTTCATTTCCAGATCCACGTCGACTACGCTGAAGATGACCCACCTGCCGTCGGGCGAGACTTGCGGATCGCCGACGCGCTTCAGCTTCATCATGTCTTCAAATGTGAAGGGATGCTTGGCCTGGGCGAGAGCGGGAAGAGTGAAGGCGAGAACGAGAAAAGAGAGAAGAAGCCGGCGCATAAGCGACCCCCTACGAAATCATCCGACAACGAAATCATGGCACGAAATCTTCGCCACGAAATCATCGTCCCGAAATCATGGCACGAAATCAAAGTCACGAAATCATGGTCTGAAATCATCCGTAGAGACGTAGCTGGCTACGTCTCGGGCAGCGGCACGGGTGCGGAACCGCAGCACGAGCGTCGCCGGCAAGACGTTGCAAGCAACGTCTCTACGGCAAACGGATGAGTGTAGCAGGATGGGCTTCTAGCGACTAGCTGCTGGCTTCTAGCTAAGAAAAAACTTACTCGCTTGAGTACGTCAGCTCTTGCAACCCCGCGCGGGCGGGGCTATCGGCGAGTTCGGCGTTTCCGTAAACGAATCCTCGTTCGAATGCTTTCATATTTAGTTCGCGGAAACTTGCGGGCACGGAGTCAGCAACGGCCTTCCGCACCGCGTCTGGCGTGAGCAGCTTAGTGACGGCGGTGAAGAATCCTACCATCACCGAATTGAGAACCATGCGTTTGCCCAGTTCTTCGGCGATGCGCGTGGCGGGAATGCTGTAGACCTTGGGATCGCCTTTCAGGTCGGAGACGCGCACCAAATCCTCTTCGATAATCAGCAGGCCTTCCGGCTTGAGCTCGGGCGCAAAACGGTTGTAGGCCTCCTGCGACATGACGACCATGACGTCGGGCCGCGTAACGTAAGGATAGAGCACGGGCGCGTCGGAAAGAACAAGCTGCGCGCTGCAGGCGCCGCCGCGCGCTTCCGGGCCAAAGTTTTGCGTCATGGTGGCGAATCCGTTTTCGTAAATCGACGCCGCCTTGCCCAGCACGATCGCCGAAAGGATGACTCCCTGGCCGCCGAAGCCTGCCACACGAATCTCAGTTAGCCGCATACGCACTCCGTTTCTGGTTCTTCGATGTAGCGCTCGCCCAGCGTGTCGACGTATTGCGCGCGCATCATGGTTTGATAGTCGGGGCGGTCGCGGTCCACGAATTTGCCGACCGTGATTTCGCCGTTGAGCGTGAGGCCGACTTCGCTGGTGGGCGCGCCGTTCTTCACTTTGCTTTTTTCTTTGTAGTACTTCATGGTGTCGAGGCCGTCGCCCATTTTGTTGCGGCGCTGGTAGAGCGTGGGGCAGGGCGAGATGACTTCGATGAACGAGAATCCTTTTTTCTGGAACGCTTCGCTGATGGAGCGCGACAGTTGCCGCACGTGGAAGGTGGTCCAGCGCGCCACGTAGACGGCGCCCGCGGCTTCCACCAGGTGCGGAAGGTTAAACGCCGGCTCAAAGGTTCCGTAAGGATTGGTCGATGTGGTGGCGTGCCCGGGCGTGGTGGGCGCGGTCTGGCCTCCGGTCATCGCATAAATCAGGTTGTTGACGCAGATAACTTTCAGGTCGATGTTGCGGCGCGCGGCGTGGATGAGGTGATTGCCGCCGATGGCCGACAGGTCGCCGTCGCCGGAGTAGACCACGACGTTGAGCTTGGGGTTCGCCAGCTTGAGTCCGGTGGCGAATGGGATGGCGCGGCCGTGCGTGGTATGAAACGAATCGAGCTTCACATAGCCCGCCACGCGGCCCGTGCAGCCGATGCCAGAGACCAGGGCAAGCGATTCAAGATCGATGTTCGATTCGATCAGGGCGCGAGCAAACGAATTGACCGTGGTGCCGATGCCACAACCGGGGCACCAGATGTGGGGCATACGGTCGCTGCGCAGAAACGGTTCGACGGGATTCACAGTGTCGTCGAATGCGTCGTCGCGGTTATTGTCCAGAATGTTCAGCATCGGCTTGCCTCCACGATGGCGTTCAGAATTTCGTCAGGATTGTGCACTCCGCCGCCGGCGTGCGACACAGCGAAGGTTTTCGCTTTACCGTCGGCAGCGCGTTGCACCTCGCGCACCATCTGGCCCAGGTTGAGTTCGGGCACCACGAACGCTTTCACGTGCGAGGCCAGTTCCGCGATCTTTTTTTCGGGGAAAGGCCATGCGGTGATGAGCCGCAGCTTTCCGACTCGCAAGCCGCGGTTGCGCGCCTCGTCGATGGCCCGCTGCGCCACCCGCGACGTGATGCCGTAGGAGACTACGACCACGTCGGCGTCATTGAGGCGCTCTTCCTCGAACAGGCAAATGCGGTCGGCGGCATTGCGAATTTTATTTTGCAGGCGGCGCACCAGCTTGTCTTGCACCGGCGGCGTCATATTGGGATAGCCGCGTTCGTCGTGCGTCAGGCCAGTGACGTGAAACTTGTAGCCCTCGCCGGCATGCGCCATCTCAGGGACTAGGTCGCCATTGGTGCCGTAGGGCAGATAGTCTTCGATGGCCTTTTTGGTGTGCTTGCGTGGAGTGACTTCGATCTGATCGGCGGGCGGGATCACGACTTTTTCCGTCATGTGTCCGACAACTTCGTCCATCATGAACATGACGGGCACGCGAAATTCTTCCGCAAAGTTGAAGGCCTTGATAGTCAGGTCGAAACATTCCTGCGGCGAGTTGGGGCAGAGCGCGATGATCTCGTAGTCGCCATGCGATCCCCAGCGCGCCTGCATCATGTCGGCCTGCGCGGGAAGCGTGGGCAATCCGGTGGAGGGACCGCCGCGCTGCACGTCGACGAAGACGCACGGCGTCTCGGTCATGGCCGCGTAGCCGATGTGTTCCATCATCAGCGAGAAGCCGGGGCCGGAGGTTACGGTGAAAGCCTTGGCGCCTCCCCACACACCGCCCTGCAAAGCGATTGACGCGGCAAGTTCGTCCTCCATCTGAATGAAAGTTCCACCGACGGTGGGAACGCGTGCGGCAAAACGTTCGACCACTTCGGTGGAGGGCGTAATGGGATATCCGGCAGCAAAGCGCGCGCCGGCCGCCAACGCGCCTTCGCAGCAGGCGTGGTCGCCGTCGAGAAAATGCGTGCCGGTTAAAACTCCGTGGGGATCAGCTTTCATTTCTTACCTCCGTTCGCGGGTGGCGCGACCTTGGTTCCGGCGATGGCAAAATCGGGGCAGTACATGCCGCAGAGATCGCAGCCGCTGCATTTTTCCGGATGCACCACGTGCGGCGGATGGTAGCCCTTGGAATTGAAGGCGGAAGAAAGCGCGAGCACGTGCGTGGGACAAAACTCCACGCAAAAGCCACAGGCTTTGCAACGCTCCACGACGATCGAAACGCGTCCTTTTGCCACGATGTCCCCCAACCAAGGAGTGACGATCACTCCGGGAATTCAATCAAGCAGGATGCGATTATGCGTAAAAGCGGGGCGGCGCGGTGTGACCGGCGTCACAGAACAGGGTGAGGCCAAGCACCTGGCGCTTGCGGAGGAAAATCGACGTAAACCTTGAGAGACATTGGCGTTAGACAGAACGTCGCGGGGCGAGAGTGTTGTGAATTACGCGGCTGTTATGCAGGTTCGGTGATGCGCATCACGAAGATGCGTGCGCCGAAGCACGCGCCGCGCAGACTGTTCGAATGTTGCTCGCGGGTGTTCGCCGGGTTTGCCTAGGGCCCGCGAAACCCACTACACTCGGAATTTTGCCGCGAGTCTTGCCGCAGCGTTTTTGCAGCGGCCCGCTGCCGGAGCCCATTGGAGATTCTCGACCTCAGGCATTTTTCTTCTGTCGACCTGCGTCCGCTGCTGGACGATGAAACGCAGCTGTGGTCGCGCCAACTCTCGTGGGATTACTCGGGCTCGGCGGAGATGATCCTCCGCTATATCGACGCAAAAATTCTGCCGGGATATGCGGCGGTCGATCGCGGGCGCGTGTTCGGCTATTCATTTTTTGTGTACGAGGGCAGCAAGGGAGTGATTGGCGATCTCTACGTCATCAACGGTACGCGCCTGCCCAATGCCCGCGAGGTCGAATTAAAGTTACTGACGCATGTGATCGAAACGTTGCAGCAGTCTCCGGGAATTCATCGGGTGGAGGCGCAGTTGCTTGCACATGAAGTGAACTCGGTTTCGCGGCCGTTTCTGGAGACGGGATTCCAGCGGCATCCACGGCTGTTCATGACGCTCGCGTTGGGAAAATCCGCGCCGGAGAAAACGGCTGTGCATCCGGAAGTTGAGATCCGGCGCTGGACTGACGGGGATTACCAGCCTTCGGCAGCGGTGATTACCGCAGCCTATCGCACCCATGTGGATGCGCAGATCAATGACCAGTACCACACGCTGAGCGGTTCGCTGCGTTTCTTGAACAACATTGTGCGCTTTCCGGGATGTGGCGTGTTCGATGCCGAGTCGTCGTTCGTGGCGCTGGACCGCCGGGCGAACAGTTTGATTGGATTGATTCTGTGCTCGCGTGTCCGGCACGACGTGGGCCACGTGACGCAAGTGTGCGTGCTGCCGGAGTATCGCTCGCGAAGGATTGGCGAGTCGCTGATGGCGGCGACGGAGGGAAACTTGAGGAAGCGGAATTTTTCACTGCTATCGCTAACCGTGACCGAGGCGAATGCGCGGGCGGTGGCGCTGTATCGCCGCCTGAAGTTTGAGGAGAAGAAGATTTTCGACGCGTTCGTGTGGGAAGGATGAGAAGGGCAGCTGTCTTTTTATCGTAGAGACGTTGCTTGCAACGTCTTCCTCGCCTTCATCGTGGCGCGCCGCTAGAGACGTAGCAAGCTACGTCTCTACGAGTGGATCGAATCATCTACGCAACAGCCACATGGCCCAGCCTGCCACGAACACTCCACCGAGGAACATGGCGAAGCAGTAGAGACCGTAGCGCACCATCTCGCGAGTGCTGTCGCGGTGGGTGATGCCGAATACGATGGAGGCGAACAGGGCGAACACAGCCGCCGCGCTGAAGTGATTGAGAGTGATGTTCACTGCGCGAATCTCCGCGAAAAGTTTCGATCTGATAGCTGAAAGCTGACAGCTGAGAGCGGGTTCATCGTTTCTTCCCGATGGCAATGTGATAGGCATCGGCGACGGCGATAAAATTCAGCAAGCCGGCAACGATCATAAATTTTGTGCCATAGTCGGCGGTGGCAAAAGCAATCGCGCCTTGCCCCCAGTCGTTGGCCAGCGTCAAAATGTAAAATCCGCCCGCGCCCACGTCGCCGATGAAGCCGAGGATGTCGAGAATATCGCCGCCATTTGCTTTGTAAATACGCCCCTGCATGGCGAGGCCCAGCAGAAACAAAGTTGCGATTGAGATGAAGAGGAGCAAGCCGCGAATCCAGCGCTTCTGGATCATGTGCCCCGCGCCGGGAATGAGCCAGCCGACCGCGGGCGCGACGACTGCCATCACGCTCGCGGGTTGCGCCTGCTGGATTCTCGTTTTGTCAGTTGTGGAATTAGCCATTCAGATATTCACAATCTCGCGTTGAATTTTGCCGGTAACTTCGGCGGACTTGGGGCGCACCAGCACGTTCACCTCGCTGCGCACGCCAAACTCCGGCAGGTAAATGCCGGGTTCGATGGAGAAACAGGAGTTGGGAAGAATCTGGCGCTCGTCGTGAATTTCCAGATCGTCCATGTTGGCGCCGTTGGAATGGACGTCGGTGCCGATGGAGTGTCCCGTGCGATGAATAAAATAATCGCCGTATCCGGCTTTCTGGATGTGGCCGCGGGTGGCGCGATCGACTTCCCATCCGGCGATGCGGCGCCCGGAATGAATCGCGTCGACCACGGTTTTCACGCCGGCGTCGCGGGCGTCGCGCACGATGTTGAAAACTTCATGCATGCGGCCCGAGGGCGGACCGCCCACAAAGCCCATCCAGGTGATGTCGTAGTAGACGGCGTTAGGCGTATTTTTCTTGCCCCACACGTCGAGCAGGATCAGATCGCCTTCGCGAACCGGAACGGGATGGCTGGCATGCGGCTCGTAGTGCGGGTTTCCGGCGTTGGCATTGACGGCGACGATAGGCGGATCGTCGGTCAACAAATTTTCGCGCGCGAAGGCTTCCATGAACCACTGCTGAATTTCGTGTTCCGTGACGCCGCCGTTGCGCACGCGGCGGCCGATTTCCTTGAACGACTCGGCCACAATGGAATCGACGCTATCGCGCGCGGCGAAGTGGGAGCGGATCTGCTCTTCGGTCCAAGTGGATTCGAACTGCGCGACCAAGTCGGCGGAGCTGACAACATTTTTGCCGAGGCCGCGGATCAGGTCGACCGTGCCCGCATCCACCAGCGAGACGTAAAAAACAATGTTGTTGGGCGAATACTGCATGGCGAGGTCGCGCTGATTCGCCAGCATCGACTTTAGCTTGTCGAACAACTCCTGCCAGCCGGAATATTGATGCTTCTTGCCGGGCAAGGTATCGAGGTGTCCGGCTTCAATTTTGTGCACCAGTTTGACCGGCTCACCTTCGGCGGGAATCAGGTAAAACCAGCGGCGAGTAACCATCAGGCTGGTGGGCAAGCCGAGCACACGATAAGCGATGGGATCGCGGTGGTGATGATCGTAAAAGAGCCACGCGTCAATGTTGCGTTCGCGCAGCGCAGACTGGATAGCAGCAAGGTCCATGGGCAAACCCTAATTGTAAACGGGAGGCGGGATTTGGGCGAATCGGGGAGCACGGTGACATCGTTCCAATCGAAACTGCACTCCGGCGGCGTGCTCGGCGGAGCCGCCCCCTTGCAATGCGCTACGAATCTGATCCGCGATGTCGCTCGGTCTGGTTTTGCGCATCGAAATCAGAAGTTATCAAAAAAGGCGACCGCTTGGGCCATTTCCAGTTTTGCGGATCAAAATCCCCACCCTCTTTCGCAAAGAACGCGAAAGAAGGATGGGGCACCCTTTCTCATTCGAGTCAAGCCGCCGCAGTTGCCTGGCGGCGGACAAAATAGTCATACATCCATAATGC